>DASVPU010000469.1:0-7297 GCA_036389475.1 Solirubrobacteraceae bacterium
GAAGAAGTTGTCTCCGATCTTGACGGTCTTCGTCGCGCCGAGTGCTGAGACGGCGAGTACGGCGGACACCACCAGCGCGGTGAGGGCGGTGATAGCGATGGATGAACGCTGCATTTGAGCAGGTGCTCCTTTGGTTGGGGGGCGAACCGGGAGGCAGGGAGCGCTCTTCCGATCGATACGGCGTGCCTATCGAACGGTAACGGTGCTCGTCGTCGTTGGGTGCAGCTCATTGCGCACGCATCGACGACGAGCACGCGCCGGAGACGCGATCCGCGGGCCTAGCGGTCAGCTCAAGGCGTCTTGGCCGGGCCGCCCTTGACGTACACGAGGCGACCGTCGGCCAGCTTGTAGACCTCGCCCACTTGCTCGCCCTGCGCGGTCACCGTCTTCTTGCTCAGGTGGACGGTCTTGATCTGGTCGCCCTGCTTGACGATCAGCGTCTGCTGATTGGCCTCGGTGCGCAGGACCGTCACGTTCGAGCGCGTCAGCAGGTCGGTCAGGTTCACCGACTGCAACGCGGCGAGCAGGAACGCCACCGCCAGGACGATGCCGAGGTCGAAGAGGTTGACGAGTCCGTCGAGCGGGTCGCCGGAGCGGTCGCCGCGCAGCCGCGCGCGTGGTGTCACACGCGAGTTCACTCAGGCCTCCTCCGGCGCCAGCGCCGCGGCGACGTACTCGAGGTCGGAGAGGTCCTGCGCGTACAGGCGGTCGCGCACGAGCGAGACCGCGAACGCGACCGCCCCGATCAGCAGGCCGATGACCGTCACGCTGAACGCGACGCGCAGGTTCTCCGACAGCTGGGAGACGTTGCCCTTCGCCAGCCCGTCGAGCGCGGGCGACAGCGGGATGAGCGTCCCCATCAGACCGAGGGCAGGGCCGAAGCGCACGAGCATCCGGCTGCGCTCGAGCTTGCGCAGCGAGCTCAGGTCGAAGTCGGCGAGCGCCTTGGCGCGCCGGTCACTCGCGCCCGGCTCGTTGTGATGGGCAACGAGCTCGGCCAGCGCGTCGGCCATCTGTGCGCTGGAGGCAAGCGGCAGGAGGGCGCGCTCAGCCCCCGGTGGATCGCCGACACCGAGCGACCTGCGGGCGCTCTCGGACGCCTGCTGCACGAGCTCCCCGCGGCCGGCTCGGCGCCGCCGCACCAGCTCGACGAGGAACGTCCCGAGATCGAAGAGCATGAACAGCGCTGCGACGAGCGCGGCGACGAGCACGGGCACGCGCAGCGCCTCGGCGATGACGAACAGCAGCTCCTCGATTCCCCCCGCGGCGATCATGCGACGCGCAGTTTGACGTGTCGGCGCTCGCGAAGCGCTCCCAGGGCCACGACGACCAGCGCAAGTGCGATGCCGCCGCCGAGCCGGCCGGGATCCTCGCTGCCCCCGCGCGTCGCCTGCAGGCCCTGCGGGCTCCCAGCGGGTTGCGAAGCGGCGGACGACTTGAGCGCCGGCAGCCTGGCGGTCGGCAGCGTCTGCTCTCCGGCGAGCAGCAGCCCCGTGATGGGCGACCCGCCGGACGACCGCTCGCTGGGCGGCGGCGGCTTTGCCTTGACCGGCGCCGGCTCGCGCTTGGCCTTCGCCTTGCGCTTCGGCGTCGCGGACGGGGCACCGGCCGTGCCCGTGCCGGGACCTCCCCCGCTGCCGCCCTGACCGGCGACGGCGCCACCGGCCGACGAGCCCGGCGCCTGGGGGTTGCCGGTGCCGCTCCCGGGCGTCGTGTCGGGCGCCTGGTTGCGCTCCGGCGGGTCGCCGACGCGCACGTCGACCGTCGCAACCCCGCCGCAGCTCGTCTTGCAGCGGGCGGTCGATCCCGCGGTTCCGCGTACCGCGACCTGCGCCTGCATGTCGCCGGCGATCGTGTACACGTGCGACGCCTGCGCCCCGACGGCGCTCGTGCCGTCGCCGAAATCCCACCGGTAGGTCAGCTGCGCCCGTGGGGGCGGGAAGCGCACGCGCGCACTGAACCTGACCATCTCCCCCGTGCGCACCTTCCTGCGGCTTGCCTGAGCCTTGATCGCCAGCAGCCCCCCGCCGTCGACCGAGATCTCGAGCGGCCCGGCGCTCGACGTGGTGATGTTGTCCTCTGCGTTGGTTCCGTCCGGGTCACGGACGGGTCGGAAGAAGCGCGTCGTTCCGCTCTCCTCGGTCACGAGCACCGGTCCCTCGGGGAACGGCGGCGGATCGGCGAGGTCGGCACGCGTGAGACCGAGCAGGCTGCCGTTCTCGCGCACGATCGTGACGAAGTTGATGGCGTCTGGATCGAGGCCTGCAAGCTGGAGCAGTCCTCGGATCGACATCCCCCTGAGCGTGAGCTTCGTTCCTGCCGAGCCGGGGCTCCTGCGCAGGGTGTAGCGCCTCGGGCCGACGTTTGCCCTGGCGGCGATCTGGTCTCCTGACAACGTGACCGGCTGGACGCGGTTGGGCGCGAAGAGCGTTATCCCCGGCCCGCCGGCGCGCGCGGCGGGAGCAGCGAACGCGAAGCCCAGCAGAGCAACCGCGACAGGCAAGCAGCGAAGGAGCACGATGCGCCGCACGCTAGCGTCACTCATACGCCAGCGCCTCCAGGACGTCCAGCCGCGCCGCCCGGCGCGCCGGCCACAGTGACGCCAGCATCCCGGCGGCGGCCGCGCCCACGAGGAGCGCCAGCAGCGTGCCGATCGGGAACGTCAGCCGGAAGCCCTCCTGCGCCAGCGGCCGGCTGATCACGAGCGCGAAGAGGACGCCCAGCACGAGCCCGAGCAGCGCCCCGATCAGCGACGTGATGACGGCCTCCAAGCGTACGATCCGCTTGACCTGGCGGCGCGAGGCGCCGATCGCTCGAAGCAGCCCGAGCTCGCGCGTGCGCTCGAAGATCGACAGCGCCAGCGTCAGCACAATTCCGAACAGCGAGACGATCACCGACAGCGCCAGCAGCGCGTAGATGAGGTACAGCAGCTGGTTGATCTGGCCGGCCTGCTGGTCCTTGACCTGCCCGCGATCCTGCGTCTCGACATCGGGGAAGGACGTGGCCAGCGCACTGTCTATGGCCCGCCGCGTGGTGCCGGCGTTCGCGCCGTCGGCGAAGCGCAGGAAGACGAACGAGTCGTTTTTGACGTCGAAGTCCAGTGCCATGCGGCCGTTAGGAACGACGAGCCCGCCGCCGAGCAGGCCGAAGTCCTTGCCCTCGTCCAGGATGCCCCGCACGACGTACGAGATGCGCTTGCCCGCCGGCGTCAGCATCGACAAGCGGTCGCCGATCTTCACCGAGTCCGAGAAGCCGGCATCGGCGAGGATGTCGCCGGGTCCGAGCGTCTTCAGCGTCGCGTCCGAACCGTCTTTCCAGCTCAGCCGGTACGTGTCGGCGATCGTCTCGGGATCGATCCCCGTCACCGAGGTCGTGCTCGTGCGCCCGGCGAGCTTGGCCTGCGAGAAGCGCACGGCGCTGACGACGCGCACGCCCGAGACGCGGCGCACCGCATCCGCGACGGCCGCCGGGGTCTGCCGGAAGCCCGACTTGTCGCGGACCGTGAGATCGCCGGCGAACGAGCGGTCGACGGCGCGGTCGATCGAGCCGCGCAGGCCCGCGGCGAAGATCGACACGAACGCGACGAGCGCGACCCCGACCATCAATGCAGCGGCGGTGACGGCCGTTCGTGCGGGGTTGCGAATCGCGTTCTCGCGGGCGAGCCGGCCGCTCATCCCGGCGGCTCGCTCGAGCGGCTTGCCGACGAGCGCCGCGATCGGCCGGACGAGCTGCGGGCTGAAGAGCGCCACGCCGAGGAAGATCGCGACGGCGCCCGCGCCGAGGGTCGCGGCGGCGCCGCCGCCCGATTGGCCGCCGAACAACCCCAGCGCGATCGCGACGCCGCCGGCGAGGCACAGCAGCGTCGCCACCACGAGCCGCCCGCGGCCGCGCTTGGGCGCCGCCGTGAGCCCTTCGCGCAGCGCCAGGATCGGCGCGATCCTCGTCGCGCGCAGTGCCGGCACGGTGCTCGCCAGCATCGTCACGAGCACCCCGACGAGGAGCGACACGATGATCGTTCGTGCGGCGATCACCGAATCGGTCGCGGGCAGGTCGGCGCCGATGAGCGTGAACAGGCCGCGCAACCCCGGCGCGAGCAGCAGCCCGCCCAGCAGCCCGAGCAGCGACGCGATCAAGCCCACGATCGCCGCCTCGAGGATGACCGAGCGCAGAACCTGGCGACGGGTCGCGCCGAGCGTTCGCAGCAAGGCGAGTTCCCGCGTGCGCTGGGCGACCGTGATCGTGAACGTGTTGTAGATGACGAACGCACCGACGAACAGCGCGATCGCGCCGAAGACGAGCAGCGCAGTGCGGAAGAACCCGAAGCTCTTCTCGAGGTCGCTCGCCTGCTGGGCGGCGTCCTCGGCGCCGGTACGAACCGTCACCGGGGCGTCGCCGAGCGCCTCGCGCACGTTCAAGCTCAGCTGCGCCGGCGTCACGCCAGGCCGTCCGGCGACGGAGATCGTGTCGAGCTTGCCGGCACGGCGGGCAAGCTCCTGGGTCAGCGCCAGCGTCGCGATCGCCACCGGATAGCCGCCGATCGACGCGACCTCGCCGAACCGCGCGCTGCCGACCAGGCGCAGCCGCCGGGCCCCTTGGTCGCCGACGATCGTCACGCTGTCGCCGAGCTTGAAGCCGTGCTTGCTGAACGTCTTCGTGTCCAGTGCGACCTCGCCGGTGGTCGTCGGCGCGCGGCCGGAGACGAAGCGAAACTGCTCAAACGGCGCCGGCTGCAGCGAGGAGACGAAGTTGGCGCCGCTGCTGACGCCGTCGCCCGCCCGATCGCGGATCGACACCTCGCCGAAGACCGCTCCGGCCGCGGCCTGCACGCCGGGCGCCGCGCGCAGGCGCTCCACGAGCGCCTCGTCCAGCGGCGGCGGCGTCTCGAAGAAGTCCTTGTCGACCTTGCGCGGGACGACGACCACGTCGGTGCCGGCATTGGCCTGCGCGAAGATGTCCGTGAAGGACTTGTTGATCGTGTCCGTCAGGACGTACGTGCCGGCGATCATCGCGACGCCGAGCACGACGGCGAACGCGGTCAGCGCGGTGCGCACGGGCCGCGCGCGCAGCCCGCGCAGCGCGACCTTCCTCACGCTCCCGGCCCCACGGCCTTCATCACGTCGAGGATCTCCTCGGCCGTGCCCGCCGCGCCGTCGTGGGCGATCCGGCCGTCGGCGAGCACGAGCAGCCGGTCTGCGTGGGCCGCGGCGGTGGCGTCGTGCGTGACCATGACGACTGTCTGGTCGAACTCGTCGACGGCCGTGCGCAGCAGCTCCAGCACCTCGGCGGACGCGACCGAGTCCAGGTTGCCCGTCGGCTCGTCGGCGAACACGACGGCGGGCCGGGACACGAGCGCTCGCGCCACCGCGACGCGTTGCTGCTGGCCGCCGGACAGCTCCGACGGGCGGTGCGTTCGACGCTCGGCGAGCCCGACCGTGTCGATCAGCGACTCCAGCCAGTCGCGATCGGGCTTGCGGCCCGCGATCGTCAGCGGCAGCACGAGGTTCTCCTCCGCCGTGAGGACGGGCAGCAGGTTGAACGCCTGGAACACGAAGCCGACGTTGTCGCGGCGCAGCTCCGTCAGGCGCCGATCGTCGAGGCCGCCGATGTCGACGCCGTCGAGCGTGACGGAGCCGCCCGTCGGGCGGTCCAGCCCGGCCATGAGGTGCATGAGCGTCGACTTGCCCGAGCCCGACGCGCCCATGATCGCCGTGAACTGACCGCGCGCGATGTCGACGCTGACGCCCGCCAGCGCGTCGACCGCGGCGGGTCCCTCGCCGTAGCGGCGCTGCAGGTCGGTCGTAGAGACGATCGTGCCGTCGGTGGTCGTCTCGCCGTCGGCGGTCGTCCCGCCGGCGGCCGGTCCTCCCCGGCGGCGGCCGCGACCGCGACCGCGCGGACCGCCGTCGTCCGCCGCCGTCATCCGGCCGGTTGCCGGTCCGCTCCGACGGCGGCGGCGATCTCGCGGAACGTCGCCGCCGGATCGTCGGAGCCGAAGATCGCGGAGCCTGCGACGAACCACGTCGCGCCCGCCTCCGCGCAGTCGACGGCGGTCTCGGCGTCAACGCCGCCGTCGACCTCGACCGGCGTCTGCGGGCCGAGCATCTCGCGCACGCGGCGGATCTTGTCGAGCTGGTTGCGCAGGAACGGCTGTCCGCCCCAACCGGGGTTGACGGTCATGATGAGCGCCAGGTCGACGTCGCACTCGGCGAAGAAGTCCGGCGGCGTGCCGGGGCAGACGACGAGTCCGGCGCGGCAGCCGGCTTCGCGAATCGCCGACAGCGTGTAGTCGATGTGCGGCGTCGCCTCGGCGTGGATCGTGATCCCGTTCGCGCCCGCCTTGGCGAACTCGGCGACGTGGCGCTCCGGGTACTCGATCATGAGATGGACGTCGAGGTACGCCTCGTCGGGCAGCGTCTCGCGCAGCGTCGAGACGACCATCGGACCGAACGTGATCGGCGGCACGAAGTGGCCATCCATGACGTCGCAGTGGATGACCCGCGCGCCGGCGCCCATCACCTCGCGCACCTGGCCGACGAGGTCGGAGAAGTCGGCCGACAGGATCGACGGCGCGACATGGCGTTCGTTCGGTGGCATGACTGGTTTCAGATCTCCCGTAGCATCGAGGCCGCGCAGGCGTTGCAGGACAGGATGGCCGTCCTGGACATCCGCACGATGGTCGAGTGCTCCCCGCAGTCCGGACACAGCGAGCACAGCTCGAAGCGGTGCAGGCAGTACACGCAGCGGTAGCGGCCCGGCAGGTTAGCGGGCCGCAACCAGGGCTCTTTGCAATTCGGGCAGGTCAGCCCGACCTCAGTGCTCACGTGCAGGCACGGGCTATGTAGAAGCCATCGGAGCGATCACGGTGAGGCAACACGACGCGTTGGGATTTTACTCGCAGGCCGCTCGCGGCAATCTGGCGCTCGTTCTCCAGCGGTGAGAGCGTGCAGGTCGAGTAGACGAGGGAGCCGCCGGGCGCCAGCGCCGCGATCGCTGCCTGGAGGATCGTCGCCTGCGTCCGCGCGAGCGTCGCGATCGCGTCCGGCGAGGTGCGCCAGCGCAGGTCGGGATGGCCCTGGAGCGTTCCCAGGCCGCTGCAGGGCGGGTCGACCAGCACGCGATCGAACGGCTGTGCAGCGCGGTAGTGCGCCGCATCCGCAACCTCGACGGTCACGTTCGTCGTTCGCATCCGCTCGGCGGTGCGCCGCAGCGCCGCCGCGCGGCCGGCGTGACGCTCAACCGCGACGATCTCGCCGCGGTTCTCCATCAGGGCCGCGAGGTGCGTCGTCTTGCCCCCTGG
>DASVPU010000470.1:0-8592 GCA_036389475.1 Solirubrobacteraceae bacterium
GCGAAAGCGCTACGAAGCTGATCGGCCTGCTATATCGGGTATCGGACTATGTCTACCACTCCGGGGGCGGCAGTCGAGCACGCGCAGCGGACCATCTGTACCACTTCGGTGGCGGCAGCCGGGAGGTAGCAGCATTTGAGCGCATCACCACCCACGCTCGGGTGATCCTCGGAGCCGTGCATCCCGATACGCTCAGCACACGCCACGGCCTTGCCATCGCTTACTACGTCGTTGGGCGTATCTCCGAGGCGATCGAGATCTACGAGCGGCTGCTTGCTGACCGTGAGCGGATCCTCGGCGCCGAGCACCCTGACCCGCGCAGGAGCCGCCGTTCTCTTGCTCACGCTTATCAGACAAGTGGGCGTATCTCAGAAACGATCAAGATCTATGAGCGGCTGCTTGCTGACCGTGAGCGGATCCTCGGCGCCGAGCACCCTGACACGCTCAAGACCCATCACGGCCTCGCGAACGCGTACAAAATCGCCGAACGAACCGCCGACGCTGAGCCGGTGCCCGCGCAACCGGGCCCTCCTGACTGCGTTGACAGCCGTGCCTAATGGGTCAGTAACGATTGTGTATCTATCTGCCCGCACGAGCATCGCGGGGCTCGGTGGTCTCTGCAACAGCGTGCATGGCGTGCGAACATCGACTGGAGCGACCAAGCAGCGGTGCCTCAGCGGGCTGCGGCTGTGGAGGCCGTGGCGCTGCAGGTCGCTGACGTGCGGAGCGGTGTCGTCCAGCGCCTTGTGAGCGGTTCGTCGCGTGTGGTGTGAAGATCGTTGGCGTGGATAGTGTCGGGGCGTGAGCGTTGAATGGGATGTGTTCATCGCTTACCGTCTGCGGAGCGCGACGCGGCTGACGGGTTGCACGCGGCGCTTGCGCGCCGCGGTGGGCGCGTGTTTTTTGATCACGGCTGTCTGCGCCCTGGCGATATCTGGCCGGCGGTGCTGAAGTTGCGATCGGTCACAATCCGAAGCTATCATCACCTGCAACCCGCCTATGACTAGCGAGAATCGCTGTGTCCGAGCATGGCCTGATCCACGCGGACACAAACCGGCCCTGGGGCGCTCGTGCAGGGTGGCGGCGTCAGCGGCGTAGCTTGGACGCCCTGCAGCCGGGAAATCTCCTCGCGCTGCGCGCGACAGTCGCTGGCGCTGCCAGCGCGCAGCGTGGCGGTCATAGACGTCGCGCCACTCCAGGCTCTCGCGGTTGAAGCCGGCGGTCTGCGTGAGCCGCGGTCATGGCTGCTTGGCGATCTTTCGTTGGTAGTAGACGCGCGACTTTTCGCGGTCACCACAGACCTTCATCGAGCACCAGCGGGCGCTCTGGTTTTTCGAGTGGTCATAGAAGGCCCAGCCGCAGTAGCGCCCGGGGCAGGCCTTCAATCGCGGCCACGTACCGTCGATCATCGCGCGCGCGGTGATCGCCAATAGGGCCCCGATCGCGCTGTTGATGTCGGCCTCCGCGCTGACGATCAGCTGCGGTCCGTCAGGCTCGATGTGAATCTCGCTGACTGCTCCGGCGGATGCCCGGCGCATCGCGTCAAGCGCGGTCGTGTTGAGGTCGTGACCGTTGTTGGCGAGCGCGAGCGCGCGCACGCCCTCGCGGACAGCTATTGCGCGGTGAAGGTCGTGCTCGCCTAGGGCTCTGTGCCCTATGAGTTGGTGAGCGCGAAGCCAACCTTGCAGCACGTCGGCGCTGAGGAGGGTCTCACCTCCGCGCTTTCTGGCGCGGTCGTAGTGCGTGTTCATGAAGGCCTGCACGAGCGCGAGCGTCCCCGGGGCCGGTTTGCGTCCGCCGGGCTCGGGCCATGCCGATATACCCGAGGCCTGATTCCCACTAGTCATAGGTCATTTGCCAGTGATGATAGCTTGGGTGGTGATCGATTGCCGATGCTCAGCACCGAAGGGTGTTTGCTCATCACCCATACATCCCATCGAAGGCAGACGTCTCCGCCGAAGAGACCTGCCGAGGAGGTCGCCGAAATGACGAACGCCCTGCCCCCAGACGGCGCCCTCCCCACCCTCGCCATCAAGCATCCATCAACCCAAGCGCCCAGCTCGTCCCGTCACCGCACCGCGAGGGCAATCGCTGAGCGCTATCCGGTGCAGGTCGCCGACATCTGACGGCTCAGACCAAGCGACGCGCGACGCGCGATGCATATGGCGCGGTTCACGTGCAGAAGGAGGGACGTTGCTCATGAGAAAGCAGGCCAGTGCGCTCGCCATCGTCACCCTGGTGGCCATCGGCGTGGTGGGTATGTCCGCGTGCGGAGGCGATGACACGAGCAGTAGCGGCGGCGCTAGTACGAGCGCCGCTGGCGATGAGGCCAAGAGGGGCGGTTCGATCAGGATCGGCAGCGTTCTTCCGGATTCCTATGATCCGGTGCTGTTTCAGACTGTCCAGGCCAATCAGGCGATGCAGCTGGTCTACACCGGACTGGTGACATACAAGCACGTCGATGGGCCGGCGGGTTCGGAGCTCATTCCGGGCTTGGCCGAGGCGTTGCCGACGATCTCGGCTGACCGCAAGACCTACACCTTCAAGCTGCGTCCCAACTTGAAGTACTCAGACGGCTCGCCCGTCAAGGCGTCGGACTTCGAGCACACGATCAAGCGGCTGATGTATCTGGGCGGTCCGTTCGCGTTCTACTCGTCGGGGATCGAGGGCGTCGCCGAGTATCAGCAGGCCAAGCAGCCGGACGCCGACATCTCCGGCATCACGGCCGATGAAGCGAGGCGCGATATCAAGGTCAAGCTCAGCGAGCCCGACGGCAAGTTCCTGTTCGCGATCGCGCTGGCGGACGCGGCGCCGACGCCGGCGGCGAAGTCGCCGATGAAGGGGTCAAACGCGGTCCCCGGCCTGGGGCCCTACACGATCGACATCAACAACCCGACGCGCGAGTATGTCCTGACAAAGACGCCCGGCTTCAACATCCCGGGCATTCCCACCGGCAACATCGAGACGATCACCGTCACCAAGTCGACCGTGGCGAAGATGACCCAGGACGTGATCGACAACAAGCTGGACTTCATGACCGAAGACCCCACCGGCGACCTCCTGCCGGAGGTCAAGACCAAGTACGCCAACCGCTTTCCCGAACACGTACTGGTTCTTCATGAACGAGACGACCAAGCCGTTTGACAAGCTCGAGGCCCGCCGGGCGGTGAACTACGCGATCGACAGCCGGGCGCTGCAGCGCATCTTCGGCGGCCGCCTAGCACCGACCTGCAACTTCCTGCCGCCCTCCTACGCGCGGATCGGCTACAAGAAGATCGAGCCCTGCCCGTACGGAGATCCGGCCGGGCCCCCGGACATCGCCGAGGCAAAGGAGCTCGTCGCGAAGTCCGGCTACAAGGGCATGCGCGTCACCGTCTGGGGCAACAACAAGGACCCACGCCCGGCGATCGTCGACTACCTACGCGACACGCTCAACGAGATCGGCTTCAAGGCCAACACGAAGATCATCGACCAGCAGGTCTACTACGGGACGATCGGGACCAAGAAGACCAAGGCCCAGATCGGGTTCACTGGCTGGTATCAGGGCTTTCCCCATCCGGCCGACTTCTTCGAGCCGAACCTCAGCGCCAAGGCGCTGGAGTCCTCACCAACGTTCAACCTCCAGTTCAAGAGCAACCCGAAGATCGACGCCGGCCTGAAGAAGCTGGGCGGCGAAGCGGACCCCGCGACGGTCGCCGACCAGTGGGCGCAGCTTGACCGGACCGTCATCGAAAACGCCAACGCCGCCGTCTACGGCAACGAGCTGGCGACATCGTTCTTCTCAGAGCGAATGGACTTCAACTGCGCCGGCGTGCACGTCGTCTACAAAAACGACTGGTCGCTGTTCTGCCTGAAGTAGCCGCCAGGGTGATGGCCGCTTCGCGGCTGTCAAGGTGGAGGCGGGTGGTCACGCCGAGGCGGCCCGCACCATCATCGCCCTCCCCACCACCCGCACCCCCGACCACGCGCTTCGCGGGCACTGACGGTTTCCAGAACCGCGCTTATCGCGCTCAGTACAAGTCCTACGACCTCCATCTCAACCCCGACCGTGCGGCGTCGAGCGCACGATCCCCGAACGGGCACAGCCCGCGCTGGCCGTGCGCGCACTCGTCGACGGGCGCCGATGCGCTGATCGGCTGCCATCCCCCATCCCTGCTGACGGTCACATCGCGAGGCTATCGTCCGCACCTGCGGGCGGGTGGGACGCGCGGGCCGACCGACCTCAATCCGGTGACGCCCGCGATTCAACGCGGGCGCAATTAGCTGGCCTTCCCAACCACGAACTCCTCGACGTGCTCGCGCACAGCTACGGCAAGGTCGCGGAGGTCGTGGCCGATGCCCACCGTCAGGCCGGCGTCGTTACAGACCGTGCCCCGGGTCAAGATCGGCCGAGGCTCGTGAGAGTCAGCGCGATCTCCGAGTACTCGAGCCCCCTCACGGGCGCTCTCATCGCGCCAGCTCCCCCATCGCCATCATCGTCTCCCTCGCGCCCTACGCCGGAACGCCGGCCGCTGTCGATGATGGCCCAGTGCTCGGGCCGTGTCAGGAGCCGCAAGGTAGCGTCTACTAATTCTCGTTGGCGGACAGCTGGTCAGGCGGCCTTCGCATCTTGAGCAAAAGGGGTTCTCGGTGGACCTCGGAGCTGGCCAGCACGCTGTCTGCGGGTAGTTGAAGGTCGTGCCCGTCTGCTCGGAGAGCGCTCTGACGTAGGCCAGCTGCTTGCGTGTGGGCTTGACATGCTGCGCCGTTCAGTCGGGGTGCTGGTCAAGGACGGTCGGGCGACCGCACGAGGGTCCTCGCCTCAGCACCCCGTGGCGCCGCGGAAGAGCCTCGCGGCGGGGCTCACGCAGCTTGACGCAGCTTGAGTTTCCCGAAGGCGAGCAGCAGGCTCCGCAAGCGCGCTACGTCAACTACGTCGGTTGGTTCGGAGCGAGCCGCGATCCGTAGCCAGCGGGCGCATTACGGGATGCGTCTGACCGCGGCGGTTGGTGCCATGTCGACGGGCGGCCACGGCTTGACCCGATGCTGGGCTACTGCGTGGAGACCAGCGACGGCTCAAGCGGGGATCCTCGATGGGAGGCGGATGTAGCCGTGGGTGCCGCCGAAGCCGAGCTCGTTGAAGCGGATCTCAACCTTCTGGTCGAGAACCTTGCGGGGGACGTCGAAGACGACGGTTCCGCGTCGGTCGGAGTCCGGCCCGATGGTGTCGAGGAGGAACGGCTCCTGACCCGAGCCCATGGCAGCGATAGTGCCGTCGTTGTCGGCGTCGTAGGTGTTGCCATCAGTTTCCAGCTTGATCGTGCTGTCGGTCAGCGTCGCCGACTCGTTCCTGTCGGAATGGACGCTGAGATTCAGCACGAGAAAGACGCCGTTGGCCTTCGCGCCGAGGCCGTACTGCTGCTCGCCGATGGTCTGTGTTTGGCGTACGGACGTGAGACGCCAGATGAGTGCGTCAACGCGCGCGCTGTTACTGGGCCCAACATGCGGGGTGCACTCGTCGGTGGCCTTTGAGCCGCACGTTGCCGTCGTGTCGCCTGAAGGCGCCTTCGCGGCGGGGGTCTCGCCCGACGCTACCTTCGCGGCGTCTTGGGACTTGCTGGTGTTCTTGCTGCCACCACTGCTCGCGATACTGATGACGACTAGGAGCCCGAAAATCCCCAGTGTCCACTTCGCCCATTTGGGCATGGAACATCTCCTTGGCGAGGGGTAGGGCTCAATGTCCGGGCAACCGAGAAGTTCGGCCCGTCGTTAAGTTGCCCCGTAGTTGGCGCGCTCAGGCGCATGGATCGGCCGGCCGTGGCCCTCCAGTATCGGTCGTGCGTGACCTACCGCTACAACGCTTCACGAAGTCATCGGTTGGCCGGTGACCCAGGTTCCTTTGCGCGATCCGCCCGCGGTTTAGCGCGCCACAACGACATGCAGCGTCACGCACGCACGGGCCGCGGTGGTTTCCAGAAGGTGGTGGCCTCGAGGGGTGAGTGCACCACTCTGATGCGCGACCTCTGTGAGCTGGCGGGCGGTCTCGACGCGACGCCTATACCGCTCGACGAGCCCGGCTACAACCAGGAGCCGATTCTTTGGACGGGCTTGCACGGCCTGGGCCTCGAGGCCTACATCGAGGCCCGCCGTCGCGACGAAACCCGAGCTCTGGCGCAAGCTCGGTTTCCCAACCGCGCCGGCGCGCCAGCGCGGACTTGGGGTGGCCGGGCCGGGTGGACCTCATTGCCGGTGACATCGTCGGTGAAGCGAAACGAGCCGTGAGATTACGAGACGGACCCGCCCAAGTTGAGCGCTATCTCGCGTACCTCGAACACGAGCGCCACCGTCCGCGGCACGGCTGCGGGGTGTCCTGCTGCAGTGCGCGGCCGGCGTGAGTCCCGCGGTCGCAGACCGCATCCGAGCCAGCGACTACCGGCTCGAGCTCTGGAGCGTCGTCGAGCAACGGCGCTGGCGACTTGAGCGCCTCGTCTGAACGCTCCCCCGCGAACTGGCACCCGACCGCGGAGCCTTCCCGCCCGCACAGGAGCCCGCACGTGAGTGGCGCCTACGGCAACGCGCTGCGCGGACGATCGGAGATGAGCTTGAGATCCGAGGCTCCGCCATGCCGGAGCGCTGCGTCGAACTCGTCGCGGTGGAACAGCTTCCGGCGCCCGCCGTGCGCGGGGAGACGCCCGGCGGCCACCAGTTTGCGGATGGTGCCCGCGGGGATGCGCGTGTAGGCGATGGCTTCCTCCATCGCCATCCATGGGGAGGTTGCCTGGGGTGCGATCCGGTCCGCCAGCCGCGCGGCGACGCGAGTCGCGACCTCGTCGGCCAGCAGGTCGAGGTCGATTTCGAGCCTCAACGCTGGTCTCGCGGCTGCGCGGACGTCCGCAATGTGGGCACCCAGGAATGACGGACGAGCGGCGGCCGGCGGCTGCGCTCGACGCCCAAGAAGGGGGCGAGAAGCCGGTCGCCCACGCTTACAATCAGCGTGATGCTTGACTTCTGCTTGACCTGCGGGACTTCCCGTCGCCGCTTGCGGCGAGTGCAGGAAGCCGTTTACCTTGGATTTCCTGGACTTTCTCTGATGGAGCCAGGCGGGATCGAACCGCCGACCTCCTGCTTGCAAAGCAGGCGCTCTCCCATCTGAGCTATGGCCCCGTGTGGCTCAGTGTAGTTCGCTCCTACGCCGCGTCGAGCAGCTCGGCTGCGACCCGATCCGTCGCGTCACCGAGACCGCCGAGCAACCGCCGCGACAGCTGCGCGCGCCGGAAGAACAGCGGCGCGTCGTGCTCCCAAGTCGCGCCGATCCCGCCGTGGACGGAGATCATCGTTCGGCTCGCGTAGTCCAGGGCGTGGCCTCCCGCAACCCGCGCCGCGCTCGCGGCCAAAGCGAACTCGTCGTGCGCGTCCTCGTACGCCCAGCCGGCGTAGAGCAGCAGCGAGTACGCGTTCTCTCGCAGGCGCAGCACTTCGACGAGGCTGTGCTTCACGGCCTGGTAGGAGCCGATTGCGCGACCGAACGTGAACCGCTCCTTCGCGTACGCGACCGATAGCGCAAGCGCGGTCTCAACTGAGCCGACCGCCTCGGCTGCGAGGAGCGCCTGGGCAAGGTGCCACGCGCGCTCGAGCTCGGCGGCCCCGACTCCCCCGAGCACCGTGCCTGGCGCCCCGCCGAACGTGACGTGCCCGAGCGAGCGCGTCGCGTCATAACGCACCATGGGCTCGACCGCGACGCCAGCGGCGTCGCCATCGACGGTGACTGCGATCGGCGCGCCGTCCCTCGTCGCGACGACGACGTAGATTCCTGCGCCAACCGCGTCGGGGACCCATGCGACCGATCCGGTCAGCGTCCCGTCTTCAGAGAGCATCGGAGCGTCGAGCCGCACCGAGCCGGACGGCGGCTCGACCGTCCAACCTCCCGTCGTGTCGCTGGGCGGACAGGCAGGCACGATGCAGGCTCGCAGTTC
The DNA here is from genome assembly GCA_036389475.1 of Solirubrobacteraceae bacterium. Lineage (GTDB taxonomy): Bacteria > Actinomycetota > Thermoleophilia > Solirubrobacterales > Solirubrobacteraceae > CADCVQ01. The sequence goes on from DASVPU010000470.1 coordinate 7,953, forward strand.
GCCCTCGGCGACATCTGCGGTGCTGTCGTGCGCGGCGCTGTCGAGCAGCATCGACGCCGGAAGGTGGCCGAGCAACTGCACGCCGGCCAGGACGCGCCCGGCCTCAATCATCACGAGCATGGCATCGAAGGCGCTCAGGCCGGCCCCGCCGCGCTGCTCGTCGACGAGCAGCCCCGGCCAGCCTGCCTCGCATGCGGTCGGCCACAGGTCTGGCAGCGCAGCGGGATTCTCCAGAGCATCGCGCGCGGCGGCGACCGTCTTCACCCGAGACAGCGCGTCGCGCGCGGCCTCGCGCAGGAAGGTCTGCTCGTCGGTCAGCTCCAGGTTCATGGCGAGGATCTGCTGGCCACCAACGCGCCAACCATCTTCGAACGACGACGCGCGCTCATCACGGGCCCGCCGCGCGTTCCTTCGCGCGCAGCTCCGAGAACGGGATGCCCTTGTCCAAACGCGGCTCGGGCGGAAGCCCGAGAACACGCTCGCCGATCGTGTTGCGCACGATCTCCTCGGTGCCGCCGGCCGACTTCAACCCCGGCAGAAACGAGATCATGTACCCCCACTCGCTGTCCTCGTCCAGCGCGTCCGGGCCGATGACGTCGGCGATGAGATCGCCGCCCTCGATCCCGGCTTTTACGGTCGT
>DASVPU010000471.1:0-2826 GCA_036389475.1 Solirubrobacteraceae bacterium
CACGTGTCGATGAGAGCGTTGCTGCAAACGTCATGCTCGCCACCCGCAACAGCGATCGACGAGGTTCCGAATGCTCTTCGCACTAGTCGAAATCGTTGCCGCTGTGCTTTGTGCTTCTTGTTCTCGAGCAGGAGGCCGTGATGGCCATGCCGTGAAGCAGGGTGGATACCGTAAGCAAAATCGATGTCTTCGTATGGGTGCGGGTGACGGGACCGCTGGTTCTGTTCGTGGAGGCGTATTGCGCGGAGCTGGCGGCGGCGGGCACCGGCCGTTGTCGGTCGTCAACGAGGTGCGTCAGCTGCGGCGGTTGGCGCATGGCGGGGTCCCGGACGCGGTGCTGGTCGATCGCGGATCTGCGTTTTGTGTCCTCGCAGGTGGTGCGGGTGGGCGCGGTGCTGGGCGTCGAGCTGGTCCACGCTAGCCCCAGAGCGGCGACGACGAAGGGCAAGATCGAACGCTCTTTCGCGCCGTCCGCGACCAGCTCCCGGTCGAGATCGACGGCCGCGACGGCCTGGTCCTGGCGGAGCTGAACCGGCTGTTCTCGGCGTGGCTTGAGGTCGTCTATCATCGACGGCCTCGCTGAGCTCGTCTCGGCCCAGCGGGGGTCGCTCGGGGTACGGCGCTGCGCAATGGTCACGCTCGCGCTGACGTGCGGCCTCGCGCTCGAGCGGCTCGTCGACCCAGGCGGGACTCTCGGACGACCTCATGGCGGACACGCTGGGCGTCCTGACGACGAGCGTCCCCGACCGATCACGACAAGCACCGGAGGACGACATGCTCGAGCACACAGAGACCATCGATGTCGACCGGCCGCCGCGCGAGGTCTACGACTTCCTCGCAAACTCCGAGAACGAAGTCCGCTGGCGGAAGGACGTCGTCAGCAGCGAGCTCGTCGAGGGCGACGGCGGCCAGCCCGGCGCGCGCTACAAGCAGGTCATGAAGCCGCGCCGGCGCGAGGTGACGGGGACGCACGAGATCGTCGCCGTTGAGCCCGGCAAGCGCGTTGACTGGCGCACCCCGCCGGGCGAGGGCCCGATCGACTTCTCCGGGTCCTACGCCGTCGTGCCGCGCGAGGGCGGGTCGACCGTCAGCCTCCACACGTGCGTGCGCGCACGGGGGCTGATGCGCGTCGGTGAGCGGTTCATGAAGGGCTACCTGCGCAAGCTCTCACGCCGCTACGCGGAGGCGATCAAGGACTCGCTCGAGGGGCGCACGGCGCAGGCGTCACCCAGCAACTGAGCAACGGACGAGAAGACGGCGGGCGGCCGTTCGCGCAGGATGTCGGCACCGTCCCGTGCCTGCGCATCGACGAGGATTGACATGAGCGACTGCCCATTACGTAACCCCCAGCCACCCAATCCGCGCGACAACTTGGCGCGCGCGACGCAGCAGACCAAGGAGCTTGTGCAGCGCTACTACGACGCCTGCAATGTCGGCGACTTCGAGGCGGTCTTCGCCTGCTTGCACCCGAACTGCATCCACCACTCCCGCCTGTCTGAGTACCCGAAAAACGGTGTCGCGTTCGCCTTCAAATCCACCTTTGCGGCGTTCCCGGACCTGCACTGGACGATCGAGGAGCTGATCGCAGAGGGCGAGCGCGTCGCCGCACTCGTGCTCATCGAAGGCACCCATGTCGGCGACTACCTCGGCGCCTCCGGCACCGGCCGCCGGATCCGCGTGCACTCCGTCGACATCGCGCGCGTGCGCGACGGGCTGTTCGTCGAGCACCGCGGCGTCCTCGATGAGCTGCACCTCCTCGCGCAGGTGGGCGTCGTGCCCGAGACCTTCCTCGCACAGATGTCGTGAGCTCACAAAAGGAGATGACCCCAATGTCGGAATTCCTACTCACCGCCACCCGCACGACCGACCGCGTCGAGGATCGCGAGGGCGCGGACGTTGCGCACGCCGTGAACGCCTTCGTTGACGCCGTCAACCGCGGGGACCTCGACGGGGCGGTCGCCCAACTCGCCCCGCACGCGCTGCACCACGGCCGCGTCTCGAACTACCGCCCCGGCGGCGTCCGGCTGCTGTTCGCCATGCTGCGCGACGTCTTCCCGGACCTGCGGCTGACGATCGTCGACCAGCACGTGGACGGCCACCGCGTCGTCTCGCGGATCGTCGCCACCGGCACCCACACGGGCTCGTTCCTCGGCAGGCCGGCCACGCGCGAGCCGATGGTGTGGCAGTCCGTCGATATCGCGGAGATCGACACCGACTTCGAGACGGACGCGACCTACGGGAAGATCCTCAAACGGTTCTGGGATCTATGGGGCGACCCTGCCCTGTGGAAGAAGATCGGCTTCATTCCGGCCGTGATGTGCTGATCGCGCAGATCTTATGCCGCCGGCCGAGTTCGAGCGCGACGGCGCCAGCGGCCTGCTCTGCGACTGCCTGTTGCTGGCGGTCACGGGCTCGCCAGCTGCGCTGTCGGTGCCGCACTACGCGCTCGTTATCCGGCAGACGCTGGCGCGCGAGCTGCGGGTGATGATGACCCGTACGGCGGCGCGCTTCGTGCCGCCCGAGACGATGCGTCTGTTCGCTGGCGTGCCGATCCACACCGACCTGCATAAGGGCGACGACGAGACGCTGGTTCCGCACGTCGATCTCACCGCGGATCTCGACCTCCTGCTCGTCATGCCCGCCACCGCGAACATCCTCGGCAAGTCCGCGCACGGGATCTGCGACGAGCTCGTCTCGACCGCGATCGTCGCCTGCGAGGCGCCGGTCGCATTCATCCCGTCCATGAACGAGCGCATGTGGCGCAGCGCCGTCGTGCAGCGCAACGTCGCGACTCTCCGCGACCTCGGCCATCACGTCATCGACCCT
>DASVPU010000472.1:0-13601 GCA_036389475.1 Solirubrobacteraceae bacterium
GCTTACGACGACGGCCCCCGCTCGGCGGGTTGGGCGGTCCTTGCTCGGGCATGAACGGGCTCCTCCTCGAAGAGCCGGACAGCCTGCCAGATGCGATCTGATCAAACCCCAGATCTGTGGCGCTGAGTCAGACGCAAACCACCGACCGCCCCCGGCGCGGTGGTTTCAGGCTTAGTCGCGCGGGCGGCGTCGCGGCGTTGGAAGTACTCGCCGCCCAGGTCGCGAGCGCTTGACTGCTCCCAGCGCGCGGCCGTGCCCGAGGCGTGGCGTCAGGCGCTGGCTTTGCGCGGCGAGGTAGGTGTTCTTGCTGCGGATCGCGGCGAGCGCGGCTTCCTCCAGCGCGCTCCCCAGCCACTTAGATCTTGCGAGTGCGGCCGGAGCGCCGCTGGCCGGCGGACCGGTCGTTGCCGGGGCAGCGACCTGCCCACGAAGCAGGTGCCTGGCCGATGCGAAGACACTCATGTCGATGGCGATCTCAGCGACCATACTTCGGCGGTGCGCCTTGCGACGCGGGTCTTCTCGCGCCATCGCTGAAGACCGTGCACCGCTTATCCCACGTCAAAGCGAGAAGTGGTGGCCCTTCGAATAGCCTTGAGCCAATCTCGTCAGGGGGTCGGGCGGGTCGTAAGGGCGGCGCGAGCGGGGCTTGGTGGTCTCGTGGAGCGTCGCAGGTCGACATAGTTGGGGTGGCGCAAATCTCACCGCCTACGGCTGTGAGTTGCTGCCAATACGATCGGCACGTGTTCAGCCAGCGCGAGCGCCGAGACCTTCGCGAATGCCTCGTCGCGGCCGCGCGGATAGACGAGCGAATCAAGGCTGCGGCGGTTGTCGGGTCGGCCGCCGCCGATCGCGAGGACGAGTGGTCTGACATCGACCTCGCGTTCCGTCTTGCCGCCGGCCTTGGGCCCGCAGATGTCGGCGATGCCTGGACTGCGCGGATGTATGACGACCACGGGGCCGTTGATCATCTCGACGTCTGGTCTGGGAGCACGCTCTTTCGCGTCTTTCTGTTGTCCAGCACGATGCAGGTCGATCTCTCGTTCTGGCCATGGGAGACGTTTGCGGCGTCCGGCACGTCCTTCCGCCTGCTCTTTGGTGAAGCGAACGAGCCCGGGCCTTCATCGTCGCCGTCGCCCGAGACCCTGATCGGCATGGGATGGCTGTACGCTTTGCATGCCCGATCGAGCATCGCCCGGGGCCGAAAACTGCAGGCCTTGTACATGGTCAACGGGGTACGCGATCACGTCGTCGCGCTCGCGTGTCTGCGTCATGGACTGCCATCCGACCAGGGCCGTGGCGTCGACGACCTGCCTCCCGACGCCATGCAGACGATCGCCGACACGCTCGTGCGTCGACTCAGGCGACAGGAGCTCAGCACGGCCTTCGCCAACCTGATCGCGGCTCTGATCGACGAAGCGGAGCAGATCGACCCGGGCCTCGCGTCGAGGCTGCGCGAACCCGCCGGAGAGCTCGTGCGCACGGCGCTGGGCCCACGCGGCCAGCCGAATAAGGATGCCATTCAGTAGACGACCGCCGATCGGGCTCTCTACCCGAGCACGTTGCGGCCCCGCGCGCCGCGCGGCCTGCGCGGCGACCGCGGACGCGCCTGCATCCTTCGACAGAGGTCGCGGCGCCAAGGATCTGCGCTGAGGAGGAGCGCAGATGCGCCCTGTGGGCGATGACAGATCCCGTCCCCGCCCGCAGACTGACTCAGGCAATCGCACCGATCCGAGGGACCGTGATGACGTGACGTCAGAGGCCGCGCTGCAGAAATCTCCCGTGGAGGTCGAGGACCTGACGAAGCGTTACGGCGACGTCCGGGCGCTCGACGGCGTCAGCCTGCGGACCGCGCCCGGTGAGATCTTCGGCCTGCTCGGACACAACGGCGCCGGGAAGTCGACGATGATCCGGATTCTCACCGGGCGCGCGAGGCCGACGAGCGGCCGCGCACGGGTGCTCGGCCACGACGTCCCGCGCGACCTCGAAGCGATCCGCGGGCAGATCAACCTCGTTGCCGAGACGCCCAACGTCTACCAGCGCGCGACTGCCCGAGAGAACCTCGAGCTGTTCTGCGCGCTGTACGGCCTGCCGAAGAAGCGCGGCGCGGAGGCGCTCGAGCAGGTGCGACTGAGCAGCGTCGCCGGGCGCAAGGTCAAGACCTTCTCCACCGGGATGCGCCAGCGCCTGCTGCTCGCTCGTGCCCTGCTCAACAGCCCGCGCGTCCTGTTCCTCGACGAGCCGACCCGTGGCCTGGATCCCCGCTCCGCCCGCGATCTGCGCCAGACCGTCACGGCGCTCGCCGACGGCGGCTCGACGATCTTCCTGACGACCCACGACATGAACGAGGCCGACGAGCTCTGCCAGCGCGTGGCATTCCTGGCCGAGGGGAGGCTCGTGGCCCTGGACACCCCACGCGCCTTGAAGCTCCGTCTCGCCAGCACAGCGCCGGCGCTGGACGTCCTGCTCGATGACGGCACCGACGTACGCCTGAAGCTCGACGAGCCGCAGGACACAGCCCGCCTGCAGCAGCTCATCGACACGGGCCGCGTGCGTTCGATGCACTCGCTCGAGCCGACGCTCGCCGATGTCTTCATCCGCCTCGCGGGACGCAGCCTCGAGGACGATCGCAGCGACGAGGCAGGCGAATGGTGAACGCGCGCCGCATCCTGGCGATCCTCACCAAGGATCTGCGCGACGCCGGTCGCGACGGGCGCATCCTCGTCCTGCTGCTGCTGCCGATCGGGATGGCGCTCTTCTACAACGCCACCTTCACGGATCCCAACGAACTGCCCACGACCGACGTGGCAATCGTCGATCCGGGTGGCGGCGGCGTGGCGCGCGAGCTGCGCGCGGCCGCCGGCAAGAGCGTCAAGGTCCAGATGCGGCAGACCCGAGATGCGGCGTCTGCGCGCAAGCTCGTCGCCGCCAACGACGTCGACTTTGCCGTTGTCGTCGCGCCGGCGGCGCAGCGAGGACCCGCACGGGCCGAGTTGCTCGTGGCAGAAGGCGCCTCGCCGACGGCACAGTCGGTCATCGCGCTCGTCCCCGACGCGCTGACGCACGCGGCGGGGCGCGAGCCGGCAGCGCAGACGCAGGTCCGCGTAGTCCCGGCTGCGCACAGCAAGCCCTACGGGCTCGACGATCCACGCACGGTGACCATCTTGCTGGTCATCGTCCTGCACCTGGTGTTCGTCGCGATGATGGTCGTGCCGATCCTGACGGCGGAGGAGCTCGAGACGGGCACGTTCAGCGCCTTGCGACTTGCTGCGACGGGCCCCGAGATCCTCGCGGCGAAGGCGCTGGCGGGCTTCATCTTCGGATTGGCGGGCGTCGGCCTGATCGTCGTTTTGACCAAGCTCGACATACACGACCCGTCGCTGTTCTTCGGGGCCGCCTTCGGCCTGATCGTCAGCCTCGTCGGCTTCGGACTGCTGACGGGCGTGCTGTGGCCGAACTCCAACTCCATCAACACCTACGCGTCGTTCCTGCTCGTGCCGCTCGTCGCACTGGCCGGCGCCGTGTTGTTCGCTCCCTCCGGCATCCTCGCGACGATCCTCGACGTCCTGCCGTTCAGCCAAGGGACGAAGCTGCTCGCCGACGGACTCTCCGCTCACGCACCATTCCACGCGGGCCTGGTCTCGTGGGCGGTGATCGCCGCCTGGTCACTCGCGGGCTACGTCATCCTGGTTCGGATGGCAACTCGCCGGGAGATCTGACCGCTCATAAATCACTCGCCCGGGGGTGATCAGGCGAGGTACGATCGCGCCAGCCGGGGGCCTGCGCGCAGGATCCATCGATCGAGCACGACGAGGAGCGCATCGTGATCGCCATCAGCACACTCCGCCACCGCCGGGTCACGCTGGTGACCGCGCAGGTCCTCGTTCTCATCGTGCTTGCATGCGCGGGGGCCGCGCAGGCGCAGGCTGCTGCGATTGTCGGGATCGCCTCGACGCCGGGGCAGGGCTACTGGGTGGCGGGAAGTGACGGCGGCGTGTTCGCCTACGGCGACGCCGTGATGTCTGGCTCGCTGGCCGGAAAGCCGCTGAACGCACCGGTCATCGGGATCGCAGCCACGCCAGATGGCAAGGGCTACTGGCTCGCAGCCGCCGACGGCGGGGTGTTCGCGTTCGGCAGCGCCGGATTCTTTGGCGCGCTGGGCGGAAAGCCGCTGAACGCACCTGTCGTCGGGATCGCGGCCACACCAGACGGCAAGGGCTACTGGCTCGCAGCCGCCGACGGCGGGGTGTTCGCCTTCGGCAGCGCCGGATTCTTTGGCGCTCCGGCCGGAAAGCCGTTGAGTGCCCGGCTAGTCGGAATTGCCGCCGCGCCGGACGGCAACGGCTACTGGCTCACAGCCGCCGACGGCGGGGTGTTCTCCTTCGGCAGCGCCCAGTTCAACAACTCGTTGAGTGGCAAGTCGCTGAACTCCCCGATCGTGGGGATCGCGGCGGCGCCAGGCGGCAACGGCTACTGGCTCACCGCCGCCGACGGCGGCGTCTTCGCGTTCGGCAGCGCACGGTTCGCCGGCTCGATGGCCACTGCAAGGCTCAACAGCCCGGTCGTCGGGATCGCGCGTACCTCAAGCGGCGGCGGCTACTGGCTCGTGGCCAAAGACGGCGGCGTCTTCACCTTCGGCGATGCACAGTTCCTGGGGACACCAGCTCCGGAGTTGCCGCCCGCGCCCACGCCGGCTCGGATGCCGCCAGGCGGGAGCGGCAAGGTCACGGTCCTCAGCAGTGGGATGGATCCTGCCCGACCCGCGCTGCAACCGGTGCTGGTCGACTACCTCGAGCGCATGGCGGGCGCCGCCGGGCGGGAGATCGTCGTGTCGACAGGTACCAGGCACAGCATGCTCACGACCAGCGGCAGGGTCTCCGATCACTGGTCGGGCAACGCGGCCGACCTCGGCATGGTCGCCAACCACGGCACCAACGACGGTCCGGTCGGCGATCTGCTCATGACCGTTTGTCTGACCGTCGGAGGAGCGGATCCAGCGACCGCCGCCAACCGAGCACGCACCGGCGGACTGTTCACCATCTATCCCAGTGGGTTGAGAGTCCAATGCATCTGGAAGACGAACGAGGGCGGCAACCACCACAACCACGTCCACGTCGGCGTCGTGTCGCGATGAGGCCGGCACCGATCGTCCGCAGACGGATGACCTGCCTGGCGTTGCTGGCTGCGATGTGCACGGCCGCGGTCCTCCTCGGCAGCGTCTCGTCGACGTCTTCCGCAGCCTCGCAGCCGCGGCTGTGCCCGGACCTCGTGTTTCGCAAGCAGAGCGACGATCTGTTCTACGACATCCGCACGCGCAGGATCAGCTGTCGCTCGGCACGCAAGATCCTGCGCCGCTACCGCAAGCACAACAAGCGCTGCATCCCCGGCTGGCGCTGCGCCTACGGCATCGAGCCGAAGTGGGCGGTCGAGCCTCGGATCCGACTCTCCCGCAAAAGCCAGCAGATCTACTTCGGGATTCCCGGATAGGCACGGCTACGCGCGTTTCGGGCCGCAACTGCCAGGCCCGTCACCACAGCGGCAGTCCAGGCGGCACATCAGGCCGCGGGGCCGTCCGCGCCGCGGCCTGCGCTGTAAACGGGATGGAGTCGGGCGCACAGACCGCCCCATCCTGCGGAGCGCCGCCGGCAACGAGGTAGTCGGCGATTGTCCGGTCGACGCAGGCGCTCTTTCCGATCGCGGTATGTCCCCAGCCGTCCAGCGTGAGCAGCCGGGAGCCCGGGAAGAAGTCGGCGTACGGCTGGGTCTGGCGGTACGGCGTGGCGGGATCGTGGCGCGTGCCGATGACGAGCACCGTCGCCTGCGTGCGCTGCTGCCACGGCCCGCGGTACACGTCGCCGTCCTGCAGACGCCAGAACTCGCACGGCAGCCCGGCCCAGCCACGGAAGCGACCGAAGTATGGTGCCGCGGCGTCGGCGGCATCGATCAACCGCGGGTACTCGCGGATCCGTCCGGACTGAGCGGTGTCGACGCACAGGCTCGCCAACGAGCCGCCGACGGAGGGGTAGTCCTCGCCGCGTAGGCGAGCGCCCAGCGCCGAGCGGGTCCGTGCGGCGGTCGCGGCCACCGCTGCCGGCGACGGCACCGGCGCGGCGAGGGAGGCAAGGAGGTCTGCGAGCGCGGGCCAGTCCGCGGGCGAGTACAGCGCGAGGTACGTGGTCGCCACCGCGACCTGCTGCGTGATCACGGACGTCGTTCCGTCCGGCATAGGAATCTCGACGGGCTGATGGGCGAGCCGGTCGAAGATGGCCGGCGTGGGGCGCGGTCGCCGGCTGGGCGATGGCGAAAGCGCTGATCGCCGCGGAACCGGCGGCGACAACCGGGCCGCCGCAGCCTTGGCGATCGCATGCGCTTACGCCGTGTCAAGGGACATCGGCGAGCTCGGCTGCCGCGGGATGCAGCACGCGCGCAAGGAACGTGCGCGTCCGCTCGTGCGCAGGACGGGCGATCACCTGCTCGGCGATGCCCTCTTCGACGATCACGCCGTCGTCCATGAACACCACGCGATCGGCTACCTCACGAGCGAAGCTCATCTCATGGGTCACGACGATCATCGTCATGCCGTCCTGCGCCAGCCCGCGCATCACGGCGAGCACATCCCCGACGAGCTCGGGATCCAGGGAGGATGTCGGCTCGTCGAACAGCATCAGCTCGGGCCCCATCGCCAGCGCCCGCGCGATCGCCGCCCGCTGCTGCTGACCGCCCGACAGCTGGGCGGGATACGCATCCGCCTTGGGCGACAGTCCGACGCGGTCGAGGTTCGCCGCGGCGACGCGCTCGGCCTCGGCCTTGTCGCGGCGCAGGACGCGCCGCTGCGCGAGCGTGACGTTCTCGGTCACCGTCAGGTGTGCGAACAGGTTGAACTGCTGGAACACCATGCCGATCCGGCGCCGGATCGCGTCGATGTCAACGTCCGGATCGGTGACCTCCACGTCGCCGATCAGCACCTGGCCCGAGCTGGGCGCCTCGAGCAGGTTGATGCAGCGCAGCAGCGTCGACTTCCCCGACCCTGACGGACCGATCACGCAGACGACCTCACCCTGCCCGACGCGCAGGTCGATCCCTTTGAGGACCTCCAGAGCGCCGAACGACTTGTGCAAATCGCGGATCTCGATCATCGCGCCTTCGCCTGCTGCGCCTCCAGGCGCCGTACGACATAGCCGAGCGGCACCGTGATGATGAGGTATGCCAGGCCCGCAATCAGGATCGGCGTCATGCTCACGTATTGGTTGAGTGAATCGCGGCCGAACTTCGCGAGCTCGCGTGTCGGCAGCGTCACGCCCAGCAGGTAGACAAGCGAGGAATCCTTCGTGAGCAGGATGAGCTCGTTCGTCAGCGGCGGCAGGATGATCCGAAACGCCTGCGGGATGACGATCGACACGGTCGCGCGGGCGTGGGACATCCCGAGCGAGCGGGCCGCCTCCATCTGGCCCCTCGGCACCGCCTGGATGCCGGCGCGAAACGTCTCCGCCATGTAGGCCGCCGCGACCAATCCGAGCGCAACGGTGATGGTGGCGAGGATCCCGCCGGGCAGCTGGGTGTTGAGCGCGATCGGGATGCCGTAGCCGAATCCGATCAGCACGAGCAACGCCGGAACGCCGCGGAAGAACTCGATGTAGACAATGGCGAGCGCGCGGTAGGCGGCTACCGGCGACAGCCGCATGAGCGCGATCACGAGGCCGAGGAGCAGACCGAACGCGAACGCGCACAGCGTGTAGAGAACCGTGTTCTTGAGCGCGACCGTGATGACCTGCGGAAACAACTCGCGGATTACGCCGACATCGAAGAACGCGTCGCCGATGCGCCCCCAGTCGGCGAGCGCCGCGAAGGCGCTCACCGCCGCGAGGAGGATGATGTACTGCGCGACGCGGATCGCCCGCGCGCGTTGGCGTCGGGTCATGGCACTACTGCGGCTTGGCGCCGAACCACTTCGTGTAAAGCCTGTCGTAGGTGCCGTCCGCCCTGGCCTGCGCGATCACGTCGTTCACGGTCTGCTCAAGCTTGCGACTCGTTCCCTTCTTCATGCCAAAGCCGTACCGCTCACCTGTCTTGAACTGCGCGCCGACCTCCAGCTGCGGATTTTTCTTGACGTAGTCGAGTAGCACGGGGATGTCGTTGACGGCCGCCGGAATCTGACCGTTCTTGACGCTGCTCAGCTGAAGCGCGAGATCCTCGTAGTCCTTGAGCTGTACGGTCTCGGGCGCGTGCTTCTCGGCGTAGAGCTTGCCGGTCGTGCCCGACAGGACGCCCACCGTCTTGCCGTTGAGGTCGCCAAGCGACGTGATCGCGCTGCCCTTCTTGACAAGCAGCGCTTGGTTGGCATCGAAGTACGGCGCTGAGAACGCGATCTTGTGCTGGCGCTCGGGAGTGATCGTCATCGCTGCCGCCGCGATGTCACACTTGCGCGCGTTGAGGTCCTCGCCGGACTGGATGCCCTCGAACGGCGTGTCGACGATGCTCTGCTTGACGCCCAGCTTCTTCGCGACCAGATCGATCATGTCGACGTCGAAGCCGACGATCTTGCCTCCGCGCTCGAACTGAAACGGCTGGTAGGGCAGGTGCGTGCAGGTAATGATCTCGCCGTCCTTGATCAGGCCGACGTCGCTGCGCGCGCTCCCGGCACCCGATCTGTCCCCGCCCCCGCACGCCCCGAGCGCGAGCGCCACCACCAAGAAGAGCGCGCCCACTCCCACAGATCCACGTCGCATGTCCGCACCTCCAGCTGATCGATTTCGGCGAGCTTCTCACCTGCCGCGAGCTGTGATCTCTAGCACGACCTCACCCCGAAGACTCGTTCTGCGCCGGTGGTTGCCGGTCGGGCTGCTTTACGCTGACTTCGGCGCTGGTGACGTCTGGGGATCAATCAAGCGATGACTGCTTCGGCACGGGAACTATTGGAAGCTGTGAGGAGCGAGCTCGCTCCGGGCGAGCACGAGAACCGGCTGGTCCCTCTCATCGCGCGGGGAGCCGCCTCGACGGATGCGCTGGCCGCGCTGGCCGCCGAGCAGCACCGGATCATCGCCAGCGACTGGCGCAGCTTCCTGGTGCTGGCGTCGCGATCCACCGGCCCGGCAGCGGCCGGCTTCTTCCTCGACCTCGCGCAGGGCGAGGTGCTCGCACTGGAGAAGCTCGCGCAGTTCGCGGCGGCCTGCGGGCTCGACGAGCAGGCGCTGCGGGACTACGAGCCGCGCGCAGGCTGCCAGGCGTATCCGGCCTATCTCGCCTGGCTGGCGCTCAACGGCGAGCCCAGCGACGTGGTGCTGGCGGTGGTGGCCAACTTCTCGGCCTGGGGCTCCTACTGCGCGACTGTGGCGCACGCGCTGCGCGAGCACTACGGGTTCGACGACGCCGGCTGCTCGTTCTTCGACTTCTTCGCCGCGCCGCCGCCCGCCGGCGACGAGCCGGCGCTGGTCGTGGTGCAGGGCGCCCTGGACGCGGGCAAGGGCACCGACCGGGCGCGCGAGTACGGCCGGCTGTTGCAAAGCTACGAGCTCATGTTCTGGAACACACTGGCGGATTTGGCCTGAGCCTTACCCCCTGTCAACGGCGCAGCGGGCTCACATCCCGCGGCGCGCCAGCATGTAGGGCACCGTCCGGATGAGGAGCTTGACGTCGTTCCACATCGACCAGTTGGCGACGTAGAGGTAGTCGATCTTGGCCATCTCGTAGAGCGTGATCCGTCCGGACTCGAGGATCTGCCACGGGCCCGTCATCCCCGGCTTGAGCAGCTGCAGGCGGCGACGTTGCCAGCCGGCGAGCCGCTGATCCTCGTCGACGACGAGCGCTCGCGGGCCGACGAGGCTCATGGCGCCCTGCAGGACGTTCAGAAGCTGGGGAAGCTCGTCCAGCGACGAGCGTCGCAGCAGCCGTCCGACGCGGGTGATCCGCGGATCGTCGCGCATCTTGAACAGCCCGCCGCTGTCGGCGTCCTGACGCAACTCCTCCTTGCGCGCCTCCGCATCGGCGACCATGGTGCGGAACTTGAGGATCTCGAAGACGTCGCCGTCGCTACCCACGCGCTTCTGGCGAAACAGCACCGATCCGGAGGAGTCGAGCTTGATCGCGATCGCCGTCGCGGCCAGGAAAGGCGATGCGACCATCAGCCCTGCGCCGGCAACCACGAGGTCGAGCGCGCGTTTCATCGCCCGTGACGATCGCGTGAGTCCGAGGCGGGGCACGCCGAGCACGGTCATGCCGTCGAGATCGTCGAACTGCGACGAGGATCCCACGACCTCGAAGATGCGGGGCAGCACACTGAGCTTGACTCCAAGTGCCTTGACCTCGCGCGCGATGTCCAGGAGGTCGTCGGAATCGGTGTCTCGCGGGGCCACGATGACGCGATGGACGTCGCCCGCGGTGATCAACTCGCCAAGCTCCTCCAGGCGCCCCAGAGGGCGCGGGTCGTCCCCGCGGATCCGATCGCGAAGCGGAACGTAGCCGATCACGAGGCTGTTCATGCGCGGGCTGTCGGCCAGCTTGCGGCCGATCTGTGCGCTCGCGTCGGCGTCGCCGACCACGAGACACCGCTCCGCGGGCGTTCCCCGCAGCGCGAATGCCCGAGCGGCGGCACGAAACAACACCAGAAAGGACGTGAGTCCCAGCCACAGGACGAGCAGGGCGGCTGGGGCAAGCTTGTCTTCCGCGATGGCGCCGCCGGTAAGGGCCGTCAACAGCGCAACGAGCGTCGCGATGTTGAACAGCGTAGGCATCTCGTCGACCGAGGTGGCCTTGTTGATCCGCAGCTCGTCGCGGTCGTACAGGCCCGCGAGCTTGCAGAACGCCACGACCAGCGGCAGGGCCAGGACCGATTCCCCACGAGGGGTGCCTCCGCCGACGACGACCGTCGCGAGCACGTAGGCAGCGACTGCGGCGGCGATGTCGGCGATCAGCAGCGCACGACGGAAGAACGCATCTCGAACGAGAACCGTTCCGCGAGCGGTGACGTCGATGATCGGCGCAGGGACCTTGGAGCCCATCCCCCGCATGAGTTGCCCGCTCTCGAGGGCAACTTGGTCAGGCGTCTGCTCCGGCTCACCGGGCGGCCCGTTGTCGGTCAGGCGTGTGATCGGCCTACATCCATTTCTGGTCCCGGCTACGCATCAGCGCGATGATCGGCGTGAGGATAAGTCGGCGACGTTGGCCACCGCACGCTCGCTGCCATTAAAGCTACCGCGCCGGTGCTTTTGCGGTAGACGAAGGGGCCATTGGTACATCACAAACGGCTCGGCATTCGGGCATCCCGCTGCTCGCGCCGTGGGCGAAACCGGCTGGAGTCGACGGCCACGTTGTCGTGCGCGCGCGCATCCGCTCTTCACGCTTCCCGGAATGCAGCGCGGCGAGCTGCAGGTCGAGCTACCGGTGCTGCTCGAGTCTCCCCTCGACGCGCGCAAGATCCCGACCGCCGCTGACGTGCACCCGCCGGGTTGGACGGATGGCGCGCTGGGCGACCGCGTGCTCGAAGCGAATATCCGGACCTCGACTCGCTCACGATTTCGGCCTGCTCGCCGGCGGCCGCGAGCTTCGGGTGGCGTTTCGGGCACCCGGGTCACTCGGTCGGTCACGCGTGGGCGCCGAACGGCGAAGCGTCGTCGTCGGGAGCCGATGACCGCTCCGACCAACGCGCTTGTGAGCGGCCGCGGGCTGCGACAGACGCGGCCGGTGACACCTTCGCTGCGACCTTTATGGTAAGCGTCAGCGCCGCTGACACGGGCTGATGGGTTGATCAAGCGTTGCTGTCAGGTCCTCGGCGTAGGGTTCCGCGCAGCACGCGCATCGACGTCGCGGGGCGCAGCAGGCGGGTCGGCGGCACGAGCATCCCGAGCACCTCGATGAACGTGCGGGCCACCTCCTCGTCGCGCTCGGCGACGCCGAGCAGCCGCTCGATGTAGCGATTGGCGAGGCGAACGGTCAGCGGACCGCGCGCCTGGACTTCGGGGAGCGCGAAATCGGCGCCGGTGGCGAGCTTCCAGGCGTTGTTGACGGGGACGTTCGCGGCTTTGAAGAAGCGCTGTGCGAGACGGCTGTCGCCGTCTTGCAGGCATTGCTGAAGCGCGACCGCCTCGAGCGCGGCCACCGCCATGCCCTGTCCGTAGACGGGGTTGAAGCTGCAGAGCGCGTCGCCCAAGACGAGCAGGCCGTCGGGGAAGCGCCGGAGGCGGTCGTAGCGGCGGCGGAGGTTGGCAGGGAATGCGTGCGTCATGATCTCGCTCAGCGGCTCGGCGTCTGCGATCGCAGCGAGCACGTCGGGGTCTGCCACGGTCGCGACGAACGCCATCCAGCCGGCGTCGTCGTTCGGGGGATGGTGCGCGGCACCGTAGCCGAGCAGCCCCATGTGGCAGCGATCGCCTTCCTCGGCGACCAGAGCCATGCCGCGCGGCCGGCCAGGCATCGCGCTGGTGTACACCGTCTTGTCCGTCCCCAGGGCGCCTGGGCGCAGGCGCAGATGCCGGCTCGCATAGCCGATGTCGATGTCGACCCGCTCTTCGACAGGGCGCTCGTAACCCATCGACTCGAGCCACGCGGGCACGCGTCCCCCGCGTCCGGTGGCGGCGACCACGAGGTCGGCGCGCAGCATTCGCGGGTCGCGGCCGGCGGCGCGATCCTGCGCCTGCACGCCGCCAACGCTCCCGCCCTCGCAGATGAGGCTCAGCACGCTGCAGCGGTCGCGGACGGTGACGTTCGCGAGCGCGCGGACCCGCCGCCGGACGAGGCTCTCGAGCAGTGGCCGGCTCGGGGCCGGCAACGCCAAGCCCATCTGAACGCCTGGGAGGCGGTGCCCGCCGATGCAGAGGCGCAGATCGGTCGTAACGCGCACCGCCGGCGCTCCCGCTCGCAGCGCCTCGTCGGTGAAGCAAGGGAACAGCCGCTCGAAAACCTCGTGACCGCGGAGTTGCAGCAAGTGCGGGTGGTGTCCCTGCGGGACGCCGTGGCGGTTGTCGCTCAGTTGCGGAAGCGCGTCGCGATCGAGCACCGTCACCTGGTCGAATGACTCCGAAAGCACCCGTGCCGCAAGCAGCCCGGCGATGCTCGCACCGACGACGATCGCGTGCTCTCCAACTCGTTGTGGCGCTTGAGCCAGGATACGCGTGAGCCAGAATACCGTCATTGTCAGCGTTTCGAGGTCCCGCACGGTCGATCGAATGCGGTAGCCCGACCGTCTACAGCATCGCTTCCGAGCAGTCGCCGGCGGAGATCCGCGGCGCCCACGATCGGGACGACGGCGTCCGTCGGCTACATCGCCCCGCTGTCGGACCGGGGTGGTCGGCCAGGTCGCGGGGCTAACGTCGCTACGCGCACCGTCGGCGGGCTGGCGATGGTGGCGCTCGTGCTGGGCGTCGGTGCCTTTGCGCTGCCGGGCCGCGATCGGTCGGACGTGCGGGCGCAGCCGGCCACCGCGTAGTACGGCAATCGGTGTCACCGACGGATACCGGGCGGCAAGGCATTCGAGGCTTGCGCTGATGCGGCTGCGGATCTAACGTCGAGTTGGGCCGCTGTCGAGGTCGTGCACACGCGCGCGTTGCGCAAGCGACCGGCACGATCGTCACGTCGATCGATCTTGTAGGGGGTAGCGAACATGGCCGCACGGG
>DASVPU010000473.1:0-12087 GCA_036389475.1 Solirubrobacteraceae bacterium
GATGCGCTGGAGAGGCGGCGGTGAGCAGGTGCCCTGCACCACCCTCCGCGCCTCCTACACGCTCGTCAACTGAAGCGGCGCCGACTCCGCCACCCCCGGCGCGAGCACCGGCGGCGACGCGCCCGCCTGCGCGACCGTCCGCGCTGCGACCACGGAGGCGAATCGCGCCGCATCGACGACGAGCTCCTCCGACGCGAGATCGCCGCGCCCGAGCCCGTGGGAGCACCACCACGCTAGAAAGCCGCCGGAGAGGGCATCGCCCGCGCCAATTGTGTCCACGACCTGGGCTGGGACCGGCGCGATCGGAACGTCCCCGCGCGCTGTGAGGACTGTGGCGCCGTCGGGACCGCGCGTGAGCAGCACGACTGACGGACCACGATCCAGCAGTCCCCTCGCCGCCTCGGCCCGCGGGCGGCCTGGATCCAGCCAGGCGAGATCCTCCTCGCTGACCTTGATGACGTCTGATAGCGCCAGCACCCGATCGAGCCGCGCGCGATAGGCCTCGGCGTCATCGATCACCCAGGGGCGGCAATTGGGATCGACCATCACGAGCGCCTGGCCGGCGAAGCGCTCGACGACCGCCTCCAGGGCGTCTGCCAGCGGCTGGAGCACGAGCCCGAGCGTGCCCACGTGAAGCGCCGCGACCGCCGACGGGACCAGCGCGATCGCGTCCTCGACCGTCAGCCCGGGCGCCGCGGTCCCGGCCGCGTAGAAGTTGTAGCTCGCTGCCCCGCTGACATCCAGGGATGCCAATGCGAGGGTCGTCGGATCGGGGGTCCGCACCATGCAGCTGAGATCGACGCCGTCGGCGGCGAGCATCCGCTCGTGCGTCTCGCCGAGGCGATCGCTGGACAGGCGCCCGAGGTAGACAACCGGTTGGCGCAGCCGCCCAATGGTTCGCGCCGTGTTGAAGGGCCCGCCGCCCGGGTGGCCCCTGAGGTCGCCGTCACCGTCGGTGACGAGGTCGTAGAGCGCCTCACCTCCTACCAGGATCGGCGCGCTCACGGCCGTGGCACCGGCGGCGGTAGCTCACCCGACCCGCGCGCGAGCAGCCTCGGGGCCAGCACCACCTCGCGCGACGGCCCGTCAAAGCCGTCCAGGCGCGCGAACAGCAGCTGCGCGGCGGCGCGCCCGAGGCCCGCCGGGTCCTGCGCGATCACGCTCAGTCCTGGCGCCACGACGTCGGCGAGCGCGATGTCGTCGAAGCCGACGACGGCGACGCTGTGCTGCAAGCCGAGGTCGTGGATCGCGCGCACCGCGTCGATCGTAATGAGGTTCTGGCTTGTGAACAGCGCGCTCGGCGGTTCGGACCCGAGCAACATCTCGCTCGTGGTCTCGTACGCATCCGCCGCGCGGGTGAGCGTGTGGCGCACGAGCGAGGAATCGACGCCCAGCCCGCGACGCGCCAGCTCGTCTTTGAAGCCGCGCAGCCGCTCCGCGGCGGTATAGAGGTCGGGGCGGTCACCGAGGAAGCCGATCCGCGAGTGCCCCGCGGCGACGAGATGCGCCACTGCCGTCGCCGCCCCGCCGGCGTTGTCGGTCAGCACCGCGTCGGCGTCGATGAAGCGTCCCGGGCGGTCGACGAAGACGATTGCGACCCCCGCCGCCCGATCGCGCAGCAGGAAGCTGTGGTCGGTGGCGGCGGGCGCCAGGATGAGCCCGTCGACGCCGCGCGCGCCGAAGGCCTCGGCGAGCTGGCGCTCGCGCTCGGGACGCTCGTCTGAGCTGCCGGCGAACGTCAACACGCCGCGCTCGCGCGCGACGTCCTCTATTCCGCGATGGAGGGCGGAGAAGAACGGGTTGGCGATGTCCTCGACGATGACGCCGATGCTCTCCGACAGCCCGTCCGCCCGGCGCAGCGCGCTCGCCGTCGCGTTGTGGCGATAGCCGAGCGCGGCCACCGCGTCGCGAACGCGCGATGCGAGGTCGGAGCGGACGGCGGGATCGTTGTTGACCACCCGGGAGACCGTGCTCAGGCTCACTCCTGCCAGGGCGGCCACCTCCTTCATGGTGGCTCGCCGTCCGCCTCGGTGATCAGGCAGGTGAGCCGTGTTCTGAGAAATCGTTTCGCCGCTGCGGGCCATAGTTGATATCTCCCATCGTTTCTGATCTGCCGCCACGATACAGGACACGTCTAGAAAACGTATTCTCTTGACAGAGACCGACCAGGCTAGTACTGTCGCCGCACTCCTGAAAACGTTTTCTCGTCGCTTCGACGCCGGGAAACGGCACGACGAACGGAAGGACAGGGTCGAGGCTCTCATGAAGACCGGTGGGTTGAAGTTCTCACTGTCGCTTGTGGCGGTCATCGCGCTGATCGCGCTTGTGATCGGCGTGGTTGCAGGCCGGGCATCCGGTGGCGGGACGAAGGACGGTGGTGGCGGCGGCAAGGGTGGCGCTGCGGCCGGCAAGAAGGTCGACGTCATCATCAAGGCCAGCGATTCATCGTTCTGGCAGACGATGCTCGCGGGGGCGAGCAAGGCGGGCAACGACTACGGCGTAGGCGTCGGGCTCTTCGGGCCGGCGTCCGAGACCGACGTCAACGAGCAGGTGCAGCTGATCGAGAACTCGATCTCACGCGGGACCGACGCAGTCGTGCTGGCGCCCAACTCGTCTGACGCGCTGAACAACGCGATCAAGCGCGCGCGCCAGAGCGGCACGAAGGTCATCGTCGTCGACACCGCGGTGACGACGGACTCCGAAGGCTTCATCGGCACCGACAACATCAAGGCCGGCGAGCAGGCGGGCAAGACGCTCTGTGAGATGGCCAAGGCCGCGGGCAGGAGCTCGGGCTCGGTCTTGATCGAGTCCTCGGTCGCGGGCGTTCAGACGATCAAGGAACGCGAGACGGGCTTCAAGCGGGGACTCGCCGCGGCGTGCCCCGGCCTGAAGGTCGCCAACCCGCGCTACAACAACAACGACATCAACACCGCGGCGAGCCAGGTCAACGACGTGCTGACCGCCAACCCCGACCTCGTCGGGATCTTCGCGGCCAACAACACCTCGGGCGTCGGAGCGGCGCGTGCGATCAAGGACAACCAGGCGACGGGCAGGATCCCGGTCGTCGCCTTCGACACCGACCCGCAGGAGAACGCGGCGCTGGCCGACGGCTCGATCGACGCGCTGGTCGTCCAGAACCCGTACTTCTTCGGCTATCAGGGCGTCATCGAGGCGGGCATGGCCGCCGTCGGCTCACTGCCGCCGCCCCGGCTGGACCCCGGCGCAGTTGTCGCGACGAAGGACAACATGAACGATCCGACGGTGAAGCCGTTGCTCAACCCACCGACCAAGAAGGCGGCGTAGGAGCGATGGGCACCACGACCAAGCAGCGTCCGCACAAGACGACTCCGGCGGCCAAGCCGGTCGTGTCGCTGCGTGCGGCGACGAAGGCCTACGGGCCCAACAAGGCGCTGACCGACGTCAACCTCGACCTGCGTCCGGGCGAGGTGATGTGTCTTGCCGGCGAGAACGGAGCCGGCAAGAGCACGCTGATCAAGATCCTGACCGGCGCGATCACGCGCGACTCCGGCGACTACCTCGTCGACGGCAGCGAGGTCGGCAATCCGAGCCCGTCCCAGGCGAGGGAGCTGGGGGTCGGCGTCGTCTACCAGGAGCTCAGCCTGCTTCCGGACCTGTCGGTGGGCGAGAACCTCATGATGAGCCGCCTGCCCGCCCGCCGCGGGGTGACGCGCCCGGGCGAGCTGCGCACGCAGGCGCGGGCGATGCTCGAGCGCGTCGACCTGGGTTATCTGGATCCGGCCACCATGGTCGCAGACCTCCCGCTGGCCCAGCAGCAGCTCGTCGAGATCGCGAAGGTCCTCGGCGAGACGCCGCGCGTGATCATCTTCGACGAGCCCACGACGGCGCTGTCGGAGGCCGAGACGCAGGCGCTGCTGCAGCGCATCCTCGCGCTGCGCGATGGCGGCCACGCGATCATGTACGTCAGCCATCACCTGGAGGAGATGTTCACGATCGGGGACCGCGTGACGATCCTGCGCGACGGCTGCCTCGTGACGAGCGCACCGATGGACGAGTTCGATCACGACAGCCTCATCGCCTCGATGGTGGGGCGCAAGATCGAGTCGCTGTACCCGGCGTCCAACCGGACGATCGGCGACGTGCGGCTGCGGATCAGCGGACTGCGTCCCGCCGGCGTGACCAAGCCGATCGACTTCGAGGTCAGGTCCGGCGAGATCGTCGGGATCGCGGGCCTGCTGGGCTCCGGGCGCAGCGAGCTGCTGCGGGCGATCTTCGGCGCGGACGGATGCGAGGGCGGCACGATCGAGGTCGACGGCCGCACGGTCAAGTGCGGCGATCCGCGCCGCGCGGTGCAGGCCGGGCTCGGGCTGCTGACGGAGGATCGCAAGCGCCTGGGCCTGCTGCTCGAGCTGACGATCCGCGAGAACGCATCGATCGCCGACCTCGACGACATCTCGAGCTTCTGGCTCGTGGATCGCAAGGAGGAGCGCAGCATCGTCGACAAGTACCTCGGGGGACTGCGCCTGCGAGCCGCCTCCTGGGAGCAGCCCGTCTCGTCGCTGTCGGGCGGAAACCAGCAGAAGGTGCTGCTGGCTCGCTGGCTGGCGACGAAGGCCAAGGTGCTGCTGTTCGACGAGCCGACGAAGGGCGTCGACGTCGGCGCCAAGGCGGACATCTACAAGGTCATCGGCGACCTTGCGGCAGAGGGACTCGGCGTGGTCGTCGTGTCGTCCTACCTGCCCGAGGTGCTCGGGCTCGCCGACCGGGTGCTCGTCATGCGCGAGGGCTCTATCGCGGGCGAGCTGCCCGCGGCGGGTGCAACGGAGGAGGACGTGCTGCGGCTGGCGAGCATCGGCCACGGCACCGACATCGAGGAGACGGCAGCATGAACCTGAAGAAGAATCCCGAGCCGGCCGCTGCCGGCGCCGGCAACGGCGTCGCGAACGTCAGGGAGGAACGCGTCCTGACCTTCGGCGACGTCTTCGGTCGCGATGCGGGCGGGCTGATCGTCCTGCTCGTCCTGTTCGGGGCGCTGACGTACGCCTCCGACGAGTTCCTCACCGGGGCCAACATGGGCAACCTGGCGCGCCAGGTCGCGGTCTTCGGGATCATCGCCGTCGGCCAGCTGCTCGTGATTATCACGGCGGGCATCGACCTGTCGGTCGGCTCGGTGCTCGGCCTGACGGGCTGCATCACCGCCGAGCTGCTGGTGCACGGCGTGGCGATCGTCCCGGCGATCCTCGGCGGTCTCGCAGCCGGCGCGGCGATCGGTGTCTTCAACGGGGTGCTCGTCGCCTATGGC
Source organism: Solirubrobacteraceae bacterium (assembly GCA_036389475.1). Taxonomy (GTDB): domain Bacteria; phylum Actinomycetota; class Thermoleophilia; order Solirubrobacterales; family Solirubrobacteraceae; genus CADCVQ01. Next base: position 5,282 of record DASVPU010000473.1, read on the forward strand.
AAGCTGCCGCCGTTCATCGTGACCCTCGGGATGCTCGGCATCGCGCGCGGGGCGGTGCTCGTGCTCACCGACGCGAGCACCGTGCAGCCGCTGCCCGAGTCGTTTGCGAACATCGCCAACGGCTCCCTGCTTGGGCTGCCGAACCTGCTGTGGATGTTCGTCGCGGTCGTGGTGATCACGGCGTTCATCTTGCGGCGCACGGTCTTCGGTCGCTACATCTACGCGATCGGCTCCAACCCGGAGTCGGCGCGGCTGGCCGGCGTGCCGGTGACGCGGGTCCTCGTGGCCGTGTACGCGATCGCCGGCCTGCTGGCGGCGGTGGGCGGCGTGCTGCTCACCTCGCGGCTGAACGCCGGCATCCCCACGGGCGGCACGGGCTATGAGCTCAACGCGATCGCCGCGTGCGTCATCGGCGGCGCGAGCCTGTTCGGCGCGAAGGGCGGCGCCTATGGCGCGGCCGCGGGAGCGCTCATCGTCGGCACGCTCAACAACGGCGGCAACCTGCTGAACATCAAGACGTTCTACCTGCAGATGATCATCGGGGCGCTGATCCTGATCGCGGTCGCCTTTGACCAGTACCAGAGTCGGCGGGCGCGGTAGCGGAAGGACCGTTGGGCGGCGCGGCGGGGCCAGTCATCCGCCGCGCCGTCGCGCCGCGCGGCGTACGGCGCTCCCGGACCGAGGAAAGCGAGCCGCGCCGCGTGCGCTCCCGCCGTGGCCTGGCAGCCGGTCAGGAGCCCAGCGCGTCTTGCGGCACGACGTAGTAGTTCTTGCCCTTGGGCTTCGGAACCGAGGTGACGCCGCGGCGCGTGTTCGCCACCGGCATCGTCCGGTCGATCTGACCGCCGTGTTCCTCGACCCAGGCCAGCACCTCGTCGAGGTCGGCGCCGGCCTCCTCGACCTTCTCCTGCATGATCACGACGTGGCCCTTCGGCGCCCAGATGAACGGCGCCGGCGAGATGCCTGCGAGCAGCGTGCGGATCGGATCTGTGTCGGCCATCGCGGCGGGCAGCATACAGCCGAGCCTCAAAACTGCGTCAGCGAAAGCGTGTTGCCGTCCGGGTCCTTGAACCAGGCGACCTGCGCGCCGCCGGGTGACCGCCAGACGCCGAGCTCGTCCTGCTCGACGCCGTCGAAGTTCTCGAACTTCACGCCGCGCCCGATGAGCTCGCGGACGGTCTGCGCGATGTCGCCGACGCTCCATCCGATCGCCGTGTACGGCGCGACCGTGACCTTGGGGACGGCGACGATCCGCAGCGTTGTGCCGTTGGCATCGAAGGTGACGGCGATCGGGCTCTCGCCGGTCACCTTCAGGCCGAGCCCCTTCTCATAGAACGTGCGCGCTACGGCGAGATTCGTGGTTGCGACGAACGCGACGAGATCGGAGGTCGGCAGCGAGGCCGGCACCGGCGGCGGCCCGCCCTCCAGCGCCTTGCCGGGCAGAACGTAGAACAGCGCGTCCAGCGCGGTCGCGTCCGGCGCCATGAAGTGGGCGGGCATGCGCTTCGTCCAGCCGCCGCGCGCCTTGACCCAAGCCTCGAGCGCGCCGGGGTCGCCACCGGCCTCGACCGCGGCGCTGACGGGAACGGCCTTGAAACCCGGCGGTATCGGGATCGTGTCGGTGGGCTTTAGACCGGCCAGCAGCGCGAGGATCTGCTCGTCGTCCATCCGCTCAGCCCTGTGACCTTCCCGGTTCCCACAGCGGCTCCTCGTCGGCGTTGGCGCCGCGGCTGAGGATGAACAGCAGGTCCGACAGCCGGTTGAGGTAGCGCAACACCTCCGGGTTTCCGTCCTCCACGAGCAGCGCGCGCCGCTCGGCGCGCCGGCAGACCGTGCGGCAGACGTGAAGATGTGCGGCCGCCGGCGTCCCGCCCGGCAGGACGAAGGACTTCAGCGGCTTCAACGTCGCGTTGACCTCGTCGCAGCTCTCCTCCAGCCATTGCACCTGCGCGGCGTTCACGCGCAGGCGCTCACGATCGCCACCGTGGGGCACCGACAGGTCGGCGCCGACGTCGAAGAGGTCGTTCTGCACGCGGCGCAGCCAGCTGCCGTACTGCTGGGGCAGATCCTCGAGCGTCAGCGTGACGCCGATCTGGGAGTTCAGCTCGTCGACGTCCCCGTAGGCCTCGATCCGCGGATGCGTCTTGGGTACGCGGCTCATGTCGCCGAGGTGGGTCTCGCCGCCGTCGCCGAGCTTGGTGTAGATGCGGGTTAGGTTGACGGTCATGGTCGGCGCAACGCTACACTGGCGCCGTTCATTGGTCGGTGGTGAAGGGAAGCCGGTGCGAATCCGGCGCGGACCCGCCACTGTGACCGGGGGTAAGCCGACCGCACGCGCTCACGGTTGAGCGCAGGCCACTGGACCCGCCCGCGGGACCGGGAAGGCGCGGCAGGGTAGGGCCCGGCAGCCAGGAGACCTGCCTCCGGCCAGCACGTATCGATCGCCCTCGCGGAAGGGGTGGCTCATGGGTCGTCGTCTCTCACTCATTCTCAGTGGATGGGTCCTGGTCATGCTTGCTCTACCGGCGCTGGGCGAAGCCGCCCCGGTTCGCGTCAGCCTGCGGATCGAGGGCAAGTCGAAGACCCTCTATGAGGGACCGATCACGACTGATACTCGCACGTTCCCCGTCGGCGGGATCGAGCATAAGTGCGACGGGACGAACGCGGGAGCCAGCCTTACGGCCGGGCCTACCCGCGGCGCCGCCTTCGCTCAGGCGGCTGGCGACCCGGCAACCGGCTTCCCCTTCACGGCGACGTGGTCAGACCAGTTCGAGGACGTGACGTTCAGCTCGATTGCGGGTGAGGACGTTGGCTTTGACCCTGTTAGTCAGGCGTTTCTAGCCGAATTTCGCAACGGTGTCGGCTCGCGCGTCGGCTCCTGCCAGGAGAAGATCTCTGAGGGCGACGAGGTTCTCTATGCCTACGCACCCTTCGGCAGCGTGGTGCTCAAGCTCACAGGACCGTCGGCCGCCAAGCCTGGAGAGCCGGTGACGCTGAAGGTGATCGACGCTGAGAAGGCGACGGCGGTCGCGGGCGCGACCGTCGGTGGGCAGACGACCGGCGCGGACGGGACCGCTCAGGTCACCTTGAACGCGACCGGCCAGGCGTCGTTCAAGGCGACGAAGATGGGTGCCATTCGCTCCAACTCCCTCGTCGTCTGCGCGACCGGCGGCTCCGACGGGGCCTGCGGGACGAGCGTGCCGGCGGCGGCGCCAAATGAAGCGGCGACGCCATCGTGTCTGACCAGCGGCCGCGACGGTCGCTGCGGGAGCCGCGACACCAGCGCTCCCAGCATCAGGATCCTCGGCATCGCCAACGGCAAGCGCTTCGCGCGCGGCAAGGGCCCGCGCCGGATCCGGGCGGTCGTGAACGAGGACCCGTCGGGCCTGCTGGCCACGAAGCTTCGCCTGACGCGGACCGACCGCGGGCGCTGTACGTACTTCAGCGGTCGGTCCGAGCGCTTCAAGCGTGTGCGCTGCGGCACCGCCGTCGGCTGGTTTCGCGTCGGTGACCAGCCCCAGATCGACTACCTGCTGCCGAGCGCGCTGCCGCGCGGGCGCTACGTGCTCGACGTCAACGCCATCGACAAGGCCTATAACCGCGACGATCTGCGCCGCCGCGGCGTGAACCGCATCGTCTTCTATGTGCGGTAAGCGCTGTCGCCTCGCGGTGCTGCTCAGCGCGGTGGTCGCCGTCGCCGGCTGCGGCACCGGGCCGGGCCCCGGTCCACAACAGGGTGTCGGACTGACGGTGACGCGCGACTTCGGGCGCAGCCAGCTGCTCGCGCTGGAGCGTGCCAAGGTGCTCGGCGCGGACACGGTCATGCGCGTGCTACAACGAAACGCGATGGTCGGCACCCGCTTCGGCGGCGACTTCGTTCAGGAGATCAACGGCGTCAAGGGCGGCCGGCGCGCCGGGCGGCGGCTCGACTGGTTCTTCTACGTCAACGGGATCGAGGCCGACAAGGGCGCGAACGCAATCGACGTGCACGGCGGCGATCGCCTGTGGTGGGACCGCCACGAGTGGGAGCTGACGCCGCACATCGCGGCTGTCGTCGGATCGTTTCCCGAGCCGTTCCTGCACGGGATCGACGGCAAGCGCCTGCCGGTGCGCGTCGAATGCGACGACCCGCGCGCCGGTGGGTGCGGCGCGGTCGCCGACAAGCTCATCGAGCTCGGGGTGCCCGCCGGGCGCAGCAGCCTGAGTCGCAGCGCCGCCGACGAGTCGCTGCGGGTACTCGTCGGGACATGGCAGCGCCTGCGTGGCCGCGACGCCGAATCCGACAGCATCGACGACGGGCCCCTCTCGAGCGGCGTGTTTGCGCGCTTCGACAAGGCCGGCGCACAGTTGGACGTGCTCGATGCGCGCGGTCGCGTGAACAAATCGCTCGGCGCCGGCACCGGCTTCATCGCCGCCACTCGGGTCAGAAACCGCCAACCGGTCTGGTTCGTCACGGGCACCGACGAGGCCGGCGTGGAGAGCGCTGCGCGGGCGTTCGACGAGTCGGTGCTGAGCAACCGCTTCGCGCTGGCGATATCCGACGATCTGCCGATCAGCGTGCCGCTGGAACGGGCGCAGTGAGCGAGGCCGGCGTCTCGAGCCCGCTGCATGCCGCCCGCGCGCCCGTCGCCGCCGTGTACGCGTGCGCGCTCGTCACCGCGACGCTGTTCTTCGAGCACCCGCTCGCCCTGCTCGCTCTGGCGATGGCGATCTTGGGTGCGGGCGTGCTCGCCGGAACGGGTCGCTCGCTGGCGCGGGCTGCCCTCTTCGGCGTCCCGTTCGCGGCGATGATCGCGATCGTCAACGCGCTCGTCGCGCGCGAGGGGCTGAACGTCGTCCTGCGCCTCGGAGAGGTGGGGCCCTTGGGCGAGCTCGACGTGACGCGTGAGAGCCTCGTCTTCGGCGCGATCCTCGGACTGCGCGCGCTGCTCGTCGTCCTCGCCGGAGGCGCGCTGCTGGCCGCAACCGTGAACGCCGACGAGCTGCTCCAGCGCTTCCGGCGCATCTCGGTGCGCTCGGCGCTGACCGCCGCGCTCGCAGTCCGGCTGGTGCCGGTGCTCGGCCGCGACGCGCGCCGGCTGGCCGACGCGCGCCGCTGCCGCCCCGATGCGAGCGAGCGTCCGGGTGCGGCCGAGCGGCTGCAGATCGTGCGGGCCGTGGTGACGGGCGCGATGGATCGGGCGCTGGACGTCGCCGCGACGCTCGAGGTCCGCGGTTACGCGATGCCCGCTGCCGGCCGCGGACGCCGGCCGGAAGAGCCCTGGTCGCGCCACGACATCGCGTTCTGTGCCTCGGCAGTCGCGCTGCTCGCACTGGCCGCAGGGGCGCGTCTGCTCGGGCTGGCGAGGTTCGACGCCTACCCGCAGACGGTGGCGCCGGTGGGCGCCGCCGAGTGGCTCCTGGCGGTCGCGCTCGTCGTCGTCGCGCTGCTGCCGTTTGCCGATCGCCGCGGGATCGTGCCGTGAGCGCGTTGCGCTTCGAGCAGGTGACGTACCGCTACCCGCACGCGCCCGAGCCGGCGCTGCGCGACATCTCGCTCGATATCTCGGCGGGCGCGTTCGTCGTCGTGGCCGGATTATCGGCGTCGGGAAAGTCGACGTTCCTGCGCGCGGCATGCGGCCTCGTGCCGCACTTTCACGGCGGCGAGTTCGCCGGCCGCGTCACGACCGGCGGCATGGACACGCGCGTCCACGGCCCTGGCGCGCTCGCCGCGGTCGCGGGGACGCTGTTCCAGGATCCCGAGACGCAGATCGTGCTGTCCAGCGTTCGCGCCGAGCTCTCGCTGCCGCTGGAGAACCGCGGCTTCAGCCCGGGCGCGGTCGCTCGCGGCGTGGAGGAGGCAGCGCTCGCGCTCGGGATCGGCGAGCTGCTGGACCGGCCGACGCATGAGCTTTCGGGCGGCGAGCTGCAGCGCGTCGGCTTGGGCGCCGCGCTTGTCGGCCGGCCGCGACTTGTCCTGCTCGACGAGCCGACGTCGCAGCTGGATCCGGTGGCCGGCGACGAGCTGGTCTGGCTGCTGCGGCGCCTGAACGAGGAGTGGGGGATGGCGATCGTGCTCGTCGAGCACCGTTTGGAGCGCTGCCTCGGCGCGGCCGATCGCGTGCTCGCGTTCGAAAACGGCGCGCTGTCCTGCGATGCCTCGCCGCGCGGCTTTCTGGAGTGGGCGGCCGAGCGGGCGCCCGCGCTCGCGACGCCGGGCGCGAGGCTGTTCGCGCGAGCCGGGCTGCGACCGCCGCCGAGCGGCGTCAAGGAGGCGCGGGCGACGCTGCGAGCGCATGGGCTGCTGGAAGAGCGTGCAGACAAGCAGTCAGCGCAGCCAATCTCAAGCACCGAGCCCATGGGTCCGTTCAGGCGCTTCCGGCGCCGCGCCGCGCACGACGGACCGGCGCCCGCACTCGCCTTTCACGGCGTCTGGCACGAGCGCTCCGGCGGCCGCGCGGTCCTGCGCGGCGTCGACGTCTCGATCGCGCCCGGTGAGCGCGTCGCGCTGATGGGACGCAACGGGGCGGGAAAGTCGACGCTCCTGCGCCACGCCAAAGGGCTTATGAAGCCCACGCGCGGGCGCGTCGAGCGAGGCGGGCCAATCGCGCTGCTGCTGCAGAATCCCAACGACTACTTCCTTGCCGACCGGGTCGGCGACGAGGCCGGCGCCGAGGCGCTGGAGCAGGCCGGGCTCAGCGCCGTCGCAGATCGCCACCCGCGCGACCTCGCGGGCGGCGAGCGCCAGCGCCTCGCGCTCGCGATCGTCTGCGGCGGCGTCCACGGGCCGCTCGCCGCGCTCTGCCTCGACGAGCCCACCAGGGGCA
>DASVPU010000474.1:0-3346 GCA_036389475.1 Solirubrobacteraceae bacterium
ACCGACAACGCCTGGTGCTACGTCAAAAACCGCGGCCTGCGCGACCTGCTCACCGCGCGCGCGATCGTCCACAAGCGCACGCGGCCCCACCCCCAAGACCAACGGCAAGGTCGAGCGCTACCAGCAGACCCTCGGCCGCGAGTGGGAGAAGGGCCTGACCTACAACACCTCAGCCGACCGTCGGGCGGCCCTGCCACACTGGCTTGAGCACTACAACACGCGCAGACGCCACAGCGGGATCGCCAACGTGCCACCCCTCACCCGCGTTCACAACCTCCTCGGGCAGAACAGCTAGCTCCTAGGCGAAGCCGAGCTTCTCAGCGGCGCGGCGCGTGCCCTCGACGCGGTTGGCGATCTTCTGGAACGCGATCTCACGGGCATGGTCGGGCGAGCCGTGGTTGGGCTTCTCGTCGATCGAGAACGGCGAGAACCCGCAGTCGTCGGTCGTGCCGAGGCGCTCCTTCGGGATGAAGTCGGCCGCACGCACGATCTGGCTGCATATCTCTTGTGGGGTTTCGGGCCGAGGGCTTAGCGTCGCTGTCACTCCGATGTAGCACATCTGATCATCCTGGCTGTGCTGCCCGATCGACTCGTAGACAGAGTCCTTGTCACGCTCGCTGGCGAGCTGGATCAGGAAGTAGCCGGCGTTGATCTTGAACATCTCAGGCAGCAGGTTGTTGTACGGGACGTCCGCCGAGTGGGACGAGTCACGATCGCCTCCGGGGCAGGTGTGGATGCCGATCCTCGTGCGCTCCTCGTCGGAGAAGTTCGCCAGCACGCGGTTGTTGAGTTCGATGAAGTGTGGCAGCAGGCCCGCACCCGTCCACGGCGTGCGCGGATCCTCGCGGGTCGCAAGGCGGCCTTCGGTGAAGTCGATCGATACCCTTGCGGCACCGGCCTCGAAGGCCTTGCGGATGTCGGTGACGCACTCCTGGACAATGTCCTCCTCGAACTCCTCGCGCGAGTAGCCCACGACCGGCTCGTTGAGCGGGTACAACAGCGCCAGCATGGACGGCGCGATGACGGCCTGCTTCAAAGGCTTGGTCGCGTATTTGATCGACTTCGACAGTGAGTCGGCCGCGTAGGCGTTGTACTTCAGCGGGCCGCCGGTGAGCTTGGGCAGCTGGCGATCGTGGCCGTCGGCGAAGATCGCAAAGAACTGGCCGCCGGGGCCGAGGTTCGGCGCGAGGCCCGTACCGGCAAGCGTGTCCGTGATCGGATAGGTGGCGAAGCTCGACCTCCGCTGCTCGCCGTCGGAGATGATCGGCGAACCCGTCGCCTCACTGCGCTCAATCGAGTCCTTGACGGCGGCATCCTGCTCCTTGTCCAGATCCGCCTTTGAGATGTTGCCGGCGTCGTACTCGGCGTAGGCGGCCTGCAGCTTGCTCGGCCGCGGAAGCGAGCCCACGGGCTCCGTAGGGATGCCAGTTTCAGTCCTCGGATCGTATGCCATGGGTACGTCTCCTAGCTGTCGATTCACCGCATGTCGCATATAGCGTTTCGCCGACGCGGTCACCCATCATCCCCGCCGATCTCAACCCTCTGGCCTGCAACCTCGCCGCGAGATGTACATCGCTCTTGCCCAGAGGCGACTGTAGCCGATCTTGCAATGGCGCTAATAGTCGTGAGCCGTCGGTCGCACTAACGTGTCGATGGTTGGCCATGAGGGCGAGTTCTCGCTTCCCTTCGGGTACAGCCACGATGCACGTTCCGGCATAGCAATCCTCACGCTCGGACATATTCGTGGTGACTTGAACGGGCTGCGCGCCCGAAGCCTCTGGGTTCGGGCCTTTGCTGGCGACAAGAGAGAAGCCTTGCCAGGGTCCCACAGGAGGCTGCTGGCTACCGAAGGGTCGCAGTGTGCTGCAGACCAGACAACGTTTGCGCGACGCAACGGCATTGCAAACCGACTGCTTTGCTCATTAGGAGCTGTGACCACAGTTAGCGGCCCCCGTCGCCAGTCTGGGTTGGCAGATATACAAGGTCGCGCGTCAGGCGCTCTGACTCGCTAATGGCTCTTCGACCGTGCCAGCATCCGCCCAGTCGTGCCGAGCCACTCAGGAGGAGCGAGTCGCACGCTGGGTCCGATGTCGCATGGCAAGAGGCGGCGGGCGAGGGCGGCTGCCGGCCGTCCTTCGACGTAGGGCCACAGATCCTCGGAGCGCAGCAGGCACGCGACGCTCGGCACGATTTGAAAGTCGGCCGCGTTGAGATGCTCACCACCGAGGAGGCCATCCTCGATCCATGCGTCGATCTGGCTCAGGCGATTGGTCAACATCTCGAGGTCCTCGCGGCCGGCGCTATCCGAAGCGTGGTGCGCACCCGCTGCAAGACGCACGACCCATCGAGTGCTAACGTGCAGCGCAATCCGCATGCCACGTCCGCGACCGTGGCTCATCACGGTAGTGAAAACGCCGACGTCGCGTCGCGCCGCACAGTAGAAGATTCGCCGCGTCGCATCCTGGAGCAGCTCTCGAACGCGTCTTCATCTCCGGGCGCCAGCAGCCCGGCTGCAGACGCACCCAACGCCGCCTACAGCGCTACGCCAACTGCTCTGGCGACGACTGAGTGGCCATCTGCTTCTCCTTTGTCGGACTTTAACATGAACAGGTCCGGGCGGCACCTACGGGAGTGCGGGAGTGAAGCCGCAGCAGGTCGATCCGGGAATGTCCGCGACGCCATCCATGTCGGTTATTGGCCTTCTCCTCGGCGCGATCGGGCAGCGGGCGGCGCGCTATGCGATCAAACCACCGGTAGCGGCGACCAAGGGCCCCACCGTCGAGGACCGTCGGCGAGCCTGGCCGGGAAACAGCAGCCCGACTCGCGATGCGGCGGCACCGAACCGCAGGTACACGCCGGGTAGCACGATGAGCCGCTGCGCGCTGGCGCTGTCGGGACGCCCGCGGCGAGCTGGCCCTCGAGGCGCTCTAGCCCGTGCCAGCTCCGCCGGCGTCCGGCGTGCGGGCTAACGTGTCACGCGACGATAAGCACCGGGAGCAGAGCATGACCAAGCACGAGCTTGCCTACCCGAGCGCCTCGGACATCGCGTCACTGCTTGCAGCAGGGGCCGCTGTCTGACCACGGCTATTTTCTTACCGGCGCGTTCTAAGCACCGGTACGGGAGCTCCGCAACTGATCGGTCAGGGGCGTTTGCGGCCTGACAGTCGACGGGGCTACGCCGACACTACCTCAGCCGGATCGCTGACGCCGAGCGTCTGAGCGCGGTAGCGTCGCGGTGCGCAGCGGCGGCGCGCTCGACCGCCGGGGCGAGGCGCGGGCGCGACGCCGGCTGCGAGTCTCGTGATCAGCATGCGCGCGCGAACGACCCGCTGGATCGCCGCGCGCG
>DASVPU010000475.1:0-3369 GCA_036389475.1 Solirubrobacteraceae bacterium
GCGTGTCGCCCGTCTCGCGGTCGACGTAGACGCGGCCTGGCTCGGCAGCGCGAATGATCTCGCGACCGCTGCCGGCTGCGCGCATCCGGTAGCGCTGAGCATCTCTCACGGCGCCAACCCTACCAGCCGTCCCGGCGCAAATCGCCGCGTACAGGCGTCCGCGCCAGGACCGGATCACGGGTCGCCCTACGCGCACACCATCCGCGCCCCTTGGATAGAGTTCCGCCCGCCAATGGGTCGAACAGGGATGAGAAGGAGGCTTGTGGGCCTCACCGCATGCGCGCTGATGGCGACCGCGCTGAGCGCGTGCGAGAACGACAACGTCGACGAGAACGCCGACCTGCTCGCCGGCAAGAAGTCGTTCTCACAGAAGTGCGGCTCCTGCCATGTGCTCGCGCGCGCGGGCTCGAAGGGCACGCAGGGGCCGAACCTCGACGACGCGTTTCGTCAGGCGCTGCACGACGGCTTCGGGCGCGACACGATCCACGGCGTCGTGTTCGACCAGATCCGCCACCCGGCGAACGTGCCCCAGAGCAGCCCGGCCTACATGCCGCCGAAGCTCCTCGCCGGCAAGGCTGCCTCCGACGTCGCCGCCTACGTCGCGTTCGTGGCCGCCAAGCCGGGCAAGGACAAGGGAAAGCTGCAGAGCGCGGTGCAGGCGCCGGGCGCCGGCAAACCGGTCGCGGCCAAGAACGGTGTTCTGGACATGCCCGCCGATCCCAACGGGCAGCTGGCCTACATCACGAAGGTCGCCACCGCGCCGTCCGGCAAGCTCGAGATCGACTCCAAGAACGACGCGTCGATTCCGCACGACATCGCGATCGAGGGCAATGGCGTCAACCAGACGGGCAAGACGGTTCAGGGCGGTGGCATCTCGAAGATCACCGTCGACCTCAAGCCTGGCGAGTACACGTACTTCTGCACGGTCTCAGGGCATCGCGAGGGCGGCATGGAGGGCAAGCTCACCGTCAAGTAGTCGCCCGGGAACCCGTCGATAGCAGCGCCATCAGCCTGAAGCCGGGCTTGGCAGCAGCTCGTACATCCGGGCGCGAGCTTGCTCGCGTGGTCGCACGCCGCGCAACCGGCGAACCTCTCGGAAGCCGGCATCGAGCAGCCGTTTCTCCTCCAGCGGATTGAGATAGATCAGGCGCAACCGGCGCGGGTGGCGCTGCACGGAGTCGACGAGGCGGTCCACGATTGACTGAAAGACCGCGCCTCGGAACGGGTTGTAGAGATACGCGATCGTGAGATCGTCCGGGATCTCGTAATCGTGCACGTCGCAGGTCACAAGGCGGATGTCCTCGCAGCGCAATCGGCGAGAGCCTCGGCCATGATCGAGGTTCTCCCGCGCGACGGCGGTCAGGTCGGCCGACACCTCGACCCCCTCGACGCGCCGGAACGGATAGCCCGTGGCCGCCTGATACAGGACGCGCCCCAGCCTCGAGCCGAAGTCGATGAACACATCGTCGTGATGGACCTCGCTGCGCTTGAGGATCTGGTTCAACGTCGTCCAGCTGGAAGGCATGTATCCGACGCTCTCGGACGGCATGCCGAGCGCGTGGGGCGTGATGGCGGCGGTCGTGCTGATGTGCGCCCGACGCTCGATCGTCCTGACGATGGCGCGACGGATCTTCACGAGACCGGGTCCGAGCAGGGCGTCGATCAAGCGCGACATCGCCGCGCGTGGGCCCTTCAACTCTCGCTCCTCCGGCGCACGCGCTTGACGAGCTGCGCCGGAACGGCGGCGAACCCGGCGACGGCAGGGACCCCGAGGGGACTGCATCCAAGACCGATCGTCTGCAGCCCCGGATCGGCGTTGGCGAAGCGGTACTTGTACTCCTCGCCGCCGCGCCCGAAGCGAAACTCGCCGAGCCCTGCCTGCTGAGCGAGCCTGATCGCCTCGGCGATGATCAGCAGCCCTACCGGCCGCTGGCTCCAGGCCGGATCTCTTCCGGATTGGTAGTACGCCTCCGCGTCGGCAAAGCGAACGTTGTAGAGCGCTGCCGCGGCGCGCCCGTCGAGCTCCATCAACAGCAGCCGCAGCCAGCCCCGTCGTAGGGCGAGACCCACGAACTCGCGGTGGAAGTCGGCCCGCGCGGAGAAGGCCGGTGTCTCCTGACCCCAGCGGGCCGCGTGCAGATGCAGCAGCGTCTCGATGTCGGTTGCGAGCTCCTCGGCAGACGCCGTCACCCGGAAGATCAGGCCGTGCTCGCGCTGGAGCTTGCGCACCAGCCGTCCGCCAACCTGCTTTTTCATGTTCGATCCCCATCCGGCGACGAGCTGCTGCCAGGACGACGTGTGAAAGCGAACGATCGGACTGCCCTCGCTACGCAGGACCCGTGCTCCGATCAGCGCGTCCCAGCCAAAGCTCGCCGGGACCTGCTCGACGAGCAGGACGTCGGCTCGCAGGAGATTGATCTGCCGCCGCAGCGCACGCCCTACGGCGGGGCGGTCGGCGGGGGCGCAGATCGGCCCGCACTCGTCGGCGGCTCCGTGTCCAAGGAAGCGGACGACTCGCAGCCCGGCCTGCCGGTGCACGTAGAGCGGGAGGATCGCGACGAGCCGGTCGTCAGACGCGCGACATGCGACGAGGTGCAGCGATCGCCCCGCTCCGAAGTGCCGCCACCAGGTCGAGATCCACTCATACGTGGCGAAGACGCTCCCGACTTGAAGGGCGAGAGCGTCCCATCCGGGCAGGGGCGCGTCGAGCGATTCGATCGGCTCGAGGCGCAGCTCACCATTGGCTGCCGGCAGGGCACGAGCGACGCTTCGACGTCGCACCGGCACGCCGCGTACCGCAGCGGCGATCCGCTCGACGTCCTGGAGCCGGAGCTCCTGGTGGACCGGCAGCAGCAACGTGTGTTCCCAGCGGCGCGCGGTGTCGGCGCAGCGCCCGCCCTCGACGAGGTCGGGATGCACCTGACCCCAAGGTCGCAGCGCTTCGATTCCGCGACTGCGAAGACGATCGCGGAGGCGGTCCTCGCCGTCGCCGACAACCGGAAAGCCGAGCGGCGCGGCCTGCGCCGGCAACCGGTCGAAGGGCGCGGGCACGTGGTCGGCCAGCTGCTCCAGCAAGAGCGAGTAGTGCGCGCGCCGGCGCGCGGCGGCGTGCGCATCGGCGACCCGGGGAAGGAGGCGCAGCGTGGCAGGCGTCGGACCGGCGCCGGCGCAGGCCGGCGACCACTGGTCCTCGGGCGCGGATCGGTCCTGACGCCCGGCGAAGGCGATGCGCTCGAGCGCGCGGGATCGTTGCGTGAACCAGCGACCATGAGCGCGCGCCAGGCCGCCGAGCCCGAACCGCTCCTGGGGCCGAGCGTCCCCCGGCGGTTGGTCGAGCCGCAGGGCAGCGCCGTCGGGCAGGCCAAAGGA
>DASVPU010000476.1:0-21949 GCA_036389475.1 Solirubrobacteraceae bacterium
GAGGCTGAAGACCGCCAGGCGCCAGTCGAGCAGCACCATGGCGAAGACGGTGGCCAGCACCGTCGTGACGTTGGAGACGATCGAGGTCGCCGTGCTCGTCACGACGTTCTGCACGCCGCCGATGTCGTTGGCGACCCGCGACTGCACCTCGCCGGTGCGGGTGCGGGTGAAGAACGCGAGCGACAGGCGCTGCAGGTGGCGGTAGACGGACGCTCGCAGGTCGTGCATGACGCGCTGGCCGACGAGGTTGGAGAGCCAGGTCTGGGCAACCCCGAGAGCACCCGTGAGGATCGAGATCGCGATCATCGCTCCGACGAGCCAGGCGAGTAGCTCGGTGTCGTTCTGCGGGATCGCCGTGTCGAGCACCTCGCGCAGCAGGAACGGCGAGATCATTCCCAGGCCGGCGGAGATCGCGATCAGCCCCAGCACCGCCGACAGCCGCCCCCGATAGGGCCTGAAGAGACGTGCGATCCGGCGTGTCTGTGAGCTCATGGCGATGCAGACAGCCTAACTTGTTGCGCATGCAACTACAACCGGCTGGGCGATACTGCCGCTGTGCCGTCGCCCCCGCTCTTCAGCTTCGAGCAGGTGAGCGTCGGACCGCTGCAGGCACGCCGGCTCGACGGGCTGAACGCGTCGCTGCCCGACGGCGGGCTGAGCGTCGTGGCCGGGCCGTCGGGCGCGGGCAAGTCGACGCTGCTGCGGCTCTGCAATCGCTTGGAGGTGCCGAGCGAGGGCTGCGTTCGCCACCGCGGCAAGGACGTCGCACAGCGCGACCCGCTCGTGCTGCGCCGCGAGGTCGCGATGGTCTTCCAGCGCCCCGTGACGTTCGCCGGCACCGTGCGCGACAACCTGCGCGAGGCCGCTCCGGCTAGCGATGACGACGATGGGCTGGCAGAGCTGCTCGAGCGCGCGGGGCTCGGGCGTGCGTTCCTCGACCGCGACGCAGTCGAGCTGTCGGGCGGCGAGGCGCAGCGCGCGTGCCTCGCGCGGGCGCTGGCGACGCAGCCGCGCGTGCTGCTGATGGACGAGCCGACGTCGTCGCTTGACGGCGAGGCCGCGGCGGTGCTCGAACGCTTGGCGCGCGCGCTGGTCGACGACGGGACACCGGTCGTATGGGTCACGCACTCGCAGGAGCAGATGCGCCGGCTGGCCGATCACGTGCTGCTGATCGCCGACGGGCGCGCCGACCGCAGCGGGTCGGCACTGGAGGTGCTCGGCGATGGGCGCTGACATCGGCTTCGAGGGGCTCGCGGCCTCGCTCGTGCTCGTCGCCGTCGCGCTGGCGATCGGCTGGCGCTTGCGGTTGCGCATCCAGCGCGAGCTCGTCGTGTCGGTCGTGCGCTCGTTCGCACAGCTCATCGCCGTCGGCGCGGCGCTTGCGATCGTCATCGAGCCCAAGACGCCGCTCGTATGGTCGTGGCTGTGGGTCGTCGGAATCGTCGTGTTCGCGGCGGCGACCACGCGCCGCCGCGCGCCTGCCGTGCCCGGCCTGTTCTGGATCGCGCTGGCGGCGAACGGCACGTCGGCCGCGGCCGGCTTCGCGGTCGCATTCGGCCTGGGCATGTTCCCGGTCGAGGGCCGCACGCTCGTTCCCATCGCCGGGATGCTGATCGGCAACTCGATGAAGTCCGCGATCGTCGCCGCCGAGCGGCTCGTCGAGGCGCTGTCGGAAGGTCGCGACGAGGTCGAGGCGCGCCTCGCGCTCGGCCAGCCGTGGTCAGCGGCGTCGCGCCCGATCGTCCGCGGCGTCCTGCGGACCGCGCTGTCGCCCCAGATCGAGAACACGAAGGCGCTCGGCATCGTCTTCCTGCCCGGTGCGATGACCGGGCTGATCCTGGCAGGCGTCGACCCGGTCGACGCGGTCCTCGTCCAGCTCGCGCTCATGTACCTGATCCTCGGCGGCGTGGCGACGACGACGGCAGTGACGGCGCTCGGCACCGTGCGACGGCTGTTCACGTCCGACCACCGGCTCGTGGCGTTGCCACGATCGACGCGCGACACGGGATAGGCGCCAGCGGCCGGTACTCACCGCCGGCAGCGCGCGTTCGCGCCGTTGCTCAGCTCAGCGGCGCTCGGTGCGGCACACGTAGGGGCCCTGCGAGCCCTTCAGGCGTCCGTCGCCCAGGCGCCGGACGAGCACGGAGCCGCGGCAGGAGATCGGCCACCAGTTGCGCTTGCGATGCGCTGCGTCGGGCACCAGGCGCGCCCGGAATCGACAGTTGACGGCCGTGGGCGCGCGCCGTTGACAGCTCTCAGCGGGCTCGACCCACAGGCTAGCGGTGGCAAAGAACGCGGCGCGCTCGTCTCGCAGCAGCACGCGCGGCGCACCCTTCGACACGGCGCGAAGCAGGTACGCGCGCGCCTCGCTCTTGCTCACGAACGCGGCGTCGGCGGTGGCGACCCAACCGCCTGCCAACGCGACTGCCAGCGCCGTCGCGATCAGACGCTTCGTCATCAGCAATGGTTACCCCGCTCGTCCGACGATACTCGGCCCTGATGGGTCTCCTGGACGGGACCGTTCCAGGATCCGTGGATCTTTGGCGCCGGAGCTGTCGATTTCGTCGCTCGCCGTTCGTCTCATGGGCGACCATCCTCGAGAAGGAGGAAACGATGAAGTACATGATGCTGATTCATCAGGGCAGCGCGCCGACGCCACGGTCGCCGGAGGAGTGGGGGCGCCTGTCGGAGGACGAGCAGAAGGAGGTCTACCGCGCGTACCGGGCGATCAGCCAGACGCCCGGCGTCAGCCCCGGGGTGGAGCTGCAGCCGCCCGAGTCGGCGACCACCGTCCGCGTTCAGGACGGCAAGACGCTGATCACCGACGGTCCGTTCGCGGAGATGAAGGAGGCGGTCGGCGGCTACCTCATATTCGAGGCCGACGACCTCGACGTCGCGATCGAGCTCGCCTCGCGGATCCCGGCGGCGCGCATGGGCGGCGCCATTGAGGTGCGCCCGGTCGTGGAGCGGTAGCGATCCTCGAGCAGGCCTTTCGCGATCATTGGGGACATGTCCTCGCTGCGTTGATCGGCTTCCTCGGGGACTTCGAGCTCGCCGAGGAAGCCGCGCAGGAGGCCTTCGCGATCGCCACCGAGCGCTGGGCGCGAGACGGAGCTCCCGCCAATCCGGGCACGTGGCTGGTGACGACGGCGCGCAACCGGGCCATCGACCGCATCCGCCGCGATCGCACGCTGGCCCCGAAGACGCGCCTGCTGCAGGTGCCCGAGGCAGCGCAGGACACCGTGGACGAGACGACATTCCCAGACGAGCGACTCGAGCTCGTCTTCACGTGCTGTCATCCGGCCCTCGCCACCGACCTGCAGGTCGCACTGACCTTGCGGACGCTCGGCGGCCTGACCACGGTCGAGATCGCTCGCGCCTTCCTCGTGCCTGAATCGACGATGGCGCAGCGGCTGGTGCGGGCGAAGCGCAAGATCAAGTCCGCCGGGATCCCGTTCCGGGTGCCTCCTGACCACCTGCTGCCCGATCGCCTCGCCGCAGTGCTCGCGGTCGTCTACCTGATCTTCAACGAGGGGTACGGTGGTCGCGGGGAGCTTGCGGCCGAGGCGCTGCGGCTCGGGCGGGCGCTCGCGGAGCTGATGGCCGACGAGCCCGAGGTGCATGGTCTGCTGGCGATGATGCTGCTGCACGACGCGCGCCGTGCGGCGCGGTTCCAGCGCGGCGAGCTGGTACTGCTCGCCGATCAGGACTGCTCGCTGTGGGACACGGCGCAGATCGCCGACGGGAGGGCGGTGCTCGACCGGGCCCTCGCCCTGCGCGGAAGCGGCCCCTACGTCATGCAGGCGGCGATCGCGTCCCTGCATGCCGACGAGCCGCGTGACTGGCGCCAGATCGCCGCACTCTACGGTGAGCTTGCCCGGATCACCGATTCGCCGGTGGTCGAGCTGAACCGGGCCTTCGCCGTCGCCGAGGCGGACGGTCCCGAGGCGGGGCTCGAGATCGTCGATCGCCTCGCGCTCGAGGACTACCGCTACCTGCACTCCACGCGCGGCGAGCTGCTACGCCGCGTGGGTCGAACGCAGGACGCGCGGGAGGCCTACCGCCGTGCGCTGGCGCTCGTACACGACGACGCCGAGCGGCGCTTGCTGGAGCGCCGGCTGGCGGAGCTTGGCATCCGTCCCGATCGCTGAGATCGATTTGAACCGAGGCTTGGCGAACTAAATCCTAGATTAGGGTTGCAGCGATCATCCCCTGGTGAAGAGGAGTCGATGAACGCAGCGCGCGAGGATCCGGACCGGCTGCACCTGGCTTCGCAGCGTCAAGTCAGGTCGGTGCTGTCGGTGCTCGATCATGCGCATGAGGCGTTCATCGCGATAGATACGGGTGGGTTCGTCGTCGACTGGAACCCGCATGCGCAGCGGACGTTCGGGTGGACGTCGGAGGAGGCGATCGGGCAGATGCTCGCCGACCTGATCATCCCACCGCGCTACCGCGCCGCTCACGCGAAGGGGTTGCGCTCGTGTGTGGCCGGCCGGCCGGCTGGCTTGCTGGACCGGCGCCTTGAGCTCAGCGCGCTCGACCGCAGCGGGAGGGAGTTCCCCGTCGAGGTCACGATCACACAGGACGGGACGCTGACCCCGGTTCGCTTCTACGCCTTTCTGCACGACATCTCGGAGCGCAGGCTGTCTGAGAGCCTGCTGCACGCGCAGCTCGTGATCACGCGGGTCTTTGCCGAGGCTCGGAGCACCAACGAGGCGATGCGCGGCTTGCTGGCCGGACTTGGCGAGGCGATGGAGTGGCAGTCGGGGGCATGGTGGTCCCGTGAGGAGGGCGGGGAGATCCTGCGCTGCCGTTCAATCTGGCGCCGCGACCCCGCGGTCGGGCTGGAGTTCGAGACGGCCAGCCTGGAGCTCGAGCTTGCCCGCGGAGTTGGGCTTGCGGGACGCGCGTGGGCCAGTGGCGAGCCTGTGTGGACGGCCGACATCGCCTACGACGAGAGGTCTCAGCGGGCGCAACTCGCCGCGGGCGCGGGCCTGCATCGCGCGGTCGGCGTGCCGGTCATCGCCGATCGCGAAATCCGCTACGTGATCGAGTTCTTCAGCTCCCAGGTGGGCGAGCCCGATCGCGCCATGCTCGAGCTGCTGCGTACGCTCGCCGGGCAGATCGGAGGCTTGCTGAGCCTGCTCGATCGGCGCTTGGCGCTGATCACGAAGCTCCAGCGGCTTGCGCTGACCGACGATCTGACGGGCCTGGCGAACCGCCGCGCGTGGCACGAGCACCTCGAGCGCGAGCTCGCGCGTGCACGGCGCCACGGCGATCCGCTGTGCGTCGCGATGCTCGACCTCGACCACTTCAAGCGCTTCAACGACGCCCACGGTCATCAAGCGGGAGACGCGTTGCTGGTCGAGCTCGCGCAGGCCTGGCGGACTCAGCTTCGCGTGAGCGACATCCTTGCCCGCTACGGCGGCGAGGAGTTCGCGCTGCTGCTCGTGGCCTCGCCGATCGCGGCCGCCGGGACGGTGGTGGAGCGCGTGCGAACCGCGACACCGCACGGACAGACCTGCTCAGCCGGGGTCGCTGCTCTCCATGGCTCGGAGAGCGCAGAGCAGCTGGTCGGTCGCGCCGACGCGGCGCTGTATGAAGCCAAGGCAACGGGCCGCGACCGCAGCGTGATCGCCGAAGGCGGCACATGACGGCGGTTCTGCGCGACGAGGAGACCGTCACGCCGCTGGAGCTGTTCTTCGACCTCGTCTTCGTGCTCGGGCTGACGCAGTGCACGGCACTCATGGCCGCCGAGCCGACGTGGGAGGGACTCGCCAAGGGGCTGCTCGTGCTCGGCGTGATGTGGTGGTCGTGGGTCGGCTACGCGTGGCTGACGAGCGTGCTGGATCCCGAGGAGGATGCGGTCCGGCTCGTGATCTTCGCTGCGATGGCGGCGCTGCTCGTCGTCGGACTCTGCGTGCCGCAGGCGTTCGGCGACGCGGCGCTGATCTTCGCGCTCGCCTACGCCCTCGTCCGCGGCGCGCACGTCGCGCTGTTCATGCTCGCCAGCCGTGACGACACGCGCTTTCGCAACTCCGTCGTCGTTCTTGCGATCAGCACCGTGATCGGCGTCGCGCTGCTCCTCGCGGCGTCATTCGCCGACGGTCTGCTGCAGGGCGGGCTATGGCTGCTCGCGCTGGCGCTCGACTTGGGCGGGCCGTACCTCTTCGGGGCCGACGGCTGGAAGCTCGTACCGCGTCATTTCGCGGAACGCCATGGGCTGATCGTCATCATCGCGATCGGCGAGTCGATCGTCGCGGTCGGCGTCGGCGCCGATGCGAAGGTCGATCCCGGCATCGTCGTCGCGGCCACCCTCGGCACAGCGGTCGCCGCGGCGCTGTGGTGGCTGTACTTCGACGTCGTCGCGATCGTCGCCGCGCGGCGACTCGCCGGGGCCGAGCCGGGACGACAGCAGAACGAGATGGCGCGCGACTCCTACTCCTACCTGCACTTCCCGATGGTCGCCGGGATCGTGCTCGTCGCGCTCGGGATGAAGAAGACGCTCGGCCACGTCGAGGACCCGCTGAAGCTCGTGCCGGCGTCCGCGCTGCTCGGCGGGACGGCGATGTACCTGCTCGGCCACGTCGCCTTCCGCTACCGCCACGTCCACACGCTGAACACGCGGCGAATCGCCGTTGCGGTCCTGCTCGTCGCGCTCGTCCCCGTGGCGGTCGAGATCCCGGCGCTGGCGACGCTGGGGGTGCTCGCCACCGCGCTCGCGATCCTGATCGCGATCGAGACGCGCAACTACGGCGAAGCGCGCAAGCGGGTCCGCCATGAGCTGCGCCATGAAGGGGGCTGAGCCGGAGGCGATCAGCCGCGCTTGACGGTCCGTGCCAGCTTCACGCGGCTGACCTGCTCGAGCGAGACCTTGCGCAGTCGCACGATCTCCGGCGTCACCTCGATGCACTCGTCCTCGCGCAGGAACTCCAGAGCCTGGTCGAGCGACAGCTTGCGCGGCGGCACGAGGCGCACGAGCTCGTCGGCGGTCGACGAGCGATGGTTGGTCAGGTGCTTCTCCTTGACCGCGTTGACGTCGAGGTCGTTGGAGCGGCTGTTCTCGCCGACGATCATGCCCTCGTAGACCTCCTCCCCAGGTCCGACGAACATCGTCCCGCGCTCCTGCAGATTGAACAGCGCGAAGGAGGCGACCTTCCCCCGGCGGTCTGCCACGAGCGCGCCGGTCGGGCGGGTGCGCAGCTCGCCGAACCACGGCTCCCACCCCTCGAAGACGTGGTGCAGCAGCCCCGTCCCGCGGGTCTCGGTGAGGAACTCGGTGCGAAAGCCGATCAGGCCGCGCGCCGGAACGAGCTGCTCCATCCGCACCCAGCCGGTGCCGTGGTTGACGAGCGCCTCCATGCGTCCCTTGCGCAACGCGAGCAGCTGGGTGACGACGCCGACGTACTCCTCGGGCACGTCGATCGCAACGCGCTCGACAGGCTCGCAAAGCTTGCCGCCGACCTCGCGCGTGACGACCTGTGGCTTGCCGACCGTCAGCTCGTAGCCCTCGCGACGCATGATCTCGACGAGGATCGCCAGCTGCAGCTCGCCGCGGCCCTGGACCTCCCAGGTGTCGGGCCGCTCGGTGTCGTACACGCGCAGCGATACGTTGCCGACGAGCTCGGCGTCCAAGCGCGTGCGAACCTGCCGAGCCGTGAGCTTCGAGCCGTCCTTGCCGCTCAGCGGCGAGGTGTTGATCCCGATCGTCACCGAAAGCGACGGCTCGTCGACGCTGATGACCGGCAGCGGTCGCGGGTCCTCGGGATCGGCGAGCGTCTCGCCGATCGTGATCTGCGCGATCCCGGCCACGGCGATGATCTCGCCAGGCCCGGCCTCCTCGGCATCGACGCGGTCCAGGTTGTCGGTGACGTAGAGCTCGGAGATCTTCGCCTGCTCGATCGTGCCGTCGGAGCGGCACCACGACACCTGCTGGCCCTTGCGGATCGTGCCGTGGCGCACGCGGCAGAGCGCGAGGCGCCCGACGTAGGGCGAGGCGTCGAGGTTCGTCACCTGCGCCTGCAGCGGGTGGTCGGGCTCGTAGGACGGCGGCGGGATGTGCTGCACGAGCAGATCGAGCAGCGGCTTGAGCGAGTCGTCGAGGTTCTCGGGGTCCAGCGACGCGTGGCCGGCCTTCGCGTTGCAGTAGACGATCGGGAAGTCGATCTGGGCCTCGTTGGCGTCGAGGTCGAGGAACAGCTCGTAGACCTCGTCGACGACCTCGTCGATCCGCGCGTCCGGCCGGTCGACCTTGTTGACGACGAGGATCACCGGCAGGTGCGCCTCGAGCGCCTTGCGCAGCACGAAGCGCGTCTGCGGCAGCGGGCCCTCGCTGGCGTCGACGAGCAGCAGGATCCCGTCGACCATGTACAGGCCGCGCTCGACCTCGCCGCCGAAGTCCGCGTGTCCGGGCGTGTCGATGATGTTGAGCTTGACGTCGCCGTGGCGCACCGACGTGTTCTTGGCGAGGATCGTGATGCCCTTCTCGCGCTCGAGATCCATCGAGTCCATGACCCGGTCCTGGACGTCCTGACCGGCGCGGAACGCGCCCGATTGCCAGAGCATGGCGTCGACGAGCGTCGTCTTCCCGTGGTCGACGTGGGCGACGATCGCGACGTTGCGCAGGTCATTTCTTGTTGCCGGCATAGGCACGCAGCGTAGTGACCCGCTACCGTTCTCCCTGAACGGCCGGGCATAGTGCCCGGCGAAGCAGTGCCAGCGCCCGTGTCGTTGCCTTGAAAGCATCCTCGGGGAACGCAGCACACCATCCGAGGAGTACCGCAAGACATGGCTACTGGAACCGTGAAGTGGTTCAGCGACGACAAGGGCTTTGGATTCATCAGCCCCGATGACGGTCAGAAGGATCTGTTCGTGCATCACACCGGCATCCTGGGCGAGGGCTACCGCTCGCTCGCCGAGGGAGCAAAGGTCAGCTACGACGCCGAGGCCGGCGACAAGGGGCCGAAGGCGGTCAACGTCCAGGCGCTCTGATCGCTGCGGACCGGGCTGCTTGACAGCCCGCACCGTCGCTCGCTTGAAGGCGACCGCCTGACGCGGTCGCCTTCGCTGTTTACGGGCAGCTGTTCACACCCAGGCCGGCCGGGGTCCCTATCGTCCGGCGCCTCTCGCCGTGCGCAGCCCAGCCGTCCTCAACCTGTCGCCCCGGGCGCTCGAATCCGCGCGCCCGACGCTGCCCCCGCGCTGGGAGCTGCTCGCGCTCGCAGCGCTGACGGCAGCCGCGGTCGCCGGCTTCGTCCTGTACCCGACCTATCCGAACTACGACTCGCTGTACTCGCTGCTGTGGGGACGCGAGATCCTCGACGGGCAGCTGCCGTCCTTCGAGGCCTATCGCGCGCCGACGCAGCACCCGCTGTGGATCGCGATCAGCATCCCGATCGCGGCGCTCGGCGCCGGCGGCGACCGCGTCCTGCTCGGGCTGTGCGTCCTGTCCTTCGTCGCCCTCGTGGCAGCGATGTACGCGCTCGGCAAGAAGTCCTTTGGTTCGGCGGTCGGACTCGTCGCTGCGCTGCTGGTCCTCAGCCGGCTGGACTTTCCGTTCTTCGCGGCCCGCGGCTACGTCGACGTGCCATACCTCGCACTGCTGCTGTCGGCGGCCGCGCTCGAGGCACACCGCCCGCGCCGCGGCGGCGCCGTCTGGGTGCTGCTGACGCTCGCGGGTCTCATGCGCCCGGAGGCTTGGGCGCTCGCCGGTCTCTACGCCGTCCGGATCGCGTGGGGGCGGCCACTGCGCGCGTGGATCCGCGCTTCACTCATCTGCGCGATCGCACCACTGGCGTGGGCGCTGAGCGACTGGATCGTGACCGGGTCGCCGATCTACTCGCTGCAGTACACGACCGAGCTGGCGGCCCAGCTCAACCGCCGCCAATCGCTGACCGAGTTGCCCGGCGTCACGCTGCGCTTCCTCAGCGAGCTGACGAAGCCGCCGGTGTTCGTCGCCAGCCTGGCGGGGATCGTGCTGGCTTGGCGAATGGCGCCGCGTGAGCGCCTGCTCGTCCCGCTCACCCTGCTGCTGTGGGGAACGGGCATGTTCCTCGCCGTCTCCCTGCGCGGGTTCTCGGTCATCAACCGCTACCTGCTCGTCGCCGCGCTCGCGCTGCTGCTGTTCGCCGCCTTCGCACTCGCCGGCTTTGGCCGGCTGCCCGACGGCAGCCGCACTCGCCGAGTGTGGGCGGCGTGCTCGCTCGCGGTCGTGGTCGCAGGCGTCCTCTACACGGCGCTGAACTTCAACCCTGCGTACATCGAACACGAACTGCACCTGCGCCAGAGCGTCCGCGAGGATCTCGTCGCGCTGCTGGGCTCGCGCTCGGTGCGCGCCGCCCGCTCGTGCGGCCCGATCACCCTGCCCAACCACAAGCTCGTCGCAGACGTGCGCTGGCTCGCGCGGGCCCGAGCCGACGGCGTGCTGGCCCGCAGCGATTCGCGCGCGGCGGCGAGCAGCCGCCGCGGCGGCGTCGCGATCATCCTCACCGGCGGCACGCGCTTTCTCAAGCATCCGGCATATGGCCCGTTCGACCAGCTGGCAGACTCGCCGCTCGTCCAGGTCCCGCCGCCGGGCTTCGTGCGCGCCCGCGTCGGGCACAACTTCACGGCCTACGTGCGCTGCTGAGCGTCGGGTACTACGCGGGCGCGAGCTTGGTGGCCTGGCGCTCCTTGCTGATCTTGACGACATCCCAGACGAGGCCGAGCCGCTCCATCGCGGCGATGACGAGCGCGCTTGGATCGAGCGCTCGCTCGTACCAGCGCAGGCCGTGCGACGCCGAGGTCGGGAACGCGTGATGGTTGTTGTGCCACGCCTCGCCGAACGACAGCGGCGCCAGCCAGGCGAGGTTGCGCGACTCATCCCCGGTCTCGAAGCGCTGCCGGCCGAAGAAGTGGCACAGCGAGTTGATCGAGAACGTGATGTGGTGCAGCAACAGGATCCGTACCGCCCCGCCCCACAGCAGGCCCGTCAGGCCGGCCTCGACCGCGCCGCCCAGCGCCCAGCCGAGGCCGAACGGCGCTGCGAGCCCGAGCGCGATCCACAGCAGCGTCGTGCGATCGATGAACCGGATGACCGGGTCGGCGATGAGGTCGGGCGCGTAGCGCGCCTTGTTGGCGCGCTGGGTGTGCAGGAACAGCCAGCCCAGGTGCGCGTGGGCGAGACCGCGCAACGCCCCGCGCAGGCCGTGGCCGTGATCGACGTGGGGACTGTGCGGATCGCCCTCCTGGTCGGAGAAGGCGTGGTGCTTGCGATGGTCTGCGACCCAAGCGGTGATCGGACCCTCGATGGCCGCGGTGCCGAGGATCGCCAGCACGGCGCGCACCGGCTTGCTCGTCTTGAAGGCGCGGTGCGTGAAATGGCGATGGAAGCCCACGGTGATGCCCAACCCGGTGAGCACGTAGAGGACGGCGAAGACGACGAAGTCGTGCCAGTGAAGGAGGCTCTCCGACGCCTGCCAGGCGACGAGTCCCAGAGCAAGGAACGGCACCACGGTCACGGTCCCCGTCGCGATCCGGTCAGCCCGTTCGTTCGCGCACGGCTCGATGTCCTGCGCGCACACGGCGCTTTGCATCATGTCCTTTCGGTTGGCAGCTACCGAGCCGTTCCGACACGGGCGCCGCTGAGCACACCGTACCGTCTGAGCTGGGCTGAAGCTTGGAAGTTCCCCTACGCCGAGCCCATGCTCGTCCGGGTCTTGAGCTCGGCGATCTCGCGGGCCATCGCATCGACGACGGCGTCGAGCTCGGCGATCGCGGTCACGTCCCCCTCGCGGAGCAATTCCGTCGCCATCCGCGCCTCCGTGAGGCCCTCTTGGATGCGCCCCAGCGTCTCGTCGATCGTGGTCACGTCCATCGACGCGAGATTACCGGCCGGTCTAGGCCGCGTGCAGTGCCGCGCCGAGGTTCGAGCGCGCACGGATGATGAGCGACTTCGTCGCGGGCACCGTCGTGCGCAGCGCGCGGGCCGTCTCGGCGTGCGATCGCCCGTCGAACTCGCGCATGACGAGCGCCATGCGCTGGCGCTCGGGCAGGCGGCCGATCTCCGCGACGAGCTCTCGAATCTCCTCGCGCTCGGCGAGGCAGTGCGCGGGGTCGGCGTCGGGCACTGCGGCGAGACCGATTTCGTCGTCGTAGCAGCCGCTGCGCTGCGGCGTGCGCAGCTCGTCCAGCGCGCGGTTGCGGACGATCATGTACAGCCAAGGGCGCAGGACCATCGGCCGGTCGGTGACGCGCAGGCCGCGGAAGGCGCGGATCAAGGCGTCCTGGACGATGTCTTCGGGCTCGTGGCCGGAGCCGTTGAGCATGCGCCGCGAGAAGGCGGTCAGAGCGGTGCGATAGCGACGATCGATCTCGGTGAAGGCGGCGTCGTTGCCGGCCCGAAAGCGGTTCACAAGCTGGTCGTCGGAGAGGCGGGTGTGAGGCTGGTCGATCACTGGGGGCTCCTTGCCGATGGGTCTACGTCGACACGATCCCGCCGCGGGCCCCGTTTGCGGGCGCTCCCGGGGTCACACCTCGCCCTCTTAGGTGTGACGCTTGTGCACCGAGGGTGGCTTGACGACCCGGCGATGTGGCAAGCTCAGTTGGTGGCAGATCCGTCACCGCTCGCCGCCCACGCGGCAACACCCTCCGAACTGCGCGAGCGCATCGAGGCCGAGCGGGAGGGAACGCCGTTCCTCGTCCTGCGCGACGGCGACGCGACGCAGCGCCTGTTCGTCCTCGAGCCGGGGCTCAAGCGTGTCTCGATCGGTCGCAGCGCGGGCAACGACGTCGCGCTCGGGTGGGACACGGAGGTGTCGCGCCTGCATGCCGAGCTCGAGCGCCTCGGCGATGAGTGGACGGCCAGCGACGACGGACTGTCGCGCAATGGCTCGTTCGTCAACGGCCAGCGCATCTCCGGCCGCCACCGGCTGCGCGACGGCGACGTGCTGCGGGTCGGGCGAACGCAGATCGCCTACCGCGTGCCCGAGCCGTCGGACTCCAACCCGACCGCGGTCGCCGGCACGCGTCCCGATCTGCCGACGCTGAGCTTGACCCAGCGCGCGGTGCTCACCGCGTTGTGCAGGCCCTACAAGGACACAGAGCTCGCGACTCCGTCGACCAACCGCCAAATCGCCGAGGAGCTCTACCTCTCGATCGACGCCGTGAAGGCTCACCTGCGAACGCTGTTTGGCTACTTCGGCGTCGACCACCTGCCGCAGAACCAGAAGCGCTCGTATCTCGCCATGCGGGCGCTGCAGGACGGCGTCGTCGCCCGGCGCGACCTGTAGGAGGCGCAAGGGCCGTCGACGGTCAGGCGAACAGGCGTCGGTCGACGAAGTGCAGGTCCCTTGGGTCGAAGTAGGGCTTGGCCCACCTGTCGCTGGTGGACAGGAACCACCCCACCGAAACGGCCGCTTGTTGCTTGGAAGCCGGCGGAGGCTTGGTCTTCGGCTCTGGGCCGGCGGAAGTGCGACCGAGAAACTGGAAGTGGTCGACGAGGGCAAGTGCCTCGATGGCGAACGCTGTAGCCACCTCGGCGTCGTGGATCTCCAGCAGGTTGTCGCCGTTGGCCTTCTCACCGCCCAGCGCGAGGTTGGACGATCCGCAGAAGACGACCGGATCGGGACCATTGAGACCGCAGACCACGAACTTATGGTGGATCTGGTGTCCGAGGCCGACACCCGGCACCTGGTTGAAGGGCGGTGGAAGCTGCGTCCTCACCGGCTTGCCCGTGACGAGAACGCCGGTCTTCTTGCGCGGGGCATAGAGGGCGATGCCGCCGGGACTGTCCGATACGCCGAAGCTGAAGACCCTGTCATCGGCGTGCAGCGTCTTCAGGACTTCGTAGATGGGGCTCGTGCCGTCTTCGATCCCCATGACGGCGAACAGCACGCTGGCGCCGCTGCGCCCATCTTCACCCTCGTTGTCGATGCGCGCGGCGATGGCATCCAGGATCTCCTTCGCCACCTTCTCCGAGTGCGGCGCAAACGTGATCTGCAGAGGCGGTACAGCCGTCTTGGCGGGTGAGAACCGCTCGCTGCTGAGCGTTGATTTGAGGTACGCCGGCGCCTTGACGCGGTCGTCCCAGACCTGCTGGAAGAGCTGCGCGTACTTCGCGGCGGTGTCGGGGTCAGACAGGACGAGGACGTGGTTGGAGTTGACGTAGAGGCCGGTCACCGAGAAGTTCGTCGACCCGGTCAGGACCTTGATCGGGCCGCCGGCGTTGGAGACGATCAGAACCTTGTCGTGCGCGTAGCGCGAAAAGTGTCCTCGCATGATCGCCGCCGGCGCCTTCGCGGTCTTGGTGAAGATCTCCTCGAACTGATCCTCCGGCTTGGATTTGTCCTCGGAGGAGGAATGATGCAGCGCCGCATCGTCGAGGATGATGCGAATGCGGCCCTGCTTGGCCAGCTCGAGCAGGATCTTGAGAAGGTTGGGCTCGTTGAGGTCGTACGCGAACATGTCGAGCCGAAGCTCCTGGTCCGTCAACACGCCTTCCAGCAAGGAGAAGATCCGCTCGCGAGCGGTGAACCCCAGCCACTCGTACTGGTCGGCGTAGGTGAACCGGTCGCCGCGCGCGTTGGTGCCCGCGAGCTGGGAGGTGTCGAAGAGCAGATCCGCTTCGCGCGGGCGGATCACGGCCTTGGGCCCGAAGTGCTGGACGAAGGCCTGCGACTGCGTGTATCCACGCGTGAACGCGAGTTGCAACGATCCGCGCTCGAAGGGCGCTACCGCGATCTCGACCGATGTGCTCGAAGCCTGATCCAAGGGCGCCAGCGCGCCGCGATTGTCGAAGTATCGCGGCGTGACGGCGTACACGTACTGACCGAAGGCCGGTTTCAGGCCCTGGTGAACCGAGCCCGGCACGTGCAGCCAGCGGAACTTGTGAATCGGGGCGTTGAGGCTCGAGTTCGAGGGCTCGCTTGTGTCTTGCGCATGGTCCTCCGGATGCTCGAAGCGAAGCGTGTTGTGCAGAAAGTACGGCGCCTCCCCGGGTGGCCGACATTCGATCGTGAAGCCCGCAAGGCGCGTCGATCTTTCCTGCGTCAGATTCCACGCCAGGAGCGTCTTCGCGTCTCCGCCGTAGGCCGTCAGGCTGAGGACGTCGGTCTTCGTGGTTGCGGACGCCGGCATCTGTTTTCTCGCGTTTCAAAGACCCTACGGGAGCCGCGACGAGGGATCAATGACTTGCGGCTCGAGGGGACTTTCGAGCAAGGCAGGCGCCTGTGCGCAGCAGGTAAGACCAAGTTGTTGACCAACTTTGTGGAGTATCGCTCCCCCGCAGGCGCCTCCCGCGCTCTCCGGCGTGCCGCTGACGCCGGAGCCGCGCCGAGTCTCGTGATCCACCAGCCGCGGTCGCTTGCCGGGCTCTCCGAAGCACAGCTGACGCGCACGCTCCACGTGCCACGGCGTTCGTCGTCGACGGTCCCAACGCCGTGGGCGCGGACGCGACGGCACGCGCGCACTGGGCGCGGCGCGCGGCGCGCGGTGCGGACCTCACGCCGGCGCCGCTGCTGTTCTCCGAGCGCGTGCTGTCGGAGCCGTTCGTGCTCAGCGGGGGCGCCCGCGCGCGCATCGGGCGGTCCTGGGCGTCTAACCCATCGTCACAACGCGTCAAGGCCAACACAATTGCAGGCGACGCATGACCGCGCGGCCGAACCCATCTGGGGACGCCACGATTCTCCACAGATCTGTGATGTCCGATCATCATGACAATCTCCTCGTGACGGTTGGGCCCTCCGTGCGATTGCGTGTTTTGAAGGCGAGGGTGCGGGGAAGGTGGTCGGCGTTGGTGCCGGTAAATTGTCAACTTGACGTGCGGGGAGAAGCACATGGCGACAGCAGACTTCCTTGACGAGAAGCGAAACGAGATCGGCGAAAGGCTCGAGCAACTCAGGCCGCTCGTGGAGGAGTACCAGCGCCTCAGCGCCGCCGCGGCCGCACTCGACGGCGTCCCGGCGGCCGCATCGACTTCGCCGACGTCGACCAGATCGGCACGCCGCTCGACGGCGCACGCAGCCACGCACGCATCCACGGCACCCACGCGCACGCGCGGCGCTTCACATGGCCAGCGCGGCCGGCCGAAGGGCAGCGGTAGGCGGGGCGCCGAGGCACTCGCACTCGTGAGGGCGAACCCGGGTATCACGATCCCGCAGATCGCCGAGAAGATGGGCATCAAGCAGAACTATCTGTACCGCGTGCTGCCGGGCCTTGCCCAGGACGGGCTCATCGTCAAGGACGGCCGCGGCTGGAAGCCCAAGGACCCCGCCTAGCAACCGGCGGCGCACGCCCGGATCCGCAAACGCACGGGCGTGCATGCCGTCGGGCATCTGAGCTGCCTCACAGGGTGTGAGGCTCGCATGCTGCGCTGCTGGCGTTCGCGACGAGCGCACGGCTGCGACACCTGGACTTCGTTGCGCGTGACCCAGGCGGTGCGACGCGTAGTGCCCACACGATGCCCGCATTACAGTAATCAGCTGTCGCCATCAACTCGCGTTGCAGGCCGATCAGGAAGGCCGCCGTTCAGCGGACCGTCTTGCCTACCCCAGGCGTTGCGCAGCTACTACGATCCCGAAGGGAAGGTGTTGCATCCGGGAGATCAAGGCCGGCTGGCGCGCCTGAACCGAATCGACCGTCTCGCCGCGCCGTCGATCGACGAACTGCTAGCGCGTGAACTTCACGCGCTGGATCGCGTCCTCGTCGGAGGCGAGCGTGAACCAGACCGAGCGGCCCTTCGTGACCTCCAGCGCAAACGGCCGCCGGCCGGTCTCGATGTTGTCGATGACCTTGCGGCGGTCGGGGTCGATGCGGATCAGCCTGTTCGCGTCTCGCGCTGTCGCCCACACCGAGCCGCCGCCGACGGCGACCTGCGTGGGCGAGTAATCGACGTCGATTCGCTTCGTCTCGCCAGAACGCGGGTTGATGCGGGTGATCGTGTCGCTGCCCCGAGTCCCGACCCACATCGCGTTCTCGCCGAAGCTGATGCCCTGCGGCAACCCGTCGACCGGGATCTCCTTCCTGGCGCCGCTCTCGATCTCGATCCGCAGCACGCTCTTCTTGAAGCGCTGTGAGACCCAGATGGCGCCCTTGGCAACGGCGATGTACTGCACGCCGCCCGGGACGTCGATCGACTGTTGGCCCAGCGAGGCGGGCGAGACCCTGACGATGCTCTCGGGTCGTGGGATCTTGCCCGGCCCGCGCACAGCGACCCACACCGCGCCCTCGCCGGTCGTCACGAAGACCGGCTCGCCGGACGAGGCAATCTGGGTGCGGCCGATCCGGCGCGTCCTGCGCTGGCTGACCTGGATGAGCGATCGCGTCGGCAGGCCCTTCACCACCCAGATCGCGCCCAATCCGGCGGTGACGGACTTGCCGCCCTCGCCGATGCCGACGCGGTCGCGCTTGCCCGTAACGGGGTCGTAGGTCTGGACCTGAGTGGCTGCGAGGGCCCACACACGGCCATCGGCGATCGTCAGCGAGTTGGGCCGCGGGCCGACGAAGACCGGCTTCTCGGCTCGCGCCGTCGGCTTCTGCGGTGCCCGCGCCGTGGGCGCAGTGGTCTGGGTCTGGGTCTTGGTCTTGGGTGTGTCGTCACCACCCCTGGTCAGGATCACGGCGAGCGCGGCCACCAGCAGGGCCGCGGCCGCGCCGGCCATGACGAGCTTTGAGCGGATCGCACCCGCCCCGCCGCGCCCAGCTCGGCTCGGCGCCCTGCGGGTTGGGGCCGCGGCCGTCTGCGAAGCCTGAACGTCGAAGTCGCCCGCGGGCGAGATGCGCGTCTCGATCTCGTCCACCGGTGCCCGCGATGCGAACATCGTCGCCGAGGCGTTCGATGCCGCGCCGTGCGGCGCCGCCGCCCCCCGGGCGACGTTGCGCTCCGGCCCGGAAAGCGAGCTGCGGCCCGCGGCGGCCAGCGCCGCCCGCCCGAGGTCGCCCGCCGACGGGTAGCGCTCCGATGGGTCCTTCGCCAGCGCGCGCGCGACGACGCGCTCGAACTGCGGCGGCACGGCGTCGGTCGGCGGCGCTGCGTTCAGATGCGCCCACAGCGTCGCCTCGTCGGATTCGCGGATGTAGGGCGCCTGGCCGGTGAGCGCGTACACGAGCACGCATCCGAGCGCGTAGACGTCGGTGCGCGCGTCGATGCGCTCGCCCCGGATCTGCTCGGGCGCCACGTACCCGAGCGTCCCGACCCAGGCGCCGGTGCGGCTGAGGCCGCCGACGGTCGAGGCCGTCCGCTTCGTGAGACCGAAGTCCGTGAGGTATGCGTGGTCCTCCGGCCCGAGCAACACGTTCGCCGGCTTGACGTCGCGGTGCACGAGCCCGTGCTGGTGCGCCGCATCCAGGCCGGCGCCGACCTGGGCGACGATGTGCGCCGCCCGCTCGGCGTCGAGCTTTCCCTCGGCCCGCACGAGCGCGCGAAGGTCCGGTCCGTCGACGTAGCGCATGACGATGAACAGAACGCCGTCGCGCTCGCCGGCGTAATACACGGGGATCACGTTCGGATGCTCGATCGAGGCGGCCGCCTTGGATTCGGCGACGAAGCGCGTGCGAAAGTCCGGCTCCTCGGCGAGCGCGGGCGTGATGACCTTCAGCGCGACGAGCCGGTCCAGGCCGAGTTGGGTCGCGCGGTAGACGACGCCCATCCCGCCGCGGCCGGCGAGACCTTCGATCCGGTGGTCGACGAACACGTCCCCTGGCGCAAACTCCGGCATATGTAACTCACTTCTAGCGGGTTGACCGGTGCTGCGCCTCGCACACTGGTCGGCCGTAGCGGGAGGATCAGGTCTTATACCCACCGCGCTGGTAGGATTTCGCACGGTGTTCTTCACGACGAAAGCCGAGTACGGCGTGCGCCTGCTGATCGAGCTCGGGCGCCAGCCGCAGGACCAGCCGGTGTCGCTCAAGGCGATCGCCGATGCCGAGGGCCTGCCGCTCGCCTACCTCGAGCGGATCGTCGCCCTGCTCAAGCGCGCGGACCTCGTCGAGAGCAAGCGCGGGGCGCACGGCGGGTACCACCTCGCTCGGTTGCCCGAGCACATCGCGATGGATGAGGTCGTGCTCGCGCTCGAGGGCTCGCTCGCACCGATGGAGTGCTTCGTCGACGATCGCAACGACGACGGCCGCGTGCTGTGCTCACACCACGACGACTCCGGCCGCGGCTGCGCCACCAAGCTGCTGTGGACGCGCGTGCAGGTCGGCGTGCTGAAGACCCTTGCGCACACGACGCTCGCCGAACTCGTCGACTTCCAGACGCGCCAGCTGCACCCCAAGACTCCGACTCCCGCCTGATCTGTCAAGACTAAGAACTCGAATAGGAAATCCAAGGAGACCATGCCTGATCTCGAGATCCGCAACCTCCACGTCCAGGCCGAGGACAAGCAGATCCTCAAGGGCGTCAACCTGATCACCAAGCCGGGCGAGATCCACGCCCTCATGGGCCCCAACGGCTCGGGCAAGTCCACGCTCGCCAATGCGATCATGGGCCATCCGAGCCTCGAGGTGACCGAGGGCCAGATCCTCTTCGGCGGCGAGGACATCACCGAGGCCGAACCCGACGAGCGCGCCCGCATGGGCCTGTTCATGGCCTTCCAGTACCCCGTCGCGATCCCCGGCGTGACCGTCACGAAGTACCTGCGCATGGTCATGAACGCGCACCGCGAGGCGCGCGGCGAGAGCGACATCTCCCTGAAGGACTTCCGCAAGACCGTCGAGGCCGCGATGGAGCTCGTCAACGTCCCGCGCGAGTTCAGCGCCCGCTACCTCAACGAGGGCTTCTCCGGCGGCGAGAAGAAGCGCATGGAGATCCTCCAGCTCGCGCTGCAGAAGCCGAAGCTCGCGATCCTCGACGAAACCGACTCCGGGCTGGACATCGACGCGCTCAACGTCGTCGCCCACGGCGTCAACACGGTTGCGGCCGGCACCGACATGGGCGTGCTGATCATCACCCACTACCAGCGCATCCTGCACCTCGTCACCCCGACCCGCGTGTCGATCATGTTCGACGGTCGGATCGCCACCGAGGGCGGACCCGAGCTCGTCACGCGCTTGGAGGCCGAGGGCTACGCGAGGATCCGCGAAGAGGTCAGCGCCGCGGCGTAGCCAACCAGCGATGACCTTTGGCGACGACACCTCGACGAGCAACAGCGCGCATACGTGAGCACGCTGGCCGACACGCCGCTGGCCGCGGACTTCCCCTCGCTGAGGAGAGAGGGGATCGTCTACCTCGATTCGGCTGCGACGTCGCAGACGCCGCAGCCGGTGATCGACGCCATGGACGAGTACTACGAGAACTCTCGCGGCACCGTGCATCGCAGTGTCTACGCGCTCGCGGCAGAGGCAACCGAGCTGTTCGAGGGCGCGCGCGACCGGATCGCCGCGTTCATGAACCACCCCGCCAAGGCGACGATCTTCACGAAGAACGCGACCGAGGCGCTGAACCTCGTCGCGTACTCATGGGGGCGAGCAAACGTCGGGGCAGGCGATGCGGTCGTCACGACCCAGCTCGAGCACCACTCGAACTTCGTGCCGTGGCACATGCTCGCGCGCGAGACGGGCGCGTCGCTACAGATGGTCGAGGTCGATGACGAGGCGACGCTGAAGCTCGATCAGCTCGATGCGCTGCTGGCGAAGGGCAACGTCAAGCTCGTCGCCGTCGGCCACATCTCCAACGCGGCCGGCACGATCAACCCGGTCGCAGAGATCACGCGCCGCGCGCACGCCGCGGGCGCGGTCGTCGTCGTCGATGGCTCGCAGGCCGTGCCGCAGCTGCCCGTGGATCTCGCCTCGATCGACGCCGACTTCTACGCCTGGACCGGCCACAAGCTCTACGGGCCCACCGGCGTCGGGGTGCTGCACGGCCGTCCGGAGATCCTCAAGCAGATGCCGCCGTTCCTCGGCGGCGGGCACATGATCTCCTCGGTCTCGGTCGAGGAGATTCGCTGGGGCGAGCTGCCGGCGAAGTTCGAGGCCGGGACGTCGAACATCGCCGAGGCGATCGGGCTCGGCGCCGCCGTCGACTTCGTCTCGAGCATCGGCATGCAGACGATCCGCTCGCACGAGCGCGACCTGTGCGCCTACGCGCTGGACCGTCTGGCCGAATTTCCCGACATCACGGTGATGGGTCCCTTGGATCCCGAGCGTCGCGGAGCGCTGGTCGCTTTCACGTTGGACATCGCCCACCCGCACGACATCGCCGAGATCCTCGGCAGCCGCGGCGTGTGCGTCCGGGCCGGCCACCATTGCGCGCAGCCGTTGATGGCGCGCTTCAACGTGGCCGCCACCTCACGGGCGTCCTTTGCGGTGCACAACACCCGCTCCGATGTCGACGCCCTCGTCGATGCACTCCACGACGTAAGGAGGATCTTCGAATGACGACGCGTCATCGCTCGACCGCAGCCCGCGTGACCCCCTCCGATCGGGGGTGCTCGCGATGAGCATGGACTCGCTCTACCGCGAGGAGATCCTCGAGCACTACAAGCGCCCCCACAACTGGGGGCACCTGGATCCGCACGACCTGACCTTCAAGGACTCAAACCCGCTCTGCGGCGACGAACTGACGGTCGAGATCCGCACCGACGCCAACGGCACGATCGAGGATCTGCGCTTTTCCGGCCATGGCTGCGCAATCAGCCAGGCATCGGCCTCGATGACCTCAGACGAGATCAAGGGCATGACGATCGACGAGCTGCTCAAGCTCGACCGCCAGTACGTCCTGGATCTGCTCGGCATCCAGATCTCCGCAACGCGGATGAAGTGCGCGCTGCTGACGCTGAAGGTCCTCAAGGGCGCCGCGCTCGGCGCGGCGGTCGAGTGGGAGCCCGAAACGCCGCTTAGTGAGGCCGAGGGCGGGATCGAGCGTCATCCCTCGGGGGCGGATCACCTCTGACGCGGGCTCGACCCGCGCCGGCGCACCTACGGTCGCAGCTCGACGAAGCCCCGCGGCAGCTCCCACAGCGGATCCTGCTCGATC
>DASVPU010000477.1:0-3832 GCA_036389475.1 Solirubrobacteraceae bacterium
CGCGCTGCGATCCTGAAGATCCCTCAGGACGCGTGGATCGCTGCGATCGCGACGGACGGCAGCGAGCGTGAGAACGGACAGATCGCCGAGATCACCGACCTGATCGACCTGACCGGCTGGCCGACGGGCTCCAGGGTGATCGTCAGGCGAGAGCGTGCGCATCCCGGCGCGCAACTATCGTTCACGACCATGACGGCCATCGCTTCCAAGCCGTCCTGACCGACCAAACGGATCTTGACATCCAGGTCCTCGAGCGCCGCCAGCGCCAGCGCGCACACGCCGAAGATCACATCCGCAACGACAAGGACACCGGGCTGCGCAACATGCCGTTCCGCGGCTTCGAGCACAACCGCGTCTGGCTGAAGCTCGTCGGCATCGCGCACGACCTGCTCGTCTGGACACAGCGCCTGCTGCTGACCGGCGAACTCGCTCGCGTCGAGCCCAAGCGCCTGCGCTACCGACTGCTACACGTCGCCGCCAGGCTCGCCTTTCACGCCCGCAAAGCCGCGTTACGCATCCACGCCGCATGGCCCTGGGCACGCGCACTCGCAGACGCCTTTTCGCGCGCCCGAGCGCTTCCCGCGCCCGCCTGACCACCCAGCCGGCGCGCACGACGACAAGCCAGAACCCTCGGCGCCAGCGCAGCGAACCGCTGCCCGCGCACAACGCGACATCGCCGGCCGCGACACCCACCGACACCACGGCCGCCTTCAAAGCCCTCGCCCCACGTCGCCGACAACCACTCACACGCCCATCTCACACCGCGCGCGCCGCCGCGAGTCACATCACGCGGCTTCCTGCACGATCCGGGCTAGTAATCCGTCCTGCAAGGACTGACCACTAGCGTCGCTAGTCGCTATCAACCCGGGGAAGTGGCCGTGGGTTCCACGTGGCGGGCCGGGTCTCCGGCTGATTTCATACCGTTGGGAGCGGTGCGAAAGGACCCTGCGCCGTTACACGCGGTGCCACATTGCGGCGTAGCTGCAGCTCAGTCCAAGTGAAGTTGTTGGACTCGTCGGACTCCAGAAACCAGTTCTGCGCGTCGGCCGATGCCGTGAGACGGTAACGGCCCGGCCGTACGTCGGTGATGTCCACCCACTGGTCGACGAGATCGTAGAAGTAGGCGTCGCCCCAACCGATCGAGAGGCCCATCGTCTGCGTGAGCACGGTCGAATCGGTGCCGCACCCCATGTAGAACGCATCCAGCGGCGCGCCCACCAGCAAGAGGTTGAACTTGATGTTGTCAAAGAAGCAGAAGCCATGTTTCGCGCTCGCGTTGGATCCACCCCGCAGGTCATCGTCGCGATCGCCACCACGGTCAACGCGCTCCAACGACGAGGTCTCAAGGTCGCGAAGATGCCAGTGGTCGTGGCCATCGCCCGACCAGTACATCCGCGCGGCGGTCGGTCGCACCCTGGAGCTGCCGGCGTCGTCGAAGATGCGCTGGACCACGGACATCTCGGGCTGCTCGCTGCTCGCGCGCGAGCCCTCTGCTTGGAAGTTGCCGGTCCCGGTATTGACGATGATCGTCGTGTAGCGCAACAGCCTGCGGTGATCGGGCGTCTTCTCGATTTGGAAGTCCAACAGCTTGTACATCCCAAGATCGGGCAGCCGATCAGACGCGGCAGCGGACGCCGGCGCGCCACCTGCAGCAGAGAGACCAAGCATCGCGACTGCGATCGCGCAGCTGCGCAGCTTTATCGTGATCCGCGGGCTGCGCTGCTGACGACCTCGGCTGTGTTCGTCTGCCCCGAAGGGGCGATGATCGGGCACGGTGCGCTCCTCTGTAGCTGTGGATGCAACGAGCCGGCGTTCGTCGCGGGGAAGAAGTACCCCGCTCTTCAGGTCGCGCGCCCTGGCCATTGGGCTAGTAATTGCCCCAGCCGGGCGGGTTCGGCCAGGCGATAGCCGGGTTGCAAAACCTAAGTTCCTCGCCACCCCCCGACGTTCGTCTGATGGGAAATGCTCGTCGTGCGCAGGCTAGGTTGCTGTATGCGGTTAAAGCGTGACGGTGTGGCCGAGGGCTTGGAGCTTGGCGACGAGGCGCTTAGCCTGGATCCGCCGCGTCGGTCTGTGCGTTCCGTCCGGTGAACGGACAAGACTGACCTCCTGAGCAGGGCTTTTCTAGGCTGTGTGCGCAGCCGGGGCCCGGCGTCAGGAGGCCACGTTGATGGTTGATGATGGCGGGCCGGTCGGACTGGACGGCGTGCAGGTCGCCTTTGACGACGAGCGGGTCGTTTCGGACGCGGGGATCATGCTTGCCGCGACGCTCGCCGATCGGCTGGGGATCGAGGATCTCGTCGACGGCTGTGTGCGTCTGGGCGTTCGAGGCGCAGCATCATGCGCTGGGCGCAAGGTGATGGCGCTGGTCTATGCGATGGCGCTGGGTGCCGACAGCATCGATGACTGCCAGGTACTTCGCGCCGGGCGGACCGGCCGGCTGCTGGGCGGCTGGATCCCGGCTCCGTCGACGCTCGGCACGTTCCTGCGCGCGTTTACGTTCGGTCATGTCCGCCAGCTCGATCGGGTCCTCGCCGAGACGCTCAAGCGTGCATGGACGGCGGGGGCCGGCCCGGGCGCAGGGCGCCTGACCGTCGATGTCGATTCGTTTGTCGGCGAGGTTCACGGCTACGCCAAGCAGGGCGCCGCGTTCGGCTACACCCGCAAGGGCGGCTATCACCCGATCCTCGCCAGCCGTGCGGAGAGCGGCGAGGTGCTGCACCTGCGTCTACGCAACGGCTCGGCGAACACGCAGCGCGGGATCCTGCGCTTCACCGACGAGCTGATCGCGCGCGTCAACCGCGCGGGCGCGACCGGCGCCAAGCTAATGCGCGCCGACTCGGGCTTCTGGAACGCCAAAGTGTTCGCCAAGCGTGAGAAGGCGGGCTGGACGTACTCGATCGGCATCCGGATGGCCAAGCACGTCGGCGACGTCATCGACCTGATCGACGAGACGGCGTGGACGACGATCACCGATTACCCCGACAGCGGTGAGGCACAGATCGCCGAAACGCTGCTCGGCGACCGTCGCCTGATCGTCCGGCGCACCCGCCTCGTCGGCGCGCAAGCCGAGCTGTTTCCCGACTGGCGCCACCACCCGTTTCTGACCAACCGCACCGACGCGATCGCGATCGTCGAGGCCGAGCACCGCCAGCACGCCGTCGTCGAACTCGTCATCCGCGATCTCAAAGACCAAGCACTCGCGCACTTCCCCTCCGGCCAATTTCACGCCAACGGCGCCTGGACCGTGATCGGCGCCCTCGCGCACAACCTGCTGCGCTGGACCCAACTGCTCGGCGCGCCCGGCAAGATCATCCGCGCCGCACGAACCGTTCGCCGCCGGTTGCTCGCGCTGCCCGGCCGCCTGACGACGCACGCCGCCCGCTGGACACTGCACCTACCCACCCGCTGGCCTTGGCAAGACGACTTCAACACCGCGCTCGCCCGACTCGAGCGCTCCCCGCCGCCGCCTGAATGCGCCGGCCAGCCCGAAGCAGTCCAACAGACCACCCGCCGACCCGGCGCGATCACAGCTGCCCGCAAACACCCCGACCAATGCCGCCCGAGCACACCCGCGGCCCTCGACGCCCCCACACCCCGATCGACACGCCACCAACCCCACACGCCTGCCGCTACCGACGCGATCTCAGCGGTCCATCAGCTCGAATGACGTGTGTCTGACTCAACGCCACAGATCGCGGAGTCAATTAGCCCGCATCAGCGGGTCTCCGGCGGTTGGCGTTGATGGCGCTGCAGGCGATGGTAGGCGATGCGCTGGCGGCGTGCGCGCATCAGGCCGATGCGGCGTGCGCGGCGGATCGCGGGGCCGCGG
>DASVPU010000478.1:0-3768 GCA_036389475.1 Solirubrobacteraceae bacterium
TCCCCGGCGCCGTCACGTTGATCGTCGACTGCACCGACGCCATCGCGTTATTCGCATCGCGGTACCAGGTCTTGACCGTGTAGGTGGTGACGGTCCCGGCGCTAGTGGGGGCACCGGGGTCGATGCAGTCGGTAGCGGTGCTCGTCTGGGAGCCGCAGACGCTGGTTGCGCCCCTGAGCACCTCGTAGCCCGTCACAGAGCCCTCGGGGTTCGCGTCCCAGTCGAGCTCGACGACGGTCGCAGAGGTCGGAGGGCCCGTCTTCGGCGGGTTGACGTAGTTGTAGCCGCCGGAGACGCCGGTCGGGGTGACAGGCGCGCCCTTGGCGATCTTGGTGGCGATCGACGCCGGGGAGCCGCGCGTCCCGAGCGCGTCGAGCGCGACCGCGGCGATCGTGTAGGTGGCGTCTTTCAGGCCCGTTATGTCCCAGACGAAGGTCCAGGTGCCGTTGCCGTTGTTGGTCACCCCGGCGGCCTTCTCGACGCCGTCGACCGAGAACTTGACGTCGAAGGCGCCCTGTGCGGTCGCGACGTAGGTGACGGAGTTGCCCGTGGTGACGACCGGTGCCGTCTGGGAGAGCCCCGTGGGGGCGGTCAGGGCGAGCGTCAGCTGCGGGCCGATCGAGACCCCCGAGGGGCCGACGGTGGCGGTCTGGACGAGCGTCGGCTGCGCTGTGCCGCCGAGCGCGTAGTCGATCGTCTGGGTGACGCGCTTCAGGTCCTCCGGGGCTCCGTCTGAAGTGCCGGTGCTAGCGGAGTCAGGGCACCAGTGGACGGCGCCCGAGTGGGCGCCGTAGCCGTCCTTTGAGTCGTCTACAGAGCACCAGGAGGTCTGGATCGTGTAGGTAGTGCCGCGCCGGGTTGCGGTCGTCTGCTGGGTGTAGGAGTTGGGGGTAGTGACGGTGCCCGATCCGCCGGAGAGCGCCTGGAGCTTTGGCTGGAACCAGGTAGTCGTCGCGCCGACCCCGGCGAAGCTCGTGTCGCGTGTCGCCTCGAGCAGCTCGCGGGCGAGGTTCGTGGCGCCCTCTCTTGCTTTGGTGCGCGTGCCCTTGGCGTTGGCGGTGTCGAGCGCCATGAAGGTCGCCAAGAGGCCGCCGATCAGGAGCACCGCCGCGACGAGCGCCTCGACGAGCGTCGAGCCGTGCTCGGAGCGCAGGCGAAGGGTGATGGGGCGCAGGTATCCGCGCAGGGGTGTAGGCGGGGTTGTCACCTGGGGTTGTATCGGCGCACCAGGCGGTCGGCCTGAGCGCCGTTGCCTAGGGAGTGCCCTGCGCGAGAACGCGGAAGCTGTTCTTGGCGATGGCCGCGCCGGTCTCGCCCTTGAGCAGGGTCGCCGCGCGCGGGTCGTAGATCAGGTTGGTCTTGCTCGACCCCGCCGTCACGCCGCCGAGTCCGTCGACCGAGACCACGCCCTGGACCAGGCCGTTGCCCTGGATGTTGAGAACGGTGCCCGAGGAGCCCTGCTGGTTGGCCATGTAGATAAGGCCGTAGAAGGTCGCGTTGCCGCTGATCGAGAACGTGCCCTGCTCGATCACGAGGGCACCCGGCGAGCTGCCGCTGTTCACGGTGTTGTTGCTGCCGAGCGTGACTGCGCAGGGCCCCTTCACGACCACCGGGGCACCGCCGACGCTCGCGAGCTGGGCTGCCGTGGTGGGACAGCTGCCGTTGGCGTTGGGCCAGTAGGTCCCGGCGGCGCTGGCCTGCCGCTCGAGCGATGCGAGCTGTGTAGAGCTGAGCGCGGTCGTGCTCACCGTGGTGTCGGTTCGTGCCGCGGGCGGCTGGATCTGGCCCTTGCTGGCGTCGTACTTGAGGCACTGCGCCTGGGTCATGCCGCTGCAGCGGGCGACGACCGCGCCCGGCTGCGCCGCGGCGCCCGGTCGCGCCGACGGCGGCTGCGCGTAGGTGCCCAGCGTGTCGATGATGACCTTCTTGCCCTGGTTCGAGGTCTGGATGAAGTTGGCGGTGACGGCGTTGTTGGAGAAGGCGATCGGCACGATGCTGTGCGAGACGAGCGCGACGACCGAGACGTCGTGGCAGCGCACCGTCGCCGTGGCGCGCAGCCAGACGACACCGTCCCCGTTCGCGTCGTACTGGTTGCGGGAGTTGACCGCCGTGGTCCAGAACTGCTCGTTGCTCGACAGGTTGTCGCGCACGGTCGTCTGCCACGCCGGCGTCGTCGGCGAGCTGGAGCAGACGGCGCCGTAGTCGGTGGCCGTATAGCCGCCCGTCACAGCCGTGGCCTGCGGGCAGGCGGTGTTGGTCGAGCTCGGATCGCAGGAGGTGGGCGCCGCGCTGGTCGTGGGCCACGAGCGCCCGAGCTGCGCCGCGTGGGCCGTGAGTGCCGACTCGGCCAGGTTGAAGCTCGACT
This sequence comes from Solirubrobacteraceae bacterium, assembly GCA_036389475.1. Taxonomy (GTDB): domain Bacteria; phylum Actinomycetota; class Thermoleophilia; order Solirubrobacterales; family Solirubrobacteraceae; genus CADCVQ01. Next base: position 2,366 of record DASVPU010000478.1, read on the forward strand.
CGCGCGTGTGCTCGCGACGTGAGACGTCCGACTGGCTGTCGGTCGTCGAGAGCAGGGCGAAGCCCATCATCAGCATCATCAGGAGCAGGAAGATCACGGGGACGAGCGCAAAGCCCGACTCCTCGCGCAGGCGGCGGCTCATGGCATCACCTGGGTCGCGCTGGCGTCGTCGGTCGTGCCCATCGAGTCGGTCACGCGCAGATCGATCCTGTACGTGCTGCCCGACGTGAGGCCGCCCTTGTCGAAGGTGGCGCTGGTCTGCCCTGGCTCCCACGTCACGTCGCCGCCCGTGTAGGAGGGGCTGCAGCAGACGATCTTCCACTGGTAGCTGATGGCCTGGCCATCCGGGTCGCTCGACGACGAGGCGTCGCAGAGAGCGTGCGCGTTCTGCGCGCGGCAGCTCACGATGGCATCCGGCGCGCGGTTGGCGTTGCGCATGTTCACGCTCGACTTGAGCTCCGTCGCGGGCGGAGACTTGGTGGTGTCGGCGTCGACCATCGCGTCCATCGACACGTCGGTTATCAGGCCGCTCGTGGCGTCCGTCGTCACGCTGAGCAGCGACGTGGTCGTGCCGGGGTTCTTGTTCACGAGGTTGCTCGCGACGAGTCGCGTGTTCGTCCACGATGCGCTCGGGCAGGCGGTGGCGGCGGGCGGCGTCGACTGCGAGTCGTCATATGCCGCGGTCTGCATGTAGAGCTTCTCGTCGGTCGTGTTGCTGTAGTCGAGGCAGTAGCGGATCCACTGCACGCCGCGCACGTTGTTGGTCGTGCTCGCGGAGGGATTCGGCGCCCAGAACTGGATCTCCGAGTCGCTCACGAGGTTGTAGACGGGCGACGTGCGCCCGGTGGGCGCGACCGCGGTGCGCAGCTGCGTGGCGAGCTGGTCGATCGCCGTGCGCGCCGTGTCCTGCGCCTGCGTCTGGCGGTCGCCGAGCGACTTCTGGCTGACGAAGCTGGCGAACGCGTCGACGCCGGCGCCGAGCACGGTGATCGCCAGCACCATGCCGACGAGCATCTCGGGAAGACTCATGCCGCGCTGGGAGCGCAGCCCTCTGGCGGCACGGTGGGCCGCACGCGTGAGTGCACGCATCGGTACGAGGGCCGCCTTCATCCGTTGTGGGTATCGGCCGCCGCGCTTCGCAGGCCGAGTGATTGGACGAATGTTCGAGGGCGCGGACGGGCCGGCGCGCGCAGGCGGCTCATCCCGTCACCGCGCCCGGAGTCGCGAAGTCCGACTCGGCTAGCGCGGAGGAGACCGCGGTCACGCGATAGGTGTGCGAGCTGCCGCCGGTGGCGGTGTCGGTCCAGCTGGCGGACTTGACCGCTGCGCCGACCGCGTGGGCGTGCGGCATCGCGGCGCTGAGCGTCAGCGTGTTGCCCGACACCGAGGAGATCGTCATCGTG
>DASVPU010000479.1:0-7305 GCA_036389475.1 Solirubrobacteraceae bacterium
GCACTTCGACGCTGGCCTGGAGGATCGGCTCCATCACGTCACGTCCTTTGCGAGTCGGACGCCGGAGAAGATCTGCCGGCGCATGGGGAGATCCCAATTTCGGAACGTCGTGCTGCAAACTCGCTTTTCGGTGGCCCAGGCGCAGCCGCGCAACACGCGGTAGCGGTCGCCGAAGAACACCTCGGAGTACTCGCGGTATGGGTATGCGACGAACCCCGGATAGCCGCGGAAGCATGATCCGGTCCACTCCCATACCTCGCCGACCTGCTGGATCGGCTCCTGAGTCCAGGTCACCGCCTTCTCCCACTCCGCTTCGGTGGGGAGGCGCGCGCTGTGCGCTCGGGCAAAGGCGTCGGCCTCGAACCAGGAGACGTGCTGCACGGGTCGGTCACCATCGGTTGACGGCCCGTCCACCGCCCACCCCTCAGGGTGGGTGATGTCGTACTCCTCCTTCCACGCCCAACCCTCGTTGGACCACCACTCGCGCCGCTCGTAGCCGCCGCCCTCGACGAAGTGCATCCACGTCGCGTTGGTCACCGGGCGCCGTGCGATGCAAAAGGCCGGCAGCTCGACCTCGTGGCGCGGGCGCTCGTTGTCGAAAGCGAACACGCCGGCGGGGGCGCCCATCGCAAATGGGCCCGCGGGCACGTCGATCCAACCCGCCTCGGCATCGGCGTCGCGAGGAGCCGTCACCTGCTGGCCACCGGGGAGGCCGGCCAGGAAGAGCGTCTGGCGCATCGTCTCGTTGTGCTGGGCCTCGTGGCGAATGACCATCTCGAACAGCACGCCGTCGCCGGGTCCGACGCGATCGAGCACGGCCAGCGATCGCCCGCGCACCGCGGCTGCGTAGTCGAAGACCTCCTGACCGCGCAGAAACGGGATGTCGCCGCGCGCCGCGCGCGGCGTCTCGAAGGCGTCGTACAGGTCGGCGAGGTCTCCGCGCAGCAGGTCCTCGCCGCCGTAGCGATGCACGAGCCAGAGATCCTCGTAGGCGGCGATGTGGCCGAGGTCCCAGCACAGCGGGCTCATGAGCGGGTGCTGCACGCGCTCCAGCTCGAAGTGGCACAGGCCGCCGACGAGCTCAAGCGTCCGCTCTCGCGCGAGGCGTAGGGCTTCGCCGAGGGCTGAAGTGGACGCGACCGCCATCAGCGTCCGAGCCTACCCGGTCACTCGTAATGGAATCATGAAGTCGCGCAGTCTCACCGGATCGGTGTGCGCTACGCGCGGCATGTCCGCCTATACGCAGACGCTACGATTTCGGTTGTCCGCGCGCCGCATGCTGCGCAAGACAATCACCTGAGGACTTTGGTGGTGAACTCGCCGGGGGTCTGGCGCGCCGGCGTTCAACGTCCAAGCGCCTCCAGTGCCGCATCCGCGTCCGCCTGCGTGTTGTACACATGCCACGACGTTCGCAGCCGACCGCCGCGCTGCGCGGCCATGACTCCGGCGCGCTCCAACCGCTGAGCGGCGCCCGGCAGGTCGACCGAGACGATCGCGCTGTCGGAGGGCTCCATGCCCAAGCCGGCGCGGAAGCGATTTGCCAGCGCGACGTTGTGATCGCCGATCGCCTGCACTCCGACGCGCTTGACGAGCTCCAGCGCCGGCGCGGTCCCGACCCACGAGAACCACGCCGGTGAGGTGTCAAGGCGGCGTGCGTCGCGCGCCAAGCGCAGCGGCGGGCCGAAATAGCTCTGATGGACGTCCTCGCCCGCGTACCAGCCGGCGGCATGGGGGGCGATCTGAGGCAGCCAGTCCTCGTTGATCGCCAGGAACGCGGTTCCCCGCGGCGCCATCAGCCACTTGTAGGCCGCGCAGGCGACCGCGTCGAAGCGCGAGGCGTCGATCGTCAGCCATCCGCACGCCTGGGTCGCATCGAGCAGTGTCCGAGCACCGTGCTGGCGCGCCGCCGCCAACACCGCGTCGACGTCAGCGACCTCGCCCGTGCTCATCTGGACGGCGCTGAACGCGACGAGATGTGTGCCGGCATCGATCGCCCCGGCCAGTTGCGACGGCGCGACCGTCGTCACGTTGACGCCGCGCGGCGCCTGTACGAGGAACGGAAACAGCGTCGACGTGAACTCGACGTCGGGGACGATCACGTTCGCGCGGTCGGGCACGGAGGCCGCGATCAGGCCAACCAACCCGGAGACGGTGGCGCCGACCGCAACGTGCTCTGCTCCGACTCCGACGATCTCGGCGAACGCGGCCCGCGAGGTCTCGACGCTTTCGCCCCAGTGCTCCCAGCTCGTGCGCCCACCGCGCCAGTCCTCGAGTGCCGCCTGCAGCGCGTCGAAGCCGTCGCGGGGCGGCAGGCCGTAGCTCGCCGTGTTGAGGTATACGCCCGCCGGCGACCACTGCTCGCGCACGTCGCTGATCGTCAGCACGCGTCCATGGTGCCACCCGCGTGGCCGCGGCTACTCGTGCGCGGCGGGGGTGACGTCGCCGCCGCCGTCGAGCATCGGCGACTGCTGCGCTGCCGCGCCGCCGTCGGCTGCGCGCGCTCCAGAGGCCGCTTCGGGCGATCGAGGCTTGTCGGGGGCGCGCCCGCGTCCCGTGAGGCCGCCGGTCAGCGTGTCCTGCGCCCAGCGCTCGCTGAATCCGGCGGCGAATGCGATCACGCAGAGGAAGTAGAACTGGTCGATGCCCTCGCCGGGCACCTTGAAGACCTCGACGAAGCCGCTCGTCACCGCGAAGTACGTCAGCAACCCGAAGATCGAGCCGATCCACGGCCGCAGCGCGCCGAGAAACAGCGTGTAGCCGCGATCGACATCGGCGTCCAACCCGAACGTGCCGCTGTTGACGCGCGCGATGACGCTGACGATCGCTCCCAACGCCCCGGCCACCAGGCAACCGACGATCGTCGACGCAGGCACCTCCGGCCGATCGAGGATGCTCCCGCCGAACGCGTACAGCGCGCCGAGCGTCGCGATGCCCAGGCTCATCCCGGCGAAGTAGATAAGTTGGGCGTCGCCGTTGGCGGACTCGCGGTAGTCGCGCGCGACGTTGGCGAGCTCGCGCCGCTCGGTTGCGAGCGCGGCCTTGCGATCGGCCGCGGTCTGGCTGCTCGAATCGCGCGCGTCCACGAGGCTCAGCAGGTGGCAGGCGGAGGTCATGACGAGCTGCATGCAGACGCGTCGGCCACGTCCACGCAGCATCTCGCGGATGCGGATCGCAAGCTCGTCGCACTTGTGCAGCTCGCGCGCGATCTCGGGCTCGTCCTTGGTTGCCCAATCGCTGACGCGGTGAAAGCGGGGCACGCGAGAGCGCCAGCGGCGCAACGCACCGCGCGGCGGCGGGCCGCTCGTCAGCGCGACGGCGCTCTCGACGTTGGAGCACCAGTAGGCGTTGACGATCTCTCCATGCTCGGCTTCGAAGCGCTCCAAGACGGCCTGGTACTCGTCGTCGACGAGCGCGCGCTGCGCCTCAGAGATGCCTGAGTCCTCGCGCATGGCTTCGCGCCAACGTCGATGGACGCGAACGAGATCCGCGAAGGGCACTCGACGCGCCGCGGTCGCGGGCTTTGCCGGTTGCTCGGCTCGGGTCGTCGCAGTGCTCGAAGCCGTTGCGGCCATGGCGTAGGCCGATCATCCCACGAGCCCTCGCGGCTCGCGCAAGCCCGGCTGCACCTCGGGTCAGCGGGTGCTTTGTCATGCGCCCGGAGCAGCTTCGAGGTCGCACGCGATCTCGTCCAGGCCGTCGTCGACGAGCAGCCCCACGGGCAGCGACCGGTCACCGCGCAGCGCTCGCGCCAGCGGCTCTCTCTTCTCCGCCCCCGTGGCGAGCAGGAGCGTGAACCGCGCGCGGCGCAGAACCGGCAGCGTGAGCGTCACGCGCTCGGGCGGCGGCTTGGGCGACTCGCGCACCGCAGCGCACGGCGCGATCGAGACGTCGAGAACCGGATGTCCCGGAAACAGCGATGCAGTGTGCCCGTCCGGGCCCATCCCGAGCAGCACGATGTCGAACGTCGCCTGCGGTACGGCAGAGTGCACCTCGAGGCCGTACAGCCAGGCGGCGTCCTCGGGCACCTGCGGCGCCGCGAGCGGGTGCAGCGACGGCGGTTCCGCGCGCGCGTGCGCGTACAGCGACTCGCGCACCATCCGGGCGTTGGACTCCGGGTGGTCCTCGGGCACGCAGCGCTCGTCGCCCAGCCACAGGTGCACGTGCTTCCACGAGCCCTCGATCCCCGCCAGCAGCTCGTAGGCACGCTGCGGCGTCCGGCCGCCTGCCAGCGCGATGTGGACGTCGCGGCCGTCGCGACGCGCATCTCCGATCCGCCACGCGATCTGGTCGGCCGCGTGGCGCGCGACCGCCTCGGCGTCCTCGAACACGCGCAGAGCGGTCACAGGTTCTCCCGCCGGCGTGCGTCCAACGGCTGCCGGGCGAGCGCGATCTCGTGGTCGGCGCGGATGACGTGCATGCAGGCGTTGATGAGCGCCAGATGCGTGAACGCCTGCGGGAAGTTGCCGAGGTGGCGGCCCGACAGCGGGTCGAGCTCCTCGCCGTACAGCCCCAGCGGGCTGGCGTAGGACAGCAGCCGCTCGCACACGGCGCGCGCGCGCTTGTGCTCGCCGATCTCGCTGAGCGCGCTGGCCAGCCAGAACGAGCAGATCGTGAACGAGCCCTCCTCCTGCTCGCCAAGGCCGTCGTCGGTCTGCTCGACGCGGTAGCGCAGCACGAGTCCGTTCACGGTCAGCTCCCGCTCGATCGCGTTGACCGTGTTGACGATGCGCTCGTCGTCGGGACCCAGGAAGCGCACGAGCGGCGCGAGCAGCAGCGAGGCGTCCAGGCCCGAGGTGTCGTAGTGCTGCGTCAGCACGCCGCGCTCGTCGACGCCGTGGGCGAGCACGTCGGCCTTGATCTCATCCGCGGCGGCCTGCCAGCGCGCGGTCTTCGCCGTGTCCTCGCGCAGACGGGCAAGGCGCGCCCCACGGTCGGCTGCGACCCAGCACATGATCTTCGAGGAGGTGAAGTGCTTGGGCTCGCCGCGCACCTCCCAGATCCCGCGGTCGGGCTCGCGCCAGTGCGTCAGCGCCTTCTCGACCTGGTGAGACAGCAGCGGCCAGTACATCTCGCGCAGTCCGTCGCGCGACTTCGTGTGCAGGTAGAAGGAGTCCAGCGCGCTGCCCCAGACGTCGTGCTGCTGGTGGCGGTAGGCATCGTTGCCGATCCGCACCGGCCGCGAATGCTCATAGCCTTCCAGCTCGAGGACCTCCTCCTCGAGCTGGCGCTCGCCGCCGATCCCGTACATGACCTGCAGGTCGGCGTCGGCGCATACCTCGGCGATGAAGTGAAAGAAGTCGTCGGCCTCCCAGTCGAAGCCGAGCGTGTACAGCGCCCAGAGCATGAACGTCGAGTCGCGCACCCAGGAGTAGCGGTAGTCCCAGTTGCGCTGCCCGCCAGGAGTCTCGGGCAGGGAGGTCGTGGCGGCCGCGCACATCGCGCCCGTCGGCGCATACACGAGGCCCTTCAAGGTCAGCGCGCTGCGCTGCAGGTACACCCGCCAGGGATGGTCGGGAAAGTCCCCCTGGGCGAGCCATTCGTGCCAGTAGTCGGCGGTGAACACGAGCCGCTTGTAGGCATCCTCGAAGGACTTCGGCCCGTCGTGCTCGCCGCCCCAGGTCATCGCGACGTAGGCGAGGTCTCCGTCGTGCATGGTCGTGCGCGCGCGCACCGTCGTGCCCTCGATTCCCAGGCGCAGGTCGCTGTGCAGCTTGAGCTTCAGGTCGTGGCCCTCGAACGTGGCCGTGCACTCCTCGTAGGCCGCGCCGGTGGGCTCCCAGTGTGCGGTCGCACGGCCGTAGTCGTAGATCGGATCGCACTCCATGTGGACCGGCACCGTCCCGTTGACGCAGCGCAGCGTGCGCAGCAGGACGTGCTCGGCGTCGTAGTCGGTAGGCGAGCGGCGGTGCGTATGCGAGCGCTCGCGGTCGTGGCGCCACGGGCCTACGAGCAGCACGTCGCGCACGATCAGCCAGCCGGTCTTCGTGCCCCAGGTCGTCTCGAGGATGTTCGTCCCGGGGATATAGCGCTGACCGGCCGGGACGCGTGCCTCGGCCGGCGCAAGGGAGAACATCCCGGCATCGCGGTCGAGCATCGCGCCGAAGACGCTCGGGCTGTCCATCCGCGGCACGCACATCCACTCGACGTTGCCACTGGGCGCGACGAGCGCCGTGACCTCACAGTCAGACAGGAAGGCGTAGTCGGCGATCGGCGGCCACGCGCTGCCGGTCAGCGGCACGTCCGGCGCGTGCCTCATACAAGCATTTTCCGCGCTGCCCCGAGCGCGGGCTGGTACGTGGGGTCGCGCATGAGCGCGTGGCGGATGCCTTCCCCAAGAATTCCCGGCTCGCCCCGCGAGGCCCCGAGCACGGTCCAGACGTGCTCTCGGACGTCCTTGGCGCCGCGCTTGACGAGCTCGCGCCGGCGCGCCGTCAGACCGCCCTCACCGCGCTCGAGCGCCAACAGCGTGCCGAGGTCGCTGCGTACCTCGATCCCCGCGAGCCCGGGGACGCTCATGTGGTCCACCGGTTCCAGCCGCAGCTCGACCTCGCCGCGGCGGGCGCGCGCGCGACCGCGCAGCAGGTTGCCGTGGCGCGTCAGCGCCTCGGGACGCCAACCCAGGCGCGAGCACAGCCATCCGATCAGCAGCAGGCCCGAGACCATCGAGTCGTGGCGATAGCGGACCGAGACCTTGGAGAGCGTCGCAAGCTCCTGGCGGCGCGGGAGCGGGTCGTACGCCGCGGCGAGCCGCTCGCGCCACGGCGTGCAGCGCAGCCAGGCGAGGTCGACGACCTCGGAGTGCTCGACGAGCTCGCACTCGCGGTTTAGCGTGACGTGTGCGTCGGGCTCGTCGGCGGCATCCATCAGCACGACCTGAGCGATCGGCGCGCCGGCGAGCCGCCCACTCGTGAGCGCATCGACCGCCTCGGGGTGCCCGTGTGGCGACCAGACGGCGGTACGCAGGTCGGTGACGACGAGCGGGTCGACGATCGTGTCGAGCGACGCGAGGTGGCGCTCGCCGACGTTGACGATGATGAGCTCGCGCATGACCGCGAACTCGCCCGGACGCGGGTCGCCTTCCGTGGAGATCGTCGCCTGGGCGTCGATCGTCCTGCGGTCGTGCTCGACGGTGCACACGACGGTTCGCGATGCGTGGTAGCGCCCGACCCGGCGCAGCCGGTTGGCGATCTCGCCGCTCCACTCACGGTCGGTGACGCAGACGAGGTTCAGCGTCCGCGCGGGGACGCAGTGCTTGATCTGGGCGTGACACTCGGCGACGAGATGGCGCAGGGCCTCCTCGATCGC
>DASVPU010000480.1:0-26168 GCA_036389475.1 Solirubrobacteraceae bacterium
GACGGCCTTGACCTTGGCATCGGAAAGCAGCACTTCGAGCGCCTCGACGATCTCGTCCGCCTTGGCGCCACCGCCGACGTCGAGGAAGTTGGCCGGGCGCCCGCCCGCCTGCGCGACGACGTCGAGCGTCGACATGACGAGGCCCGCGCCGTTGCCGAAGATCCCGATGTCGCCGTCGAGCTTGACGTAGGTCAGGCCGCGCTCGGCGGCCATGCTCTCCTGCGGGTCGGCGCCCGAGCCGGCGTCCAGCGCGGCGTTCTCGGGGTGGCGAAACAGCGAGTTGTCGTCGAGCGTGACCTTCGCATCGAGCGCCATGACCTTGCGCTCGGGCGTCACGACCATCGGGTTGATCTCGATGAGCGTCGCCTCCTCGCTCGTGAAGACCTCGTAGAGCGTCGTGAGCAGGTCGCGAACCTGGCGCACGACGTCGGGCTCGACGCCGGCTTCGAACGCGAGTCGCCGCGCGTGGAAGGGATGAAATCCGACGAGCGGATCGATGTGCAGCATCGCCAGGGCCTCGGGGTGCTCCTCGGCGACCTGCTCGATGTCCATCCCGCCCTGGGTGGAGAGCATCACCAGCGGCGCCTTCGCCGAGCGGTCGAAGACGACGGCGGCGTAGTACTCGCTGGCGATGTCGGTCGCCTTCTGGATCCAGAGCTCGTGGACCGTATGGCCGCGGATGTCCATCCCGAGGATGTCGGTTGCGTAGCTGCGCGCCTCCTCGGGATCGGCGGCGATCTTGATGCCGCCCGCCTTGCCGCGCCCGCCGACCTTCACCTGCGCCTTGACGACGACCTCGCCGCCGATCTCCTGCGCCGCGGCGGCGGCCTCGTCGGGCGTCGCCGCCTCCTTGCCATGGAAGAGCGGCACGCCGTAGCGCGCGAGGACCTGCTTGCCCTTGTACTCGAGAAGGTCCACCGGCGGGGGGACAATAGTTCACGGGCTGGCCGACGCGCCGTCTGCCGACCGCAATCCGGTCAAAACCCCCGAGATGCCTATTATGTGCGCCGCAAATGGCGCTTCCGAAGCAAATAACCCTCGTCACGTTCGACGTCTACGGCACGCTCATCGATTGGGAGCAGGGGATCTCCGATGCTTTCGAGAAGGAGGCCGCGCGTGACGGCTTCACGATCGACCGCGACGAGCTCATCTCCAACTTCCACGAGATCGAGCGCGAGATCGAGGGCGGCTCCTACGAGCTGTACGCCGAGGTCTTGCGCCGCACGGCGGTCGAGATCTCCAAGCGCCTGGAGTGGCCGCTGGAGCCCTCGCGCTCCGGCTTCCTGCCCGAGAGCGTTCAGCGCTGGCCGCCGTTCAAGGAGACGAACGCCCAGCTCAACAAGGTCACGAAGAAGTTCCAGACGGGTTTGATCTCGAACATCGACGACAAGCTCCTGGGCCAGACGCGGCGCCACATCCCGCATGACTTCGACCTCGTGGTCACCGCCCAGCAGGTTCGCTCCTACAAGCCCGACATGGCGCATTTCACCGAGCTTGCGCGGCGCATGGGCTCCAAGAAGGGCTGGGTCCACATTTCGGCGAGCTACTACCACGACGTCGAGCCGTGCGTGAAGAACAAGATCCCGGTGATCTGGGTCAACCGCCACAAGGAGCAGCTCGAGCCGGGTCAGAAGAAGCCGTCGGGCGAGGCGAGGAACCTCCTCGAGGCAGTCAAGCTCCTCGGCGTCTAGTGGTTCGTACTTGCAGGACGGACCACTAGGCACAGCGAGTGCGGGTCGTCGGGCTGCACTCCGACGTTCTCGTCGCATCCAGCCGCGTCTGGAAGACGACGTGCACGATCGTTCGCAACGGCGACGAGTGCTTCGTCATCGACTCGCCGGTTCTGCCCGACGAGCTCGAAGTCCTGCCGGCGGTACTCGAGCGCGCCGGTTTCGCCTTCACCGGTCTGCTGGCCACCCACGCAGACTGGGACCACCTGCTGGGGCGCCAGGCATTCGGCACGGGCGCGGCGCTCGGCATCGCCGAGACCACCGCGGCGCGGCTGGCCGCCGAGCCGGGCGCGGCGGCGCGCGAGCTGCGCGCGTTCGACGATGACTTCTATCTGCGACGCCCGCAGCCGCTGTCGCTCGGGCAGGTCCAGGTGCTGCCGGTTCCGGGACATTGCGAGATCGGCGCGAGCGAGATCGAGCTGCATCCTGCCGACGGGCACACGGCGGATGGCATGGCCGCCTGGATCGCATGGGCGCGCGTGCTCGTCGCCGGCGACTATCTCTCATCCGTCGAGATCCCGATGATCAGCCCCGGCGGCTCGCGCGAGGCCTATCTTGCGACGCTGCGCAGGCTCACGCCGCTCGTCGAGCAGGCGGACCACGTCGTGCCGGGGCACGGCGACGTGCTCGACCGCGTGCGCGCGCTCGCGATCCTGCACGAGGACGTCGCCTACCTCGAGGCGCTGCCGGACGCCAAGCTGCCGATCGCACGCAGCTCGCCCCGCCAGCGGGCGATCCACGCCGATAACGTCGTCCAGGTGAGCGGCTCGTGATCCAGCACGTCGCGATCGAGATCCGGTCTGCGGACGCCGACGCGTGCGCGCGCTTCTGGGCCCTGCTCGGGTTCGAGCGCGTCGCGCCGCCGCCCGCGCTCGCGCAGCGAGCGGCGTGGGTCCAGCGCGCCGGCACACAGGTGCATCTGTTGTTCGTCGACGAGCCGGTCATCGCGCCGCAGGGCCATGTCGCGGTGGTCGTCGACGACTACGACGGCACGCTCGGCGCGCTGCGCGAAGCTGGCCTGGACCCCCAGCCGCGGACGGAGCACTGGAACTCGCCGCGCTGCTTCGTCCGCTGCCCGGTGGGGCACCGGATCGAGCTGATGGCGTTCGCGCCCGTAGGCACCCCAGGACGACATGGACCCCGGCCCGCCACCGACCGATGACCGCGAGACAGCCACGCCAACGAGCGCTTGCTCGCCGAGGGCGATCAGACGTTCTCCGGCAGGTCCGAGCTGACCCGGTCTTACGCCCGTCTTACGCAGCGCGCCGCTGCGCTTAAGCATCATTGACATCCTCGCCCTACCCTGGATGCCATGACGCACGAGCCCGCGCCCGGACGCGGACACGGATCCAGACGCCTGTGGACCGATCCTCGCGAGGAGGAGGAGCATCAGCCGTGGCTCGCGCCGCGAACGGCGACCATTCCCGTGCAGCCGCTGCGCGAGCCCGATCCCGAGCCGCTGCAGGAGCACCGGCGCGGCCTGTGGCCTCTCATCCTGATCGCGACGCTCGTGGCGGCCGCGCTCTTCGGCGCCGGCGTGGTCGGTGCCAACCTGCTCTTCAGCCACGACGACGCGCTCAGCCCTGCCCCGCTGCCGGTCTCTCCGGGCGCGGCTCCCGCCGACTCGCGCAGCAAGGCCGTCCGCTCGATCTACGCCCGCGCGAGCCCGAGCGTCGTGTCGGTGCGTGCTCGGGAGGGCAACGGGATCTCCGGCGGCACAGGCTTCGTCATCGACCGGGACGGCAGGATCGTCACGAACGCACACGTGGTCGCCGGCGCGTCGAGCGTGCAGGTGCGCCTCGACGACAAGGCCGACCCGATCGAGGCGCAGGTGATCGGCAGCGACGCCTCCTCCGATCTTGCCGTCCTGCGTGTCAGCGGCGGCGACGCAGCGCGCCTGCGCCCGCTCGTGCTCGCCGATTCCAGCGACGTGCAGGTCGGCGACCTCGCGGTGGCGATCGGCTATCCGCTCGGCCTTGACCGCACCGCGACGGCCGGGATCGTCTCGGGTGTCGGGCGCGCCATCAAGGCGCCCAACGGCTTTCAGATCGACAAGGTCATCCAGACCGACGCCCCGATCAATCCCGGCAACTCCGGCGGTCCGCTGCTCGACAGCGCCGGCCGCGTCATCGGCGTGAACTCGCAGATCGCGACTGCAAACGGCGCGACCGGCAACATCGGCATCGGCTTCGCCGTCCCCTCCAACACCGTCCGCGAGGTCGTCCCGCGCCTGGAGCAGAACGGCTCGATCAAGCGCGCCTATCTCGGCGTGACGACGCTCGCCAGCACGGTCAGCACCGGTGCGCTCGTGGCCGACGTCGCGGGCGGCAGCCCGGCCGACTCCGGCGGCGTGCGGATCGGCGACGTCATCGTGAAGGTCGACGGCAAGGACATCGGTGCGCCGGAGGACATCAGCACCGCGATCGAGCGTCACAAGCCCGGCGACCAGGTCGACATCGAGGTCCAGCGCGCGGGAGGCCGCCGGACCATGGGCGTCACGCTCGGAACGCGGCCCGAGAACATGACCACGCCGTAGCGAGGGACATGCGATGACCGTTGCCAGCGACGATCTCACGAGCAACGGCACGTGAGCTTCGCCCAGCCGCTCTTCCTCGGCGGGCTGCTGCTCGTGCCGCTCGCGCTCGCGGCGTACGTCAGCCATGAGCGCGTCCGCAGGTCGGCGGCGGCGGCCTTTGCGGCTCCGGCGCTGATGGGCTCGCTCGCCCCGCGCTCGCCTGGCTGGCGGCGCCACGTGCCGCTCGCCGTGTACGCGCTTGCGCTCGTCATCCTCGTCCTGGCGCTCGCCAGGCCACAGACGACGATCGCCGTGCCGGTCGAGCGTGCATCGATCATGCTGACGGTCGACTACTCCGGCTCGATGCAGGCGGTGGACATCTCGCCCAGCCGGCTGGAGGCCGGCCGCGCGGCCGCGGAGCGCTTCATGGAGGAGGTGCCGGCGAGCGTCCGCGTCGGCCTCGTCGCCTTCAACCACGCCGCGCGGCTCGTCGAGAGCCCGACGACCGATCGTGGCGCGGTGCTCAGCGCGATCCGTGCGGTGCGGCCCAGCGGCGGCACGGCCACGGGCGAGGCGCTCGCCGTCTCGATCGTCTCGCTCGCCCGCGAGACCGACGACCAGGGCGGACGCGTGCCGTCGGCGATCGTCCTGCTGTCGGATGGCGCGTCGGTCCGCGGCCGCCCGCCGCGGGAGCTCGCGCGCCGCGCGCGGGACCTGAAGATCCCGATCTACACGGTCGCGCTCGGCACGCCCGCCGGGACGATCCGCGTGACCGACTCCCGCGGGGTCGCACACACCCGGCCCGTGCCGCCCGACCCGACCGAGATGCGCGAGGTCGCGCAGATCTCGGGCGGCCGCGCGTTCTCCGCCAAGACCGCTGAGGGATTGTCGTCGGTCTACAAGGAGCTCGGCTCGCGGATCGGTCATCGCAACGAGAAGCGCGAGGTCACCGCCGCCTTCACCGGCAGCGCCCTCGCCCTGCTCGCCGCCGGCGCCCTGCTGTCGCTCTACTGGTTTCGCCGTCTCGTCTGAGCCTCACCTCGAAAGGAACGTCCGCACATGAGCCCCATCCACTCGATGTCCAAGGACGACGACGGCATCCGCGGTCCGCGACAGGTCCTCGAGGAGTGCCTGTACGAGATCAAGCGCGTCATCGTCGGTCAGGACGCGATGCTCGAGCGCCTGCTCGTCGCGCTGCTGGCCAACGGGCATGTGCTGCTCGAGGGCGTGCCGGGGCTGGCGAAGACGCTGACCGTCCGGACGCTCGCCGGCGTCATGGGCGGCACGTTTCGTCGCATCCAGTTCACGCCCGATCTCGTGCCGGCGGACCTCGTCGGCACGCGGATCTACCGTCCCGACAGCGGTCGCTTCGACACGGAGCTGGGCCCGGTGTTCGGCAACTTCCTGCTCGCAGACGAGATCAACCGCGCGCCGGCGAAGGTCCAGTCCGCGCTGCTGGAGGTCATGCAGGAGCACCAGGTGACGATCGGCACGGAGAGCTACCGGGTCCCGCAACCGTTCCTCGTGCTCGCGACCCAGAACCCGATCGAGTCGGAGGGCACCTATCCGCTGCCCGAGGCGCAGATCGACCGCTTCCTGTTCAAGGTGCTCGTCGACTATCCGACGCTGGGGGAGGAGGCGTCCGTCGTCGGCCGCTCGCTGCACCCGCCCGAGGAGGTGCAGACGAGCCTGTCGATGGCCGAGCTCGAGCGCTTTCAGCAGGCGGCGGCGGAGATCTTCGTGGACCGCGAGGTCGTCGCCTACGCCGTGCAGCTCGTCGACGGCACGCGGCACCCTGAGCGCTACGGCCTTCCGGACCTGGCCGAGCTGATCCAGTACGGCGCAAGCCCGCGCGGAGCGATCGGAATGGTGCAGGCCGGCCGGGCACTCGCGCTGCTGCGCGGCCGGCGCCACGTGCTCGTCGACGACATCCGCGACCTGGCGCCCGACGTGTTGCGCCACCGGCTCGTGCTCTCCTACGACGCGCTCTCGGACGAGATCAGCGCCGACCAGATCATCGAGCGCCTGCTCGGCGCGCTCAGCGCCGGCAGCGCACCGGCGGCGGACACCGACGCCGCCTGATGCCCAAGCTCGCTCGGCAGGGAGCGGCGCTGCGCGTGCCGCCCGCCCGGCAGGGGCCCGGCCCGATCCCCGCCGGGCTCGTCGACGCCCTCGCGCTGTCGATCGCGCGCCGCGGCGCCGGCGCGCTGCCCGGCGACCGCCTGGCGCCCGGCGTCGGCAGCGGCACCGAGCTCGCGCAGCTACGGCCCTACCAGCTCGGTGACGACGTGCGCCAGCTCGACGCCGCCGCCAGCGCGCGCACCGGCATCGCGCACGTACGCTTGCAGATCCCCGAGCGGATCCTCACGACCTGGCTCGTGCTCGACCTGTCCGCGTCGATGGCGTTCGGCACGGCCGACCGCCTGAAGTCCGACGTCGCCGAGGGCGTGGCGCAGGTCGTCGCGCGCGCCGGCACGCGCCACGGAGGGCGCCTTGCGGTGCTGACCGCGGGGGGGCCAGAGCGGATCCTGCCGCCGCGCGGCGGGCCGCACGCGAAGCTCGGGCTGCGGCGGCTGCTGGAGGAGGGCGTCGCCGTCGACGGCGTCAGCGACCGCGGGGTGGGTCCTGTCTTGCACAGGCTCGCCCGCCTCGCGCGGCAGCCGGGCCTGGTCGTCGTCGTATCGGACTTCCGCGGGCCGCTTGAATGGCGCAAGCCGCTGCGGGCGCTCGGCGCGCGCCACCGGCTGCTCACCGTCGAGATCCGCGACCCGCGCGAGGAGCGCCTCGAGCCCGTCGGCCGGCTCGCGCTCGTCGACCCGGAGAGCGGCCGCCTGGTCGAGGTCGACACCTCGCGGCGCAAGCTGCGCGAGCGCTTCGAGGCTGCGGCCGCGCAGGAGCGCGCGCTCGTCGCGACCGAGCTGCGCAAGGCCAAAGCCCACCATGTCGTGCTGTCGACGAGCGGCGATTGGCTGCGCGCGCTCGGGCGGGCGCTGAAGTAGCCGGGACATGTCGATGACTGCTGCCGATGACCATCCGATGAGCACGGAGGCGCAGCCGTGAGCTTCGCGTCGCCGCTCGCGCTGCTGTGCCTGTTCTCGGTTCCGCTCGCGCTGCTCGTGCACGTCTCCTCGCAGCGTCGCCGCCGGCGCTTTCCGGTGCGCTTCCCGGCGCTGGCGACGTTGGCATCTGTGCTACCTGGGGAGCCGCAGTGGCGCCGACACCTCCCGTTCGCGCTGTTCGCGCTGGCGCTGGCGGCGCTCTCCTTCTCGCTCGCCAGGCCGCAGCGCACGGCCGCTGTCCCCGTGCAGCGCGCGTCGGTCGTCCTCGTGACCGACGTGTCGCGCTCGATGTCGGCGACCGACGTGAGCCCCACGCGGCTGGAGGCGGCGCGGCGGGCCGCGGAGACCTTCCTCGGGCGGGTGCCGAGGGAGCTGCGCGTCGGTCTGGTGGCGTTCTCCGACGCGGCCCAGACGCTGCACACGCCGACGACCGATCACGACCAGGTCAAGCGCGCGCTCGAGACGCTGCAGCCGATCTCCGGCACCGCGACGGGCGCCGGGCTGCACAACGCGCTCGAGGATCTCAAGAACGTCGGCGGCGATGCCTCCGGCCGGCGACCGCCCGCCGCGATCGTGCTGCTCTCCGACGGTGCGGCGACCGACGGCAGCGCAGCCGACAACGTCGCCGCCGAGGCGCGCCGGCTGCACGTGCCGATCTACACCGTCGCGCTGGGGACACCGGACGGTACGATCACGCTTCAGGGTCAGCTCATGGGCGTGCCCCCCGACCCCGAGGCGCTGCAGCGGATCGCCACGACCTCGGGCGGGCAGGCGTTCCAGGCCGAGGACTCCGACCAGCTCACCGCCGTCTACGACCGGCTCGGCTCGCAGATCGGCACGAAGCCGGCCAAGGAAGAGATCACGGCTTGGTTCGCCGGCGGCGCGCTGCTGCTGCTCGGCGCGGCGCTGGCGAGCTCGCTGCGCTTCGGCGGCAGCCTGCCGTAGCGCTCGGCTCAGCTCGGTTCAGCCCAGGGGTCGGCCGAGGAACAGGTCGCGTCCGGGGCCGAGCTTCGAGCGATCCGAGAACCCGTGGCGCTCGTACAGCGCGAGCGCCGGCGCGTTCTCCTCGTTGGCATCGAGCTCGATGCGCTTGGCGCCGCGCTCGATCGCCCGCTCGATGGCGAGCGTCACGAGCGCGTCGCCGACGCCCGCGCGGCGGGCGTGCTCCTGTACGAAGAGGTCCTCCAGCCAGGCGTCGGGAGCAGCTCTCCAAACGCTGAGGCGAAAGCGCAGCTGCAGCACGCCGGCGGGCGGCGAGTCGTCGTCGACGGTCGCCAGCAAGAACTCCGTGTCGCGATCCTCCAGCAACCGCTCGACGGAAGCGAGGAAGGCGTTCTCCGAGGGCCAGTCGCTGCCCATGTCGTCGCGGAAGGCGACGAGCAGCGCGGCGATCGCCTCCGCTTCGTCGTTTCCTGCGATCCAGGCTCGCGCGGTCGTGCTCATGCGTCCCTGATCACCGCCAGCGTGTCCCCGGTGCGGACGGCGTCGCCGGGCGAGATCGCCAGCTCGGCGATGACCCCGGCCTTGTGAGCGGTGATCTCGTTCTCCATCTTCATCGCCTCGATGATCGTGACGATCTGACCCTTCTTCACCTGCTCCCCCTGCTGGACGGGAACCTTCCAGACGTTGCCCTGCATCGGCGACGCGAGCGTATCGCCGCCGCGCGGCGGCGCGGTGGCCTTCTCCTTCTTCTTCTGGGGAACCCCGCGGGTCGGCTTCGCGGCCGGCGGCGCCGCCCCGTCTCGCGCGCCGGCGCCGGCACCGGCCGGTGGGCCGATCACGCGCACGTCGAACCTGCGCCCGGAGACCTCGACCGTATACGCGTGCTCGACATCTTTTGCACCGCCGTTGCGGGATGCCGGCTGCTGCTCGAATGCCAGCGCCTCGAGCCAGCCCTTGTCCTCGAGCAGGTCCCGGCAGGTCTCGCCCCGCGCCCACTGCTCGGTGGCCAGCAGCGCCCGATGAAACGGGATCAGCGTCTTCAGGCCCTCGATCTCGTACTCCCCCAGCGCGCGCAGCATCCGCCGCGTCGCCGCCTCGCGATCGGCGTCCCAGACGATGAGCTTGGCGACCATCGGGTCGTACATCGGCGAGACCTCGCTGCCGGCGCGCACGCCGGAGTCGACGCGCACGCCGGGCCCCGCCGGCTCGACGTATGACCCGATCCGCCCAGGAGCGGGGGCGAAGCGCTTCGACGCGTCCTCGGCATTGATACGGCACTCGATCGCGTGGCCACGCAGTGCCACGTCCTCCTGCGCTATCGACAGCGGCTCGCCGGCAGCCGCGCGGATGCCCTCCTTGACGATGTCCACGCCGGTCGTCATCTCGGTGACGCAGTGCTCGACCTGCACGCGCGTGTTCATCTCCAGGAAGAAGTACTCGCCGCTGTCGGACGCGAGCAGCCCCTCGACGGTCCCGGCGCCGCGATAGTCGACCGCTCGCGCCGCCTCGACGGCGATCGCGCCGATCCGCTCGCGCATCTGCGCGTCGACGATCCAATGCGGGGCCGGCGACTCCTCGACGAGCTTCTGGTGGCGGCGCTGGATCGAGCAGTCGCGCTCGCCGAGATGGATCGTGTTGCCGTGCGCATCGGCGAGCACCTGGACCTCCACATGGCGGGGGTCGGGGAGGTAGCGCTCGAGGTACACGGTCGGGTCGGAGAAGAACTTCTCGCCCTCGCGGCCCGCGCCCTCGAAGGACGCCTGCAGCTCGTCTTCGCTGTGCGCGACGCGAAACCCCTTGCCGCCGCCGCCGCCGGCCGCCTTGACGGCGACCGGGTAGCCGATCTCCTCGGCCGCGATCCGGCGCGCCTCGTCGAGCGTCGCGACGGGCTGCACCGTACCCGGCACGATCGGGACGCCCGCCGCGCGCATGAGCTCGCGCGCCCGCGTCTTGGAGCCCATCGCCTCGATGGCGCTCGCCGGAGGACCGATGAACACGACGCCCGCCGCTTCGCAGGCACGGGCGAAGGCGGCGTTCTCGGCGAGGAACCCGTAGCCGGGATGGACTGCCTCGGCTCCGGACTCGCGCACGATCTCGAGGATCCGCTCGCTGTTGAGGTAGCTCTCCGACGGAGCCGCGCCGCCGACGAGATACGCCTCGCCGGCCCGCCGCACATGCGGCGCGTCGCGGTCAATCTCGGAGTAGACGGCCACGGAGGCGATCCCAAGCTCGTCGAGCGCACGCACGATCCGGACCGCGATCTCCCCGCGGTTGGCGATGAGAACTTTGGAGAACACGCAGGAAGGCTCAGGATACGCGCGCCGCACCGGCGACCGAGCTCGACCGAGACGTCGCCTACCGCCGGCCCACGCCCCACGGCGAGCGCTCCTGCGGTCCGTGTCCGGTCCCCTCAAGCAGCGCCGCCCGCGCCCAGCCGCTGGTCGCGTCAGCAGGCGCCGGCGCGATCACAGGCGCGGTGTCGCGCATGAACCGCTCGAGCGCGGCGACCACGGCCGCCGCTTCCTCGGGCGAGGCCGCGGGGGCCACGATCCGCAGCTGTGGCCGGCGGTTTGGCACTAGCGGTCCTTCCTGTGAGTATTGACCACTAGCAGATCATGCCGGCGCCGACCGTGTCGTTCGTCGTCTCGTCGATGAGGATGAACGAGCCGGTTGCGCGGTTGCGCGAGTACGGGTCGAACGCCAGCGGCTTGGAGGTGCGCAGGTGCACGCGCCCGATGTCGTTGAGGCCCAGCTCGCCGGCGCTCGGATCTGCCTTGAGCGTGTGGATGTCGACGTGGTCGACGACCTCCTCGACGATCGCGCGGGCCGCATGCGTCGCGTGCTTGATCGCGTAGCGCCCGCCCGCTCGAAGGGGTGCGTCGGTCATCCAGCAGATCGTCGCGATGAGCTCGCGCTCGAGCTGCGGGGCGTCCTCGACGTGGCAGATGAGATCGCCGCGTGAGACGTCGACCTCGTCCTCGAGCAGCATCGTCACCGACATCGGTGCAAACGCCTCGCCGACCGGACCGTCGAACGTGTCGAGGCGCGAGATCCGCGTCCTCGTGCGCGACGGCAGGACGAGCACCTCGTCGCCAGGGCGCAGGACGCCGCCGGCGACCTGCCCGGCGTAGCCGCGGTAGTCCGTCTCGTGGTCGCGGATGACCCACTGGACCGGAAAGCGTGCGTCGTCGAGGTTGCGATCATCGGCGACCTCGACGCTCTCGAGGTGCTCGAGCAGCGCCATCCCGCCATACCAGGGCATGTTCGCCGATCGCTCGACGACGTTGTCGCCGTGCTTGGCGCTGATCGGAAAGTAGGCGATGTCGCTCACCTTCAGTCCCCGCGCGAAGTCGCAAAAGTCGCGAACGATCGCGTCGAACGTCTCCTCGCAGTAGTCGACGAGGTCCATCTTGTTGACGGCGACCGCGAGGTGCGGGATTCCCAGCAGCGTCGAGATGTAGGCATGGCGCTTGGACTGCTCGAGCACGCCCTTGCGCGCGTCCACGAGGATCACCGCAAGATCGGCGGTCGACGCGCCGGTGACCATGTTGCGGGTGTACTGCACGTGTCCCGGCGTGTCGGCGATGATGAACGTCCGCCGCGGGGTGGCGAAGTAGCGGTAGGCGACGTCGATCGTGATGCCCTGCTCGCGCTCGGCGCGCAGGCCGTCGACGAGCAGCGAGAGGTCGACCATTCCCGCCCCGCGACGCCGAGACGCCTGCTCGACGTGCTCGAGCTGATCGGTCAGGACCTGCTTGGCGTCGAAGAGCAGCCGCCCGATGAGCGTCGACTTGCCATCGTCGACGGAGCCGGCTGTGGCCAGGCGCAGCAGATCGGTGGAGGCGAGCGCCACTAGAAGTACCCCGCGACCTTGCGGTCCTCCATCGCGGCCTCCGACACGCGGTCGTCCGCACGCGTCTCGCCGCGCTCGGTGATCCGCGTGGCGGCGATCTCGGCGACGACCGTGCCGAGGTCGGCGGCGGTCGAGCGCACCGCGCCCGTGCAGCTCATGTCGCCGACCGTTCGGTAGCGCACCGAAGCCACGAACGGCTCCTCCCCGTCGATCAGCTGTACGTGCTCGGACATGGCGTACAGCATTCCGTCGCGGGAGAAGACCTCGCGCTCGTGTGCGAAGTAGATCGACGGCACCTCGAGCCCCTCGACGGCGATGTACTCCCACACGTCGAGCTCGGTCCAGTTGCTCATCGGGAAGACCCGCACGCTCTCACCGCGCCGGATGCGCCCGTTGTAGATGCTCCACAGCTCCGGGCGCTGGTTCTTGGGATCCCAGCCGCCGAAGTCGTCGCGGAAGGAGAAGATCCGCTCCTTCGCCCGCGCGCGCTCCTCGTCACGGCGCGCGCCGCCGAAGGCCGCGTCGAAGCCGTGCTCCTCGATCGCGTCGAGCAGCGTCGTCGTCTGCAGGCGGTTGCGCGACGCTCGCGGGCCGTTCTCCTCGGCCACGCGGCCGCGATCGATCGACTCCTGAACGGACGCCACGATGAGCTGCTCGCCGAGCTCTTGCACGCGGCAGTCGCGAAACTCGATGACCTCGGAGAAGTTGTGGCCCGTGTCGACGTGCATGAGCGGGAACGGGAAGCGCCCCGGCCGGAAGGCCTTCTCGGCGAGCCGGAGCAGCACGATCGAGTCCTTGCCGCCGCTGAAGAGGAGCACCGGCTTGGACAGCTCGGCCGCGACCTCGCGCATGATGTGAATCGCCTCGGACTCCAGCGCGTTGAGATGGGTGAGACGGGCGGTCATGCCGGCGCTGCCTCCACCTCGGTCGCAGCTGGACGGACGCGGCGCGTGCGGCTCGTCGCATAGGCCGCCAGACCGGCGGTCAGCGGCACCCCGATCAGGGCTGCGGGCGGGACCGCGACGCCCGCCTTGGAAAGGACGCCCAGGGCGGATGCGAGCAGGACGCAGCCGAGCGTCGGCCGCAGGACAACCGCGGGCACCTTCGTGATGAGCTGGGTCCCGATCCACACGCCGGGCAGCGAGCCGACGAGGATCGTTCCCATCAAGGCGAAGTCGACGTTGCCGCTGACCCAGTGCGCGAGCCCCGCGGCCCACAGCAGGATCGCTGCGTGGAAGACGTCGGTCCCGACGACGCGATGTGGCGTGAGCTGGAACACGAGGATGAGCACGAGGCCGATGAGGGCGCCGCTGCCGACAGAGGTGACGCCCAGGACGATCCCGAGCGCCGCGCCCATCCAGGCCGCCGTGACCTTCGTGCGCAGCGTCTGCCGGACGCTGTGGCGCTCGCGTGCGACGAGCTTGGGCATGAACAGCGCGCGCCCGAGGATCGTCAGCGAGACGAGCATCAGCACGCCGGCGATCATGCCGAGCAGCGTGGGCTCGAAGCTCTTCCCGTACGCGGCGTGCAGGCGATGCAGCAGCCAGACGCCGAACAGCGCGCCCGGCACGCTGCCGACCGCAAGCCACATCGAGACGCCGAGGTCGACGGTGCCCTTGCGCCAGTGGCGCCAGCCGCCGAGCGTCTTGGTCACGGCGCCGTAGGCGAGGTCGGTGACGATCGCGACGATCGGCGGGATCCCGGCGAAGAGCACGAGCAGCGGCGTCATCAGCGAGCCACCGCCGATCCCGGTCAGGCCGACGAGGATGCCGACGCCGAGGCCGAATGCGACGATCATGGGATCCATCACACGTGCAGCCCGCACTCGGTCTTGTCGCTGCCCGCCCAGCGCCCCTCGCGCCCGTTGCCGGGCCGGGTGCAGGGCGCGCAGCCGATCGACTCATAGCCGTCGTCGTGCAGCGGGTGATAGGGCAGGTCGCGCTCGTGGATGCGCCGCCACAGGTCGCGCTCGGTCCAGAACGCAAGCGGGTTGTACTTCGCGATCCCGCCGCGCTTGGCGTCAACCTCGACGAGCTCGACGTCCGCCCGCGCCGGCCCCTGCTCGCGCCGCAGGCCGGTGATCCAGCCGTCGGCGCCGTCCAGCGCGCGCTCGAGCGCCGCGACCTTCTCCGCGCCGCAGCAGTGCTCGGGGCCGGTCCAGTCGCCGAACGCCTGCTGCACCTCGATGCGCACGCCGAAGCGCTCCTCGAAGGCGCGCCAGGTGGCAAGCGTCTCGGGGAACAGCACCGCCGTGTCGATCGTCACGACGCGGACGTGCGGCGCGATCTCCAGCAGCTCGTCCAGGATCACCGACTCCTCCTTCTGAAAGGAGCACAGAAAGACGAGCCGCTCGTGCCGGGCGGCCTGCTGCAGTGTGGACCTCAGACCGCGCACTCGCCCTCTCCGCGGACGACTTGGAAGGGCACGTCGCGGTTCCAATCGATGAACGTCGTCATCGTCTCCAGGCTGAACTCGACGGGCATCGCCAGGTCGCGGACCAGATCCTCGAACGCCTTCGTGCCGACGCGGGCCGCGAAGTCGTTGAAGACCTCGCCTTGCTCGCGCTCGGCCTCATACCAGCGCAGCCAGCGCTCGATCGCATCGGGCACGCGCTTGGCGGGCAGACGCACCTTCAGCCGCTGCCCGTAGACGATCTCGCCGCCGTCGAAGTTCCCGGCCACATGCGCGACGTAGGCCGGAATCGTGTGCCCGCCGACCTTGATCGATGCGCCGTAGAAGCCGATGTTGGCGATGTGGTGCTGACTGCACCCGTTCGGGCAGCCGCTCATCTTGATGTGGATTGCCCGCGTCAGCGGATCGCTGATCCGCATCTCCTCGAGGCGCTCCTGGATCGCGGCGTTGAGCCCCATCGAGGAGGTGATGCCGAGCTTGCAGGAGTCCGTGCCGGGGCAGGACACGACATCGGTGACCTTGTCCGGGCCTTCGTCGCCGAGACCGAGCGCGCTCAGCGCCTGCCAGACCTCGTAGATTGTCTCGTTGCGGACCCAGCGCAGCAGGAAGTTCTGGTGGACGGTCGTGCGCATGTAGCCACCGGAGTACGTGCGCATGATGTCGGCAATGCCGTGGAACTGCTCGGGGGTGAGGTCGCCGCGCGTGACTTTCACGTGAACCGTGCTGAAGCCTTCCTGCTTCTGGGGCTGCACATTGTCGGCGCAGAAGCGCTCGAATGCCGAGACGTCGCCGTTCGGGCTCGCGAAGGTGGCGGGCACGGCCGGCGCGGAGGCCTCCTCGTCGTCCTGCCAGCGCAGGTTCTGGACATCGAAGTCGCGCTCTGCGACCCAGTCGCCCTGCAGCTCCTCCTCGACCATGTCGCGGAAGGCGTCGATTCCGATCTTGTCGACGAGCACCTTGATCCGCGCCCGCGCGCGGTTGACGCGCAGGAAGTCCTGGCGGTCGAAGATCCGCAAGCAGGCCTCGGCGACCTTGAGGTACTCGCCGTCGTCGAGGCCGACGAACTCGTACAGCGTCGGCGCGACGCGCGGCATGATCGACGTGCCGCCTCCGACGCGGATCTCAGCCCCACGGACGCCGTCTCGCTCCTTGGCGATGAACGCGATGTCGTGGATGCCGGTCAGCGCACGGTCCGCCGGAGCACCGTTGAACGCCGTCTTGATCTTGCGCGGCATGAGCTGCGTCGTCGGGTGGCGCACGAAATAGCGCACGTAGGCGCCCGCGTACGGCGTCATGTCGAACGGCTCGTCGTCGCAGACGCCGGCCCACGGGTCGCCGGTGACGTTGCGCACGGTGTTGCCGCAGCCCTCGCGCGAGGACAGGCCGCTGTCTGACAGCTCGCGGATCGCCTTGGCGGCGTCGGGCAGCGGGACGTGGTGCAGCTGGATGTTCTGGCGCGTCGTGATGTGACCCTTCTTCAGCGGCACGTACTTCTCGACGACCTCGCCGAAGGCGTCCATCTGCTCGGGTGAGATCCCGCCGAAGGGCAGCTTGACCCGGATCATCTGCACGTCCGCCTGGCGCTGGCCGTAGACGCCCTGCTTGAGCCGGAACCCGATGAACTCGATCTCCTCGATCTCACCGCGCAGGAAACGCTGCGATTCCGTGTCGAAATCGTCGAACTCGCGCTCGAGGATCGGGATGACGTGACCTGGGACGTCCTCGCGAACCTCTGGGTTCTCGAGCGTCCCCTGGCGACCGGCGACCGTGGTTGGCTCCATGGGTGTCAGTGCTCCGTTGTGGCGTGCATGGACTCGTGATGATACCCGCAATTCCGGGTCTGGTTTCAGGAATTTTTGTGGACCAACCTGGTCCAGTTCATGTGGCTGCTTGTGCCCGTGTCCTGGTCGGCGAGCGCGTACCCTCCCGGCGCGTGCCCGAGCTCATCGTCCTCGACCACGGGACCGTACTGGCGGCCGTCTCGCCGGTCGCTGCGATCGACGCCACCCGGGACGCGTTCCTGCGCCACCACCGCGGCGAATGGGTCATGCCCCCGAAGGTCTATCTCGACAGCCCGCCCTACGGGGACTTCCGCGCGATGCCGGCTCGGGGAGGAGAGCTCGCGCTGCTGAAGTGGGTCACCTCGTTTCCCGGCAACGCGCCCGACGGTCCGCCAACGGTCAGCGGCGTTGTCTGCCTGTCGAGCACGCGCACCGGCGTGCCGCTCGCGTTGCTCGACGCGCGCGCGGTCACGGCGCTGCGGACGGGCGCCGTCGCGGCGCTCGCCACGCGCGCTCTGGCCCGACGAGACGCCCGCTCGGTCGGGATCGTCGGCTGCGGGCTCAACGGCTCATCGGCCGCGCGCTGCCTCGTCGCAGCCGGCTATGGACCGGGGGTGTGCTCTGATCCGCGCGCCGCGGCCGCCACGGCGCTGGCCGAGGAGCTCGGCTGGAGGACCGGCGGGCGCGGCGCGGCGCTGGAGTGCGACATCGTCTGCACGGTCACCCCGGGCGCCGAGATCGTCGTCAACGAGGACGACCTGCGGCCGGGGATGCATTTGAACATGCTCGGTGCCGACGGCTCGGGCAAGGCCGAGGCCAGCGTCGCCGCGATCTTGGCCTGCGAGCTGTTCTGCGACGAGTGGGAGCAGGCGTCGCATGGCGGCGAGCTCGCCGGCGCGGTGGCCGCAGGCCGCGTCACCCGCGAGCAGGTGACGACGCTCGGCGCCGTGCTGGCCGCTGAGGCCCGCGGCCGCAGTTGCCCCGACGCGATCACGCTGTTTGACTCGACCGGGCTGGCGATCCAAGACCTCGGCGTCGCCGCCGCGGCGCTGCGCGCCGCCCGGGCGGGCGAGGTGCAGGCAGCGACCGTGCGGCTGTGAGTGAGGTAGGCGGCGAGCGGCGGCCACATGTGTGAACGGCGCAGGATCGCCTTCGCGATCATGCAGCGGGCATACCGCCATCACAGTGAATCGCACGTCCCGGCGTCACACATCGGCACGCACTCTCAATTATTCCCAACCAGCGCCGGCGGCCGTTGCGGTATGTTGCGCTCCGCGTCGGCGCCTGGTCGACGACGCCCGTCCAAGTCGGCTGAATGGGGGATCAGTCGAATGGCTCGAACGTCCTTGCCGTACTCGCGGCCCTGCCCAGCCGACGCTGTGCAGGTGATCCTCGCCGATGGAACGCGAACGCATCTGCTCGGTGACTACCACCAGATCCGGGAGCTGATGACAAGCGATCGTTTCAGTCGCGCGGTCGCGTCCGCGGAGCTTGGACTGCGCAGCCCGACGCTGGACTGTTCGGTGACGGAGATGGACCGGCCAAAGCACACCCGAATCCGAAAGCTCCTGGCCGGATCC
This sequence comes from Solirubrobacteraceae bacterium, assembly GCA_036389475.1. GTDB lineage: Bacteria > Actinomycetota > Thermoleophilia > Solirubrobacterales > Solirubrobacteraceae > CADCVQ01. The sequence continues at coordinate 17,873 of DASVPU010000480.1, forward strand.
TACGGTGCGCGCAGCGTGGAGCGGCTGCGCGGACGCGTCGAGGCGATCGCCGCCGGCCTGGCCGGCGAGCTGCTCAAAGCAGGACCGCCCGCGGATCTGGTCAGCCAATACTGCGCGCCGCTGACCTTCCAGGCGCAGTGCGAGCTGCTCGGTGTCCCGCAGCCCTTCCGCGGGCGCCTGCGCGCGTTGTGCGTAGCGCGATCAGAGCATCCGGTCGCGGCGCCAGAGGCGGTGCGAGCGGCCGAGTCAGAGCTCTACTGCGAGGTCCGTGAGGTGCTGCGAGAGCTGAGCGGCGCGTCCGGCCAGACGCTGTTTCACCGGCTGATCGAGGCTCGCCACGAAGGCGGGCTGATCGACGACGAGGAGCTGCACGGCATCGCGACGTCGATGTTTCGTGACGGGCATTTCCTCGCGGCGACTCAGATCGCCAACTCGCTGCTGTACCTCCTCGAACATCCACGGCTGCTGGCGTTGCTGCATCAGCGCCCCGCGCTACTGGCCCCAGCCATTGAGGAGCTGCTGCGCCTGCGTCCCGCGGTCAACAACAGCATGTCCCGGGTTGCCGTCCAGGACACCGAACTCGCCGGGTTCAGCGTGCCGGCAGGCGCGACCGTCACGGCGTCGCTGCCCGCGGCCAACCGCGACGCCTGCGCTTTCGCGAACCCCGACGCGTTCGACATCGACCGCACCGGCAACCAGCATCTGTCGTTCGGACGCGGCATCCACTACTGCCTCGGCGCGCACCTCGCTCGCGTCGAGATCCATACGGCCTTGGGGACCCTGCTGCAGCGCATGCCCGGCCTGCGGCTCGCGAAGCCGGCGAGCGGGCATGCATCGTTCGTCTCCCAAGGCGCCGTCGGCGCCGCCGAGCTGCGGGTCACATGGTGAGCCGCGCGCCCGGCTGACGTTCCCCGATCGGCGTTACTCCGAGGCATCCTCCTTCGCCGCTTCCACGCGTCCGCTGTCGACGGCTTCCTTCAGCGCCTTGTAGTCGTCCTCGTTCTGGTCGGCGTAGCGCTCAGCGAACGCCGCGACGGCGCGGTCGAAGGCGTCGCCGCTGCCGAGGTAGCCGGAGATTGCGATGCGGTCACCGGCACGCGCGTGAGCACGGGCGAGCGTCCAGCCGCACAGGCGGCCGTAGTCGGCGAGCCCGGCCGGCAGCAGCAACGAGATATCGATCGCGCCCTTGCCGTCGGCGGCTTGGCGCAGGTAGTAGTCGCGCGTACCGCCGACGGGACCCGTGGCGGCGAGCCAGCCCAGGAAGATGTCGCTCGCCGCCTGCATGAGCTTCTGGCCCTCGACGACGCGCTCTGCGTGGTTGCCGTGGAACGGCGGATCGAGATGCTTCTCCAGCACGGAGGCCGTGGCCTCCTTGGCCTGCAGCAGCAGCGGGTCGCTGCCGTCGCGGCCGTACAGGAGGATCACCCAGACGCGCATGCCGACGCTGCCCACGCCGACGACCTTGCGGGCCATGCTGACGTAGTGGTAGCCGTCCAGAAGCGTGCGCCGGTTCTCGGGCAGGCTGTCGCGGTAGTCGCTCAGCAGCCCCTTGAGGTTGCGCTCGGCCTGCTCGCGACCGACGCCGGTCAGCAGCTCGTCGACGGGAACGAGCAGCGGCGGCTTGTGCAGGAAGCGGACTTGGCCGCCGGCGGTTTCGGTCAGCTTGCCGAGCGCCTTCACGCTCGTGTTCAGGCGCGCCTGTTCGAGCTCACGCTCCAGCTTCTTCATGCGCTTGACGTCGACGCCTACGCTGAACAGGCGCGAAATCTCGTCCACGTCGAGATCCGCGTACCAGACGTCGAGGTTTCCCTGCTGCGCGAAGCTGTTCATCGCCTCGCGATAGGCCGCGACCGTCTGCGCCACCGCGTGGGCGATCTGCTTGCTCTTGAACTCGCGGTCGCGGCCGGCGATGCAGACGCTCGCGGCGAGGCGCTTGACGTCCCACTCCCACGGACCAGGCAGCGTCTCGTCGAAGTCGCTGATGTCGAAGACAAGCGCGCGCTCGGGCGACGAGAACGTGCCGAAGTTCGACAGGTGCGCGTCGCCGCAGAGCTGCACGCGCAGCCCTGACGTCGGCGTCGGGGCGAGGTCGGCGGCCATGATCGCGGCCGCGCCGCGGAAGAACGAGAAGGGCGAGACGAGCATCCGGCCATAGCGCAGCGCGAGCAGCTCCGGAACTCTGCCCTCGGCCTGGTCGAGCAGGATCTGCACCGGATCAGGACGGTCGGCGGCCGGCTGCCAGTCGCCGTGGCTGGAACGCGGGGCGTGCGCGCGGGCCTCTTTGCCGATCGCCCCGCGCGCCTTCGGCGAGCCGGCGTCCGCGTCGGCGCCGGTTGCAACCGTTTGCGCCACTGCGCTCACTGCATACCTCCAGCTCGGTTGGCTGCGTCGTAGACGACCATACGCCAGGCTTCAACCGTGCGGCGGACCGCTCAGCAGGAGCGTGTCGACGAGCAGGAAGATGGCGAGCAGTCCCACGACGGCGGCGAACGCCTTGCCCAGCGCGGCTTGCGGGACGCGCTGGGCGAACATCGAGCCGATCAGTGCGCCTGCCGCGGTCGACGCCGACAGCGCGACGGTGACCGGAACGTCGACGACGGCACCGGCGGCGAGGTGGCTTGCGAGCGCGGCAAGACCCGTGAGGGTGATGATCACCAGCGACGAGGCCACCGCGCGACGGAAGCTGAATCCCAGCCACAGCGTCAGGACAGGAACGATCAAGAACCCGCCGCCGACGCCGAAGAAGCCGGTCAGGACGCCGACGCCGGAGCCGGCGAGCACAGTCGGCGCCGGTCGGACGGCCGGGCAGGGGCCGGCCGCTTCGCTGCTGACCGCGGCGGCGCGCTGCCAGGTTGCGGCGCTGGCCATCAACATGATCGGCACGAAGGACAGGATCAGCGCCTTGGCGCTGACCGCCGTGTTCGCGAGCGTTCCAAGCCACGACCCTGCGGCGGCCGGCATGGTGAGCATCAGCGCGATGCGCCAGCAGACGTGGCCGCGCAGGGCGAGCGCGCCGGCACCGATGCCGGCGCCGATCGCGACGACGATCAGCGACGCCGTCGAGGCCGGCCCGACCTTCTCGCCCAGGACGTATACGAGCACGGGCAGCCCGAGGATCGCGCCGCCCCCGCCGACGGCCCCGACGATCAGCCCGATGACGATCCCGAGCGGGATCGCGAGCACGATCGCGTCCACCGGCTAGCCGGCGACCATGCGTTGCAGGTGGTCGCGCAACAGCACGCGGGCGGCGGCGCGTCCCGGCGAGCCCGCGATGCCGCCGGTCGGCGCCGTGCCGGCGCCGCTGAAGTACAGGCCGCGCGGCGGCGGGCGGTGCGACGCCAGCGCCGGCGTCGGACGCAGCACGCCGAGCTGCTCGAGGGTGACATCGAGCACCATCGGGTGTGCGCCCGGCCAGCGCAGCTCGCGCGCCATGTCCTGCGGGGTACGGACCGCGATCCCCTGAATCGTGTCCTTGAAGCCCGGAGCGCGAGCTTCGATCTGGTCGAGCATGCTTTCCACGACCGCCGGAGCGGCCTGCTCCCAGCCGCCGTCGACCTCGAAGGGCACCGCGGGGCAGGCGAGGTAGACCGTGTGGTGCCCGGTAGGCGCGAGGCTCCCGTCCAGCGCCGAGGTCGTGAACGCGTATGCGGGAGCCGGCAGGTGCACGCGGCGATCCTCGGCTGCCCGAAACGCGGCGCTGAGCTCGTCGATCTCGTCGACGTAGCTCTGCAGCCCGTTGTGGTCGCCTGGCCGCGCGTGCGTATAGGCCGGCAGCCGGTCGACCGCCACGTGCACGAGCAGCTGGACGCCGTTTGAACGGCGCGTCGCGGCAAGCTCAGCACCCGCGGCTCCATCCAGCGGCGGGTCCAGCAGCTCGAGCAGCGCGGTGCGCGGATCGATCGCGGTCACGACGGCGTCGGCCGCGATCCGCTCCCCGCCCTCCAGCTCGACGGCGCGCACCTGACCGCCGGTCCCGTCGATCCGAGTTACGAGCGCCCCGCAGCGAACGCGGCCGCCGAGCTGGGTCAGCCGCCGTCGCAGCGCATCGGTCAAGCCTTGCGCGCCTCCGACGGCATGCCACTGGCCGTGGCGGTGATAGGCCGCCTGCCAGAAGCCGAACAGCGCGCTGCCCGGCAGCTCCGGGCTTGCCCCGGCGTGGGCGGCGAACGCGCTGACGGGCCCGCGCGTGAGGTCGGACGTCAGGCGGCTTCGCATCAGTCGCCCGTAGGAGCCGATCAGCTCGCTCGCCAGCCGCAGTGGCCCGGCGTGAAGCAGCCGGATCGCCTGCGGCATCCGTCGCAGGATCCGGCCGGCCATGTCCCGGGGACCGCCGCCGGCCTGCAGCGCGAGCGTCAGCAGCTCGACGAGCGGCAGCGCCTCGTCCATGAACACCGCGTACGCTCGCGCCTCGCCGCGGTCGATCTGCGCGATCGAGGCGAGCGTGCGATCGAGGCTGCGGTGGAAGCGCACTCGGCGCCCGTCGGCGAAGACGGCGACGGCGAACGGATCCATTTCGCGGTATTGAAGGCCCGCGGCGGCGAGTCCGAGCTCGCGCGGGATCGACGTCATGTTGATGATGTTGTGCGCCACCGAATGGGTGTCGAATCGGTAGCCCGGGACGGTCTCCTCGGTACGCGACCCGCCGCCAGGCTTGTCTGACTGCTCGAACACGACGACATCGACGCCGGCGCGCGCGAGATAGCACGCGCACACCAGGCCGTTGTGGCCGGCGCCGACGACGACCGCTCTCACGCGCGACCGTCGACCGGCAGGTTTGCGCGGCGATACGCGCTCATGCCACCGGCGATCGAGTGCGCGTCGATGCCCCGCCGGCGCAGCGTGTGGACAGCGCGCAGCGAGCGTGCCCCGTGCGCGCACACCACGAGGACACGACGATCGTCGTCCGGCACGACTGGGTGCCGCCAGGAAGCCGTGATCGCGCCCGGGATCGCGCCGCTCGCCCGCTCGCGAGCTGTCCGTACGTCGAGCACGTGGGCGAGCTGGCGGTCGACGGCTGCCCAGGCGTCCTGCGGCGGCGTCTTGACGGCATCCCACCGCGCAGGCATCGCCGGGGCGAGCGCGAACGTCGCCGCGGTCGCGTCGAGCGCGATCAGCGCCAGCACGGCCGCCGTCGAGGTCCAGCCGGCGCGGAATCCGGCCGGATCGGTGAAGACCTGGGGATGGTCGACCAGCGCGCCGAGGATCCAACCCACCGAAACGGCGAGCAGCAGCCGCACGGCCCAGCGACGCCCCGCCACGGCAGCGGCGATCGCCGCGACCTGGACGAGCAGCAACACGACGAGCGCGGAAGCGGGCCCGAGGCCCGCGCGGACGTCCTCGGCGCCATGCAGCGTCTCAGGAACCAGTGCCGCCGCCGCAGCGCTCGCCGCCAATGCCATCCCGCGCCGAGTGACCGGCGTCGACCCGCAGCGCGATGCGAAGCTCACCGGCAACCGCTTCGCACGACGGTTCGCCGCGCGCCTCATCGAGGCCACCGGATCATGACCCGACAGTAGAGGAACCACTCCGCGACGACGTCAAAGCCTGGCATCGCGACCGTCGCAGCGCTTGGATCGCGGTGGACGCAGCCGGATATCCGGGTATGCGCTCTAGGTCACGACCAACGAACCCGAGGGAGGCTTCCGTGGCGACCGAAGAGACTGGGCAAGTCACCGGCACGAAGGACAAGGACTACAACATCATCTGGTTCACCGAGGCGTGCTTGAGCAACGCGCTGCGGCTGGAGACGTACATCCAGGATGCGGAGCGCGACGGCGACGAGGAGCTGGCCGAATTCTTCCGCAAGGCCCAGCGCGAGAGCCGCAAGGGCGGCGAGCAGGGCAAGGAGATGCTGAAAAAGCGTCTGTAGCGAGCGCGGACGCGGCCGGCCGCTGCGCGCATAAGCCCTACGTAGCAGCGCGCGCGGTGCAGGACACCGCAACGGCCTGCCGCGACCGGTCGTCAGGGATCGGGAATCAGCGGGATGTCTCCCATCAGCCCCCACGCGACAAGCGCGCCGACACCCAGCACCACCGCAACGATCGTGAGGATGCGCTGCGTCTTCGTCGTCTCAGACGCCTTGCGCTTGGCGATCTCTCCCTGCTCGATCGCTCGCTCGAGCAGCTTCTCAGCCCACGCGAACTCCAGCGACAGCAGCGCGAGGCCGATCGGGATGACGACGAACGCCGGGCCCGGCAGCACGAGCATCGCGATGCCTCCCAGCAGCAGGGTGAAGCCGACGAGGATGTACAGGATGCGCACGACGAGCGGCCGCGCGCGCTGACGGTCGCGGCGCTCGCGCAGGCGGTCGACGAGGGACGGCTTGGGCGATGGCTCTTCGGCGACGCTCACGCTCGAATGAGAGTAGCCGTCCGGAGCTGTACGGCTGCCCGCTCAGGCGGCCAGCACCGGCGCGGCCTCGGCCGCGGCGGCCTCGCCGTGGGCCGGAACGAAGCTCATCGCGCGTTCGGCGAGCGCTGCGATCGTGAGGCTCGGGTTGACGCCCACGTTCGCCGGGACGACCGAGCCGTCGCAGACGAGCAGGTTCTCGTAGCCGAAGACGCGATGGCGGGCGTCCACGACGCCCTCCGCGGGCGACCGCGCGATGACGACGCCGCCGAGGATGTGCGCGGTCGTCGGGATGCTTGCGAGCGCCTCCGTGAGCGAGCTCTGCGCGACGCCGCCGATCTGCTTCGCCATCCACTCCGCCGCCTGGTTGGCGATCGGGATGAACGTCGGGCTGGGCTTCAGCGGATCCTGCTCGGTCTGCAAGCGCATCGCCCCGAGGCGCCCCGGCCGCGGCCGCAGCGCGATCGCGTTGTCGAGCGTCTGCATGACCAGCAGGATGATCGTGCGCCGCGACCACGCGCGCGGATCGCACAGCTTGGCGAACATGAGCGGATGGCGGATCGCCGCGGCGAAGAGCTTCAGCGGCCGCGTGATCTTCGTGCCGTCGCCGACGAGCAGCGTGTGCAGCAGGCTCATCGAGTCGCCGGCATGGCCGTAGCTGACCGTCTCGATGTGCGTGTTCTCGTCGGGATAGATGGAGCCGCTGATGGCGACGCGCTTGGTGAAGTCGACGCTGTCGTCCGGGGCGGTGACGGCGAGGATCGCCTCGCTGTTGGTCCGCACCAGCTCGCCCAGGCGGTCAGAGACCTTCGGCAGCGAGCCGTTGTGGCGACAGCGCTGCAGAAGCTTGTTCGTTCCCAATGCGCCGCCGGCGAGCACGACGTGGGCGGCCGTGATCGTGCGGCGGTCCTTGCGGATCCAGGCGCCGGTGCGCTCGGTGACGACCGCGTAGCCGTCCAAGCCGTCACCGCGGCCAAGCGGGCGTACGTCGACGACGGTTCGCTCGGGGACGATGCGCGCCCCGCCCTGCTCGGCGAGCCAGAGGTAGTTCTTCACCAGCGTGTTCTTGGCGCCCACCGGGCAACCGACCATGCAGCGTCCGCAGACGATGCAGCCGGTGCGCGCCGGTCCGGCGCCGCCGAAGTACGGGTCCGGCACGGTCTCGCCGGCGGGCCCGAAGAAGACGCCGACGCGCGTCTTGGCATGCGTGTGGCCGGCGCCGATGTGCTTGCCGAACCGCTTGAGGAGGTCGTCGGCCGGGTCGTCGTTGGGCACGGTCGCGACACCGAGCATCCGCTCGGCCTCGTCGAAATGCGGTGCAAGCGCGCGCTCCCAGTCTTCCTCGAGTCCCGCCCACTGCGGGTCCTCGTAGAAGCGCGGGCGCGCGCGGTACAGCGTGTTGGCGTAGCCGAGGCTGCCGCCACCGACGCCCGCGCCGCTGATGATCGAGACGTCCTTGAAGAGCGACAGCCTGAAGATCCCGTGCAGGCCCAGGCGGGGGGCGAAGAAGTAGCGGCGGATGTCCCACGTCGAGCGGGGGAACTCATGGTCGGCCCAGCGCCGGCCCGACTCGACGACCGTGACGCGGTAGCCCTTCTCCGTCAGCCGATGGGCGGCCACGCTTCCCCCGAAGCCCGAGCCCACGACCAGCCAATCGACGTCATGAGTTCGTGACGCCGGTGACATGAACGCCAGCGTACTGCAAACGGTGACGGGGGCGTCAACTTTCGTCCAGGACGTGATCGCCCCTCCCGGGCGGCCGGCCACGTGCAGGGTCATCCGTTTGCGCTTCAATGCGGTCCGGCCACGAGGACCGACGCCGGCCCGCCATCCAGGCCGACCTCGAGCGCGAGCAGCGCCACCGGCTGCGGCGCGGGCGCCCGCAGGCGCAGCACGGTGAACGTCTCGGCCTCCGTCCTCCCCGCGGGTGCGAAGCCGGGTGCGGGGA
>DASVPU010000481.1:0-1845 GCA_036389475.1 Solirubrobacteraceae bacterium
GAACTTCCGTACAATGATTCAGCAATACGCCGACGCAGAGCACGCCGGGTTCGCTGTCGGTCTAGCCCGGATCTTGCGGCAAGGTGAGCGCCCCGACTGGAGTCGGGACGCCGGAACGTCCGGTTGAGCAGGGATTTCTTCGGGTTGCTGAAGCTCAAAGAACCGGCTCGGGAGGATCACCTTGAGGGTGCGGCGCGATGGCCGCAACGTCACGGTAGAAGTCACGGCGGACGGAGAGGGGCTCATATCGCATGCGGGCAGCGCGTTGCTGGCGCAGATCGCCGATAAGACCGGGCTGACACAAGCGCTGTCGGTGCGCTTGGCGAGCCTCAAGGCGCGTCGGGCTGGTCATGATCCCGGCCGCGTGGTTCGTGATCTGGCGGTGATGCTCGCCGACGGCGGCGACTGCCTCAGCGATCTGGGAGCGGTGCGTGACCAGGACGCGTTGTTCGGGGCGGTTGCGTCGAACTCGACGGCGTTTCGCGTTGTGGACCGGATCGCGTCGACGCCCGGGCTGCTGGAAGCGCTCGCTGACGCGCACGCCCGTGCGCGCGAGCATGTCTGGAAGCTGACGGGGGCTCCTGAGCGCGTCACGATCGAGGTCGACGCGACGCTGATCGCAAGCCATTTTGAGAAGCAGGGCGCGGCCGGCACCTACAAGGGGCGGCTACGGCTTTCACCCGCTGATGACCTACTGCGACGAGACCGACGAAGCACTCGCCGCGATCTTGCGGCCAGGCAACGCGGGCTCTAACACCGCGGCAGATCACATCGAGGTCATCCAGGACGCCCTCGTGCAAGTCCCGGCTGAGCTGATCGAGACGATCGAGATCCTCGTGCAAGCCGACAGCGCGGGCGCGACGCATGAGTTGCTGGACTTCTGTCGCGAGCATCGGCTGCGCTACACGGTCGGCTATGAGCTGAGCGGCGCGGTTCGCGCCGCGATCCTCAAGCTCCCCGAGGACTCGTGGATCGCAGCGCTCGCAAGCGACGGCAGCGAGCGTGAGAATGGCCAGATCGCCGAGATCACCGAGTTTCTGGATCTGTCTGGGTGGCCAGCCGGGTCGCGGGTGATCATTCGGCGCGAGCGCGCACATCCCGGCGCGCAGCTGTCGTTCACCGACCATGACGGTCATCGCTTTCAAGGTGTCCTGACTGACCAGCCCGACCCCGACATCCAGGTTCTCGAGCGTCGCCAGCGCCAGCGTGCGCATGCCAAAACGCATATCCGCAACGACAAGGACACCGGCCTGCGCAACATGCCCTTCAGAGAGTTCGAGCACAACCGCGTCTGGCTGAAGCTCGTCGGCATCGCGCACGACCTGCTCGTCTGGACTCAACGCCTGCTTTTGACCGGCGAACTCGCGGCCTGCGAGCCCAAGCGCCTGCGCTACCGGCTGCTGCACGTCGCCGCACGCCTGGCCTTTCACGCCCGCACAGCCACGCTACGCATCCACGCCGCATGGCCCTGGGCACAAGCGCTCACCGCCGCATTCAAGCGCGCCCGAACGCTGCCCGCACTCGCCTGACCAGCCGCCAGCGCTCACGACCATCCACACCACGACCGGCGCCTACGCGCCGCGATCGATGTCGGCGCAAACCGTCCGCCCGACGCATACGCAGCGCCTGCCGACCTCAAAACCACCTTGCTGCAGCGCTGCAGCCGACCGCACACTCCGAAAATCAGGCTCACGGCTGCCGCCAACTCATCTCGCGCGCCTACTGCACGATCCGGGTTAGCTCGTCGCCGGCGAGGGTCGCTCTCGCCGTCGCCGAGATCGGGCACGTGCCCTGCGGCGGCGCCTTCGAAGCGCTCCCGCTGTTCGGCACGTCGGCCGACCCGGC
>DASVPU010000482.1:0-11212 GCA_036389475.1 Solirubrobacteraceae bacterium
GCGTGTAGCCCGCGCGGTAGGGCGCGAGGCGGCCGGCGGTCTCCGCGTCGACGCGGTCGGCGGTGAAGCGGTGAATCAGCTCGGCGGCCTTGCGGCTCTTGGCGAAGCAGATCGTCCGCAGGCCGCGCCCGACGAGCGCCGCGAGCAGGCGCGAGGCCTCGCCGAGCGGGCTGGCCCGGAGGCCGAGCTCCTCGTCGAGGAGCGGCGGATTCCAGAGCGCGATCGTCCGCTCGGCGCGCGGCGCCGCGTCGTCGCCGACCACCGTCGCGTCCGCTCCGAGAAGCGCCCGCGCCAGCTCGCCGGGGTTCGCGATCGTGGCCGAGGCGAGCAGGAACTGCGGCTCCGCGCCGTAGACCAGCGCGAGCCGCCGCAGCCGCCGCAGCACGTTCGCGACGTGCGAGCCGAACACCCCCCGGTAGACGTGCGCCTCGTCGACGACGACCCAGCGGAGGTTCGAGAGGAAGTTCGCCCACGCGGGGTGGTTCGGGAGGATCCCGACGTGGAGCATGTCGGGGTTGGTCAGCACGACGTTCGCCCGGCGGCGGATCTGCGCCCGGCGCTCGCGCGGCGTGTCGCCGTCGTAGATCGCTGGCCGCACCTGCTTGATCAGCCCGAGCGCGTTGATCGCCCGCGCCTGGTCCTGGGCGAGCGCCTTCGTCGGGTAGAGGTAGAGCGCGCGCGCCTTGGCGTCGCGGCACAGGACGTCGATCGTGGGCAGGTTGAAGCACAGCGACTTGCCCGACGCGGTGCCGGTCGTGACGATCGTCGGTCCGGCCCAGGCGGCGCTCAGCGCCTGCGCCTGGTGTGACCACAGCGCCTCGATCCCGGCGCCCCCCAGCGCCTTGATCAGGGCCGGGTGCAGCGTGTCCGGCAGCGGCTCGCAGACCGCCTCGCGGGCGCCCTCGAACGCCTCGCGCACGAGCCGCCCGTCGCCGCGGGCGGCGTCGAGGAGCTGGCTCCAGGGATGGGCTTCGGGAACGACGGACAAGGCGCTTGCCATAGTACGAGCGCCTTGGGCCTGCGCAGCTTCCATCACTCGGACTTTCCGGCCGATCGTCTGCGTGCCGAGCGCGAGGAGTCGATCTCGGTCTGTGTCCCGGCGCGCGAGGAGGCCGCGACGATCGCCGGCATCGTCGAGCCGCTGATCGCGCTGCGCGAGGCCGGCGTCGTCGACCAGGTCGTCGTCGTCGACGCGGGCTCGATCGACGGCACCGGCGCGATCGCCGCCCGGCTGGGGGCAGAGGTGCACGACGAGGCCGAGCTCGCGCCCGAGTACGGGCCCGTGGTGGGCAAGGGCGACGCGCTGTGGCGGGCGCTGAGCGTGCTCAGCGGCGACCTCGTCTGCTTCGTCGACGGCGACACCGAGGACTTCGACGAGCGCTTCGTCTGCGGGCTGGTGGGCCCGCTCGTCTGCGAGCCCGGCGTGCAGTTCGTCAAGGCCTTCTTCCGGCGGCCCTTCAAGGCCAACGGGTCGACGGCGCCCAGCGGCGGCGGGCGCGTGACGGAGCTGACCGCCCGCCCGCTGCTGCAGGCGTTCTATCCGCCGCTGGCGAGCCTGCATCAACCGCTGGCGGGCGAGATCGCGGCGCGGCGCGAGCTGCTCGAGCGAATGGCGTTCTGCACCGGCTACGCCGTCGAGATGGGGCTGCTGCTCGACGTCTACGCTGCGACCGGCCTGGACGCGCTGGCCCAGGTCGATCTCGACGTTCGCCAGAATCGCCACCAGTCCCTGGAGGACCTCGCGTCGATGGCCCGCGAGGTGCTCGCCGCCGTGACGAGCCGGCTGCGGCGCGAGGGTCGGCTAATCGACCACGCCCAGGTCGAGCTGCTCGAACGTCCGCCGCTCGCGAGCCTGCGCGCGAAGCTCAGCTGAGGCGCGGCGTGCGCTGCGTCTACGTCGACCTCGACAGCACGCTGCTCGGTCCCGGCGCCTCGCTGCTGCGCGGCGCTGACGGCTCGTTCTCGCTGCTCGGCATCCGGGCGCTCGAGGCGTGCCATCGCGCCGGCGCCGAGGTCGTGCTCATGTCCGGGCGCCGTCAGGCGCAGGTGATGGAGGACGCGCGGCTGCTGGGACAGCGCTCGTACATCTTCGAGGCCGGATCCTGCCTCGTCCTGGAGGGGGAGGAGCACTGGCTGACGGGCGAGCTCATGCCCGGACCGCAGGGGTCGATCCACGATCAGATCGAGGCCGCGGGCGCCCCCGCGCTGCTGCTCAAGACCTACGTGGGGCGACTGGAGTACCACGATCCCTGGCACCGCAACCGCGAGGTGTCGCACCTCTTCCGCGGCCTCGTCGACGCAACCGAGGTCGACGAGCTGCTGGCCGCGAGCGGCCACGGCGCGCTGCGGCTCGTCGACAACGGCAGCGTGTACGGCCGCTCGGAGGCGCTCGTCGAGCTGCCCCAGGTGCGCGCGTACCACCTCGTCCCGCGCGGGGCGTCGAAGGCCGCCGCGGTCGCCCGTCACATGCGCGCGCGCGAGCTGGGACCGGCCGACGTCATCGCCGTCGGCGACTCGCGCGAGGACCTGGAGACCGCGGCCCACGTGGGCGCCTTCTGGTTTGTCGCCAACGCGCTGGAGCGCGACCCGACGCTGCGCGACGCGATCGCCGGGCGGCCCAACGTGCGTGTCGCCGAGCAGTCCTACGGCGCGGGCGTCTACGAGGCGGTCGTCACGACGCTGGCGCACCGCGGCGGCTGACGAACGCCCGCAGGCGCGCCCAGAAGCCCGGCGCCGGGCGCCTGCGCCAGCGCGCCGGCGGCGGAACGGTCGTTCGCACGAGCGCCAGCCAGTCCTCGAGCGGGAGCTCGCCGGAGATGAGCTTTGCGAGCCCGTCGGTGACCGGCGCCTCGAGCCCCGCGTGCGCGAGTGCGCGGGCAAGCAATGGGACCGTCTGCAGCGCCTCTACCGCTTGGCCGATCCGCTTTTCGATCTCGGCGGCAGGAGTGCCTGCCGCCAGCAGCTCGCCCGCGCGGCGGTTGCGGCTCTGCGGAGCGAGCACGGTCGCGACGAGATCGCCGGTGCCGGCCAGGCCGACGATCGACTCGGGCCGCGCGCCCTGCGCATCCGCGTAGCGCCAGACCTCGGCGAAGATGTGCCCCGCCGCGGCGCCCGCCGCGTTGAGCCCTTGGGCTTCCGTCGCGCCGGCGGCGAGTCCGGCCGCGTTCTTCGCGGCGCCCGCGAGCTCGACCCCGATCGGGTCGTTCGAGCGCTCGCAGACGACCCCCGCGCGGATGAACACGCCGGCCAGCGCGCTCGCCAGCTCCTCGTTCGTGGATGCCGCGACGAGCGCCGCGCCCTCGCTGACCATCTCGTGCGCGTGCGCCGGGCCTCCGATGCACGCGACGCGCTCCTCGCCAAAGCGCTCGCGCAGCAGGATGCTCGGCGCCAGGCCGTCGGGCGGCGTCAGGCCCTTGGCAAGCGAGATGATCGGGGTTCGGCTTCCGATGCCCGCCGTTCGCAACCCGCGGATCGTCTGGCCCAGGCCGGTGGACGGGACTGCGAGGAAGACGTAGTCCGCGCGTCCCAGGCCGGCGCTCACGCTCTCGATCCGCAGATCCCTCGGCAGCTCGACGCCCGGCAGATAGACCATGTTGTCGCGATCCTCCAGCAGCCGCTGCGCCTGCTCAGACGTGCGCGTCTGAAGCGTCGTTCGCAGGCCCCCGCGCGCGAGCACTACGGCGACGGCGGTCCCAAACGACCCCGCGCCGACGACGATCGCGCGCCTGCCGGGGGTGGGCAGCGACAGGCTGGGACGGGCGCGGCCATCGGGCATCGGCTGGGCGAGCGTACGACTTCGGCGATCTCCCCGCTGGGCGGGGCCGTGCAACCGGCTACGGCGCTGGCGCTGTGCCGTAGTGCTTCGTGGAGAGCAGTCCGCCCTGCGGGGTGACGAGCTCGATCACGTCGCCGGCGTCATCCCAGAACTGCGTCTTGCGGCAGGCGTGGTACGTCGATCCGCGCCGAACGGCCTTGCGCTGTCCGGCGCGGCAGCCGGTCACGACGCGCAGCTTGCCGCCGCGCTTGAGCTTGAGGTTGCCGAAGCGGATCGTGTGGTCGGAGGCGTCGCGCAGCGCGTAGCGGCGCACGTTCAGGGTCTTGCGGCTGATGTTCTTGATCGTCACCGATTCCTTGCCGGCGTCGCCCTCGGGCTTGATGGCGACGATTCTCAGGACGACCTTGCGCCCCTTGCAGCCGCCCGTCATCCAGCGCTTGATCTCGCGGTTGATCTCGGCACGCACCGCCGCCGACTCCGCGTAGGCATCGGCATCGTTGGACAACTGACTCAGGGCCCGCTCGAGCTGCTTGCGCGTGAACCGGCAAGAGGCGATGTCGCGGTTGGAGAAGTCCCGCAAGATGGCCGCGGTGTCCGACGCCGGACTGCCGGCGGCACCGGGCGCAAGCACGATGGCAGAGACCAGCGTGCTCAGCGCGACAGATCCCCCCAGGACTCTCACGCGCCGCAGTATGACCGCTGGCGGCCGAGCGTGCGTCGCCGCCGGCACCCGCGCTCGAAGGTGCCGGCGAAACCCCGGCAGCGCGATGTCAGTGGCCGGCTGCGCTGCGGTACTTCGCGACGGCCAGCGGAGCGAAGATCGCGATCAGCACGAGCGACCAGACGAACGCGCCCCAGACGCTGTTGCCGGCCGGCGCGCCGACCCACAGCGCCCGCATGGCGTCGACGATGATCGTGAACGGGTTGATGTTGGCGAACCACCGCAGCGCGGCGGGCATCGACTCCACCGGCACGAACGCGGACGAGATGAACGTCAGCGGGAACACCGCGATGAAGCCGAGCGAGTTCGCGGCCTCGGGCGAGGACACGAGCAGCCCGAGCAGCGCGAACACCCACGAGAACGCGTAGCCGAAGAGCAGCAGCAGCCCGAGGCCGAGGAGGATCTCGACGATGCTTGCGTTGAACGAGAAGCCGATGATCAGGCCGGTCACGAGCAGGACTGCGACCGACAGCGCGTTCGTCGCCACGTCTGCGAGCGTGCGCCCGGCAAGCACCGCGGCACGGGACATCGGCAGCGAGCGGAAGCGGTCGATGAGGCCCTTGTGGAGGTCTTCGTTGAGACCCAGTGCCGTCACGAAGCCGCCGAACGCGATGTTCTGCACGATGATCCCGGGCAGCAAGAACGCGGTGTAGTCCGCGTAGAAGTCCGGCACCAGGATCGCCCCGCCGAAGACGTAGACGAACAGCAGCACGAACATGACCGGCTGCACCGTGAAGGCCAGCAGCAGGTCTGGCGCGCGCGTCAAGCGGACGAGGTTGCGCTCCGCGACGATCATCGTGTCGGTCACGAGCCGGCTCATCGCGAGCCCCCGCGTTGCGGCTGCACGGCGACTGTGGTCGAGCGATCGCGCGACGTCATGCCGCCTGCTCGCTCTCGTCGTCGGGCTCCTCGGCCGCATGGCCGGTGAGAGCCAGGAACACGTCGTCCAGCGTCGGTCGCCGCAGCGCGATGTCATCGACGCCGACGCCCGCCTCGTCGAGCCGGCGCACGGCCTCGACGATGATCCCGCTGCGCCGCCGCACGGTGAGCTTCACCGCGTCGAGCTCGATCGTCGGTGGCTCCTTGGAGATCGGCGCGAGCGTCTTCGCGGCCACAGGCGCCTGGGCGGGATCGGTCAGCCGGACCTCCAGCCGCTCGCCGCCGACGCGGTCCTTGAGCTCGTCCGGAGTTCCCCTGGCGATCACGCGGCCCTTGTCGATCACGGCGATCGTGTCCGCGAGGCGGTCGGCCTCGTCGAGGTACTGGGTCGTCAGCAGCACCGTCCGTCCCTCGGCGACGAGCTCCTCGATCGTGGCCCAGACGCTCAGCCGGCTGCGCGGATCGAGGCCGGTCGTCGGCTCGTCGAGGAACAGGACAGGGGGCTTGGCCACGAGCGCGGCTCCGAGGTCAAGCCGGCGCCGCATGCCGCCCGAGTACGTCTTGGCGGGACGCTTGGCGGCATCCGTGAGCTCGAAGCGCTCGAGCAGCTCGGTCGCCCGTGCGTTCGCGGCGGCACGCGTCATCCCGTACAGGCGTCCGACCATCACGAGGTTCTCCTGGCCGGTGAGGTTCTCGTCGATCGCCGCGTACTGGCCCGCGAGGCCGATGCGCTCGCGCAGCTTTACCGCGTCGCGGACGACGTCCAGTCCCGCCACGCGCACGTTGCCCGCGTCGGGCCGCAGCAGCGTCGTCATCACGCGTACCGCGGTCGTCTTGCCGGCGCCGTTGGGTCCGAGCAGCCCCATCACCGTGCCTGGCGCGACCTCGAAGTCCACGCCGTCCAGCGCGCGCACCGCGCCGAAGGACTTCCTGAGATCGCTGACCTCGATCGCGGCTTCGCTGCCGGGCGGACCGTCGCGATCGCTGGGATCGACGCGCGCCTGCCCCGTCGCGTTCGTCGTCATCGTGTGGTCTTCCATTCTGGTTGGCATGAGTCGCACCGTATGGGAGGTCTAGGCCAGGATCTGGCCGCAACTCCTGGCATCCTTCCGGCGCGATGACCGAGACGTCAGGACGGCTCCTGAAGCTGCTCTCCCTGCTGCAGACGCGCCGCGACTGGCCCGGCAACGAGCTCGCGCAGCGGCTCGGCGTGTCGGGCCGCACGATCCGCCGCGACGTGGAGCGGCTCCGTGAGCTCGGCTATCCGGTGGATGCGGTGACCGGTCCTGCTGGAGGGTACCGGCTGCATGCCGGCACGGCCATGCCTCCGTTGCTGCTCGACGACGACGAGGCCGTCGCGATCGCTGTCGGGCTGCGCACGGCCGCGGGCGCATCCGTGGCCGGGATCGAGGAGACGTCGATCCGGGCGCTCGTCAAGCTCGAGCAGGTGTTGCCGTCGCACCTGCGCCGGCGCGTCAACGCGCTGCAGTCCGTGACGTCGACGCTCCCGGCGAGCGGCCCGATGGTCGACCCGGTCGCGCTCACGACGATCGCGGGCGCCTGCCGCGACCGCGAGTGCCTCTCATTTCACTACGAGAGTCGCGACGGGACGGGGACGCGCCGCGTCGTCGAGCCGCACAACCTCGTCAACCTCGGCCGGCGCTGGTATCTCGTGGCCTGGGACTGCGACCGCCGCGACTGGCGCACGTTCCGCGTAGATCGCTTGACGCGCGCAGCGGTCGCGGGCGCGCGCTTCGACGCGCGGCAGGTGCCGGGCGGGGACCCGGCGGCGTACGTCGCCGCCAACCTCTCGGGCGCCGTGTCGCGCTTTCAGGCGCGGGTCACGCTACACGCGCCGGCTGCTGAGGTGCGCCGCCGCCCCTACCTCTGGGGGCAGGTTGCGGAGGTTGACGAAAACACGTGCGAGTACCGCACGAGCGACGACTCGCTGGACTGGCTGGCGATGCGGATCGGCATGCTCGGGGTCGCGTTCGCAGTGCACGAGCCGCCGGAGTTGGTGGCGCGATTCGAGCTGCTGGCGTCCCGCTTCTCGGCGGCTTGCGGCGGAGGCGTGCGCTCTCAGCGCCCGACCCGCCCAGAGCCGCCGCTGCCAGCCGGCCCGCCGCCGCCGCCTTTGAAGTAGCCCTTGATGACGGGCATCCGGCCCTTGTACGTTCGCCCGTCGCCGAGGTCGCCGCGCGCCGTCATCGTCCACGTGCTGCTTTCCCGTTGCAGCGTCGCGAGCAGCACGCCCTTGTGCGAGCGAAACGGCGAGCCGTCGCGCTGATTGCCCGACAGGTCATAGCGCACGCGCTCAGCGCCACCGCCGTCGATCAGGCGGCAGAACGCGTTCGCGACGTCAGAACTGCTGGCTTGAGGTTCACAGAAACTCCGCCAGCTTCTCGCCTGCCAGCTCGAGCTGCTGCAGCGACGATGCCTCCACGACCGCCTGCAGATCCAGGATCCGCGCGTCGAAGCGGTCGATCGCGCGCTCGCCCGCGACCGCGTAGCAGGGCACGCCGGACTGCCTGGCGCGCGTGGCGATCTCGCCGGTGACGCGACCGGCCATGGTCTGCCGATCCAGCCGACCCTCGCCGACGATGACCGCGCGCGCGGCGCGCATGCGCGTGTCGAAGTCCAGCGCCTCGAGCACGAACGGCGCGCCGGCGACGAGTCGCGCGTCCAACTGCGCCCACAGCGCGCCGGCGAGGCCGCCGCCGGCAGCGGTCATCGCGACCCCGCGCGGGTCGCGGCGCAGCGCCGACGTGTCGCCCGACATCCACGCGGAGCGCACGTCGCAGAGCACGACGAGCGTCGCGCCGCCCAGCCCGCCGGCCCGCTCGATCTCGGCGACCGCGCCCGCCCCGCCGTCGTCGCACGCGCCGGCGCCGGCCGCCACGACGATGACCGCCGCCCCGGTGCCCGCCGCCGACACCAGAAGCTCTCCGGTCCTTCGCGACGAATCGCTTGCTTCCACGATCGCCGTCGCGCCGTCCTCGATAAGCGCGAAGCCGTCCGAGGTCTCTCCGCCGAGCGCCGGAAGGAGCACCTCGATCGTCCCCGTGGCGCCGCTCGCCACCGGGCACAGCTCGGGCAGCGGCGTCACCCCCGCGCGCTCCAGCCCGCGCCCGATCGCCGCCGCGACCTTGGGCGCGCGCAGTGCACCGCGGAATGCATCGGGTGCGACGAGGACTGGCATGCTCTGCACCATGGCCTCGAAGGACTACACGACCCTCGATGTCGCCGGTCACGAGATGCGGCTCTCGAGCCCGGGGAAGGTCTACTTCCCGGAGCCTGGCTGGACGAAGCTGGACCTCGCCGAGTACTACATCCGCGTGTCAGACGCGACGGTCAACCACCTGCGCGAGCGCCCGACGACGCTCAAGCGCTGGAAGGACGGCATCACCGGCGAGTTCTTCTTTCAGAAGCGGGTGCCCGAGAAGCGCCCCGAGTGGCTGCAGACCGCGACCGTCCGCTTCCCCTCCGGCCGCAGCGCGACCGAGCTCGTGCCCAACGATGCCGCGCATCTCGTCTGGGCGGTGAACCTCGGCAACATCGATTGGAACCCGTGGCCGACCCGCCGGTCGGATCTCGAGCACCCCGACGAGCTGCGCATCGACCTCGATCCGACGCCTGGCGTTGGCTGGGACGACGTGCGCCGGGTGGCGCTCGCCGTCGCCGAGCTGCTCACGGAGATGGGCCTGCGCGGCTACCCGAAGACCTCCGGCTCGAGAGGCATCCACGTCAACGTCCGGATCGAGCCGGAGTGGACCTTCACGGAGGTCCGCCGCGCCGCGCTCGCGCTCGCCCGCGAGATCGAACGGCGGATGCCCGGCAAAGCAACGAGCAAGTGGTGGAAGGAGGAGCGCCAGGGCGTCTTCCTCGACTACAACCAGAATGCGCGCGACCGCACCGTCGCCAGCGCCTACTCCGTCCGTCCGGTCGCCGACGCGCGCGTGTCGACGCCGCTGCGCTGGGAAGAGGTCGCCGGTGTCGAGATGGAGGATCTGCGCCTGGACACCGTCCCCGAGCGGATCGAGAAGCACGGCGACCCATCCGCCGACATCGACGCGCATGCCGGTCGCCTCGACAGCCTGCTCGACCTCGCTCGCCGCGACGAGGAGGGCGGCCTCGGCGATGCGCCCTGGCCGCCGCACTTCGCCAAGCAGACCGGCGAACCGAGACGCGTGCAGCCCTCGAAGGCCAAGAACGAGACGTGATCTTGGCGAGCACGCTGAAGCGGCTGCTCGGCTGGCCGCTGCGCCGCGCACTGGACCCGCGTGTGCACATGACCGTGCACGAGATCGATGCCCGCCTGGGCAGCGAGAACCTCCGGCGCCCGACGATCCATGACCGTCTCGACGACCTCGATCGGATCGGTCGCGACATGCTCGCGGGCCTGGGCTGGCGCGACGTTCCGCAGCCCGGTGGCGAGCTGACCCAGCTCGACGCCCCGCGTGCCGCCTACCTCAACTGGGCGACGGGCCCCGACGGCTACGGGTCGCAGGCCGGGCTGTGGTTCAACCCTCCGGTTCCGATTCACTACAAGGCTGAATCGGTCGAGATCCTGCTTGTCAACGAGCGCATCGTCGAGCAGCCGTTCGTCTTCGAGGCGCTCGCGCCGCTCGCCAAGCCTGCGCGGCTGCTCGACGTCGGCGGCAGCGAGAGCACAGTCGGGCTGTCGCTCGCGACGCTCGGCCACAAGGTCACGATCGTCGACCCGCGCGCGCACCCGCTCAGCCACCCGAACCTCACCCACGCGGCCTGCCGCCTCGACGAGCTACCGGACCCGAGCGAGGCGTTCGACGCCGCGGTCGCCCTGTCGGCCGTCGAGCACTTCGGCCTCGAGCACTACGGCCTGGACATGAGCGACGAGCGCCTGGACCTGAAGGCGCTCGGACGCCTGCGCGAGCTTGTCAAGCCAAGCGGGTTGCTCGTCCTGACGGTTCCGTTCGCCGCGCAGGCGGCGATCGACGGCTTTCAGCGCGTCTATGACGAGGCCGGCCTCGCGGAGCTGCTGCGCGGCTGGAAGGTCGAGCGTTCGCTGCGCGTCGGGCGCATCGACCGGCTCACGTGGAAGCTGGGGGCGCCCTCTCGGGAGCGCCACGGCGTCGCGCTGATCACCGCCCGGCCGGCGTAGAGACCGGTCCGCCTGGCCGTGCCCGCCGCTCGCCCGGCGTTTCACCGACACCTCATCGGGGCACTGTTTATTCAAGTCTCGACAGCGCTTCGCCGATAAGGCGAAGCAGGGACCAGCCGGAGGGATGACCGAGGAGAGAGCACATGTCCTTGACCTTGCTTGCCTACGCACTGTTCGTGATCTGGGCTGGAGTTGCCCTCGTCGCACTTGTCATGACCGACCTATCGGCACGTCGTCACGCCCACGTGGCACGGGCGCGGTACGCATCGCCCAGGGTCATTGCGCGAGCTGACGGTACGCGCACTCCCGCGGCGCCTTATCGTCGCGCCAACGCCTGACCTTCGTTCCGTGGCGGATGCGCCCGTCTGAGACGTGGTCGAAGCTCACTTCGACCACGAGCTCGGGGCGCAGCTGGACCCATTCGAGGTCGCGGCCCTGGGTCCAGCGCGAAGGATCGCCGCTGCCGCGCTGGCCGGTTTCATACGGCGCGAGCTCGTTGACGAGCTCGCGCTTCTTCGTTGCCGTGAAGCCACTGCAGTGGCCGACCTCGCGCAGGCGCCCGTCGTCGTCGTAGAGGCCGAGGATGATCGCGCCGACCGTGCCCTCCTCCTTGCCCGGCCGCCAGCCCATGACGACCGCGTCGATCGTCCGCACGCGCTTGACCTTCACCATCCCGCGCCGCTCGCCGGGTAGGTAG
>DASVPU010000483.1:0-2768 GCA_036389475.1 Solirubrobacteraceae bacterium
CTGGAGGTCCACCAAGGCGTGCTCTCGCTGCTTGCGCTGCAAGGCCCCGTCGCGGGTGACCTGCGGCTCGTCACCGCAGTCCTGCACGCGATCAACAACATCGAGCGCATCGGCGATCAGTGCGTGAACATCGCCAAGCTCATCCCGCTGTGCGAGCACGAGCCGTCGCCGGACGATCCGCTGCTCCGGAGCGTCCTGCGAATGGGAGCCGTCGCTCGCGACCTCACCGCGCAGGCACGCCGCGCGTTCGCCGAGCGCGACCTGACGCTCGCGGAGTCGCTGGCCGCGCAGGACCTCCAGGTCGACCGCCTCAACCGCGAGATCTTCCGCATGGCGGTGCAGGCCGGCGAGGATCCCGAGCTGCGCGAGTGGGCGATCATGATGACGCACGTCGCTCGCGCCCTTGAGCGCATCGGCGACAATGCCGTCGACATCGGCGAGCAGGCGATCTTCGTCGTGACCGGACAGTTTCGCGAGCTCGCGGGCGTCCCAAATCCGTGGGGTGGCGCATGATCGAGCCGCGCTGTCAGTTTCACCAGGAGTTGCGCAAGCTCGAGCAGCGTTCGCTGAGCGCGCTCGATCTCGTGCTGACGGCGCTGGATCGGGTCATCGAGGCGCTCACATACCAGGACGTCGAGCTGGCGCAGATCGTCGTAGATGACGACATTCGCATCGATGCCGTCTACGTCGACGTCCATCGCACGGTCATCTCTGTGCTGGCGTTGCAGACGCCGGTCGCGGGCGACCTGCGGCTCCTCGCAGCGTTGCTGCATCTCGCCCGCTTCGCCGAGCGGATGGGCAACCAGTGCGTTTCGGTGGCGAAGCTCATCCCGCTGTCCGGCCACGAGCCGCCGGTCCGCAGCGAGATCCTCACGCGCGTGCTGCAGATGGGCCGCTTCGCGCGCGCGGAGGTCGTGCAGTGCCGGCGCTCGTTCGCCGAGCGCAACGTTCCCCTGGCCGAGGATCTGGTTAACCGCGACCGCGACGTCAACCGCCTCAACCGGGAGATCTTCCGGCTGGCCGTCGAGGCGGGCGACGACGCGGACACGCGCGAATGGGCGATGACGATGACGCTTGCCGCCCGCGCGTTCGAGCGCGTGGGCGACAACGCGGTCGACGTCGGCGAGCAGACCGCCTTCCTCGCGACAGGGCTTTTTCGCGTGTTCTCCGACCGGGCGCGGGCGCGGGCAGGATGAGGAACTCCCGTACCTTGCGGACGTCCAATTGTGAAAATCTTGTAACCAAACCTTCGACGAGGTGTGGTGGCGTCGCGTGCCCCTAGACTTTCTGTGGCCATGAGCGACACGAACCATGCCGCAGCATCCGCCGCGTCGATTCGAGTAGCCGTCAGCGACGGCGACACCGGGTTCGTCCAGGTGTTGACCAAACGGCTGGACCGCCTCGGCTGGGAGCATCGTGTGCTCCCCGGCACCGTCCCGATCGACCGTCTGGTCTCGATGCGCCTCGGCGCCTACATCCTCGATCTCGCGATCCTGGGCCCGCACGCGTGGGAGTACCTCGAGCGCGTGACGCGCGAGCTGCCGAGCCTGCCGCTGATCGTCTGCACCGGGCAGTCGACGGTCGCCCAGCGCGTCCGCGGACTGCGCATCGGCGCGGATGACTGGGTCACGAAGCCCTGCCATCCGGAGGAGCTCATCGCCCGCGTCGAGTCCGTCGCGCGCCGCCGCCGCCAGGCCGAGGGGGCGGCAACGAGCGAGGCCGTCGTGGCTGGCGAGATCGAGGTCCGGCCCGACCAGTTCCAGGCCTTCGCGCAGGGCAAGTCGGTCGATCTGACCCGGCGCGAGTTCGAGCTCATCCAGCTGCTCGCCGCTGCCGGCGGGCGCGTGCTCGAGCGCGAGGAGATCTATCAGCGGGTGTGGGGCTACACGATGGCTCACGGCGACCGCTCGGTGGACGTTTTCGTGCGCAAGCTGCGCTTCAAGCTCCAGCGGGCCTCGCCGGCCTGGAACTACATCCACACGCATTTCGGCGTCGGGTACCGGTTCGCCGCCGAGCACGCGGGTGAGTCGGCCGTGGAGGACGCTGCCGCCGCCGTTGAGGCGCCATCGCCGGCGATCGCCTCCGCGCCGCCGATTGCCTCCCCGCCGCCGCAGTCGCCGCAGTCGCTGCACGTGCGCGCGCTGGTCTAGCAGCCTGGCGCTGCCGCGCCGCGCCGCGCCGCGCTCGTCCGCACGCGCGTGATCGCAGCGGTCGAACGGCTAGCCTGTCGGAATGTCGCTCGAGGCCGCACGCAACATCGGGATCATCGTCCTCTTGGCCCTCGTCGTCTGGCTCGCGCCGGGCGGCGGTGAGGGAGCGGCGTTCATCGGGCAACTGCTGAACGCGATCTTCATCATCACCGTGGCGCTGATCTGCGGGATCCTCTATCGCCAGTACCGCGGCGAGATCTTCTCGCTGGGCGACGAATGGCGCTTCGCGCTCTATGCCGCGATCGGCGTCGCGATCGTCACGATCGCCGCTTCGAAGAAGCTCTTCGCGACGGGCGCGGGCGCGGTTCTGTGGTTCGCGCTCGTCGGGGCCGCGTCGTACACCCTGTACCTCGTCTGGCAGCGGTACCGGTCCTACACGTAGACGAGCGGTCTGCCGCACCGCCCGGGACGTGAGGCGACGCGGTACGGCTGCGGAGGGTAGGGCGATCTCCGGCCTGCGGAGGGTAGGGCGATCTCCGGCTGCGGAGGGTAGGGCGATCTCCGGCTGCGGAGGTAGGGCGATCTCCGGCTGCGGAGGGTAGGGCGATCTCCGGCTGC
>DASVPU010000484.1:0-5250 GCA_036389475.1 Solirubrobacteraceae bacterium
CTCGAACTGCGTGACCCTGTCGCCCTCCTCCAGCGTGCGGTCTACGAGCGCCGCCGCGTGGCGCGCCCGCGCGACGGCCGCGGCGAACTCGCGCTCGGAGATGTCCTCGCCACCGATCCGGATGCGCTCGGCGAACGAGACGAGGTGCGGCGACAGGTAGGCGCCCGCGCGCAGGCCGTGATGCTCCAGCAGCGCCGCGATCATCCGCACCGTCGAGGACTTGCCGTTGGAGCCGACGACATGGATGGAGCGGAAGGCCTCGTGCGGCGTGCCGAGCGCCGTCATGAGCCGGCGCATCCGGTCCAGGCCGAAGCGCATGCCGAACAGCTCGAGCGACAGCAGCCAGCGTTCCGCGTCGGCGGCGCTCCAGTGCCGCGCGCGCTGGCGAGACAGGCTATCCACCTCCGGATGGCGCAGCCAGCGCCGCGAGCTCCTCCCGCAGGCGCTCGAGCTTGGCGCGCTCGCGGGCGACGACGGCCTCCGGCGCCTTGGCGACGAAGCCCTCGTTTGCGAGCTTGCCGCTCGCGCGCGCGATCTCGGCGCCGAGCGCTTCGCGCTGCTGCACCATGCGCCGGTCGGCGGCGCCGAGGTCCACGGCGTCGGACGCCAGCACCGACACCGCACCACCGGGAATCGCCACGCTGGCGACGGGTTCGCCGTCGCCGTGCGAGTTCAGCTCAAAGCGCGCCAGCGCCGCAACATGCCCCGCCGTTTCGTCATACCCGCTCGCCTGCAGCGTGCCGGGCACCTTGACCCCGGCCTTGACGCTGACCGAGTCGCGCCATGCGCGCAGCGCCTTGATCGCCTCGATTGCGCGCTCCATCTCCTGCTCGGCAGCCGGATCGCGCAGCGCCTCGTTGGGCGAGGGCAGCCGGCTGGTGGCGAGCAGTCCCTCCTTCGCAGTCCAGCCCAGCAGCTCCCACAGCTCCTCGGTGACGAACGGGATGATCGGGTGCGCCGTCGCGATCGTCGCGCGCAGGACGTGCAGCAACGTCGAGCCCAGCGCGGCGCGATCCTGCGGATCGGCCTCCTCGCTCAGCCGCGGCTTGACGAGCTCCAGATACCAGTCGCACAGCTCGCCGTAGACGAAGTCGTACAAGCCCAAGGCCGCCTTGGCGAAATCGAAGCCGTCGATGCGCGCCTGCGTGTCGGTCACGACCGCCTGCAGGCGCGACAGGATCCAGCGGTCCTCGACCGTGCGCGGCCGCGGCGCGGGCTCGGCATCGTCGCCCACGCGCAGCGCGACGAAGCGCGTCGCGTTGTAGAGCTTGTTCGCCAGCGCCTGGCCCTGCTGAACCTTCTCCTCGGCGAAGCGCACGTCCTGCGTCGAGGACATCGCCAGCAGCCCGAAGCGCACGGCGTCGGCGCCATAGCCCGGAAAGTCGCCGCCCTGCTCAAACGCCGGCGGTCGCGGACCGCCCTCGATGAGCGCCAGCGGATCGACCCCGGTGCCCAGCGACTTGCTCATCCGCCGCCCGTCCGGAGCCTGGATGATCGAGTGCACGTAGACGTCGGCGAACGGGATGTCGTCCGTGAATCGCAGGCCCATCATCACCATCCGAGCAACCCACAGAAAGAGGATGTCGCGCGCCGTCGAGAGGACGTCGGTCGGATAGAACGCGCGCAGCTCGGGCGTCGGCTCAGGCCAGCCGAGCGTCGCGAACGGCCACAGCGCTGAGGAGAACCACGTGTCGAGCACGTCGGGATCCTGCAGCCAACCCTCGCCCGCGGGCGCCTGAAGCCCGCAGTAGACCTCCTCGCCGCGATACCAGACGGGGATCTGGTGACCCCACCACAGCTGCCGCGAGATGCACCACGGCCTGATCTCGGCGAGCCAGTCCAGATAGCGCTTGCGCTGGGACTCGGGGTGGATGCGAACCTCGCCGCTTCGGACGACCTCGATCGCGGGTCGCGCGAGCTCGTCCATGCGCATGAACCACTGCAGCGAGATCAGCGGCTCGATGCGCTCGCCCGAGCGCTGGCTGTAGGGCACGGCGTGGACGTACTCCTCGCGCCCGCGAATCAGCCCCTGCTCCTCCAGGTCAGCGACGATGCGTTCACGCGCCTCCAGCGCCGTGAGCCCGCGATAGCGCTCACCGGCCGCCTCGGTCATGAGCCCGTCTTCGCCGATCACCCCGATCTCGTCGAGGCCGTGGTGACGCCCGATCTCGAAGTCGTTCGGATCGTGCCCCGGCGTGATCTTCAACGCGCCCGTGCCGAAGTCGGTCTTCACGTACTCATCGGCGATGATCGGCAGACGCCGCCCGACCAGCGGCAGGATCGCCTCCTGTCCAGGCAGGCCGCCGTAGCGCTCGTCGTCGGGATGGACCGCCACCGCGGTGTCGGCGAGCATCGTCTCCGGGCGCACCGTCGCGACCACGAGCTCGCCCTCGCCGGATGCCAGCGGGTAGGCGATCGAGTACAGCGTGTCGACGACGCCCTCGCGCTCCTCGACCTCGAGGTCGGAGATCGCCGACCGCAGGCCCGGATCCCAATTGACCATGTAGTGGTCGCGGTAGATCAGGTCGTCGTTGTAGAGATCGACGAAGACCCGCATGACGGCCTCTTGATAGCGCTCGTCCATCGTGAAGCGCTCGTCCTCGTAGTCGAGCGTCGCGCCCAGCCGCTTGAACTGCTCGATGATCTGGCCGCCGTGCTCCTCGCGCCATTCCCACACGCGCTGCACGAAGGCGTCGCGACCGATCTCCAGGCGCGAGGTGCCCTCGGATTCCAGGCGCTTCTCGACCTGGCGCTGGGTGCCGATCCCGGCGTGGTCGGTTCCGAGGATCCACTTCGTGCGCTTGCCGCGCATCCGGTTGGAGCGCACGAGCGCGTCCTGGATCGCCCCGTTCAACGCGTGCCCCATGTGCAGCACGCCCGTGACGTTCGGCGGCGGCAGCGCGATCGAGTAGTTCTGCTCCGCGAGGCCGGCGGGCTCGGGGTGCACGAGCCCGCAATCCAGCCAGCGCCGGATGATCCGCGGCTCGACTTCGGCGGGCTCAAAACGTGTGCGATCTTGCAGCTCGCGCATATAGTGACCAGTCTATGGAGCGTCGATGAGCACCGACGTCGCAGCCTTCAAAGAGAACCAGCGGCGGGTTTGGGCGGCCGGCGACTACGCCGTCGCGGCTCGCCGCTATGAGGGTGTGGCGCGCGATCTCGTCGCCGCGTGCGGGCTGGGACCGGGCAAGCGCGCGCTCGACGTGGGAGCCGGCAACGGCAACGTCGCCCTCGCGATCGCGGCCTCGGGAGCGAGTCCTGAAGCCTGCGACCTGAGCCCCGCCCTCGTCGATGCCGGCAAGGCCCGCTGCGCCGCGTTGGGCGAATGGGAGATCCCCTGGACCGTCGCCGACGCCGAGGAGCTGCCGTTCGCCGCGGGACGCTACGACGCCGTCCTGTCCGTCTTCGGCCTCGTCTTCGCTCCGCGCCCGCAGGTCGCGATCGCAGAGGCGTTTCGCGTCACGCGCTCGGGCGGCACCGTGGCGATTGCCACCTGGACGCCCGTCTCGACCGCGGCCCGCTTTGAAGGCGTGGCGAGCAAGTACTTCCCCGAGCGGGAGGATCCACCGCCGGCCCCGTACCTGTGGGGCGACGAGGAGGTCGCGCGCGCCCGCCTTGCACCGCATGCGGTCGACGTGCGCTTCGAGCTCGGAACCGTCGAGTTCTCATGGCCCTCTGCCGCCGCTGCGCGCGAGGAGAACGAGGAGTCCAACAACTACATCGCCGCCGCGCGGGACATGCTCCCTCAGGAGCGCTACATGGCGCTGCTCGACGACATCGACGACCTCATGCGCTCGCTCAATACGGCGACCGACGGCGGCCTGACATATGAGGCGCAGTACGCGCGCATCATCGCGCGCAAGGCGGGTTAGGCGTCGTTGGACCGTCAGCTGCGCTAGCGGTTCTCCGTCAGCGCCGGTGCCGCCCTTTCGCTGCCTTGCGCCCGATCGGCACCACACTCTTGGCCAGCGCCGCCGGCTCGAGCTTCGTGACCAGCCGGCGTACCTCCGCGCGCTCGCGAGGCGTCAGCCGCTTCGGCCATCCCTGCGACTTCTTCAGCAGGTTGCCGAGCTGCGCGCGTTCGGCCGGCGTCAGGCGCTTCCAGTGCTTGCGCAGGGTGACGGCAAGCTCGAAGATGACGATCCACGGGACGGCTCGAACGCGTGTGAGAGGCAGCATGCGGCGGATCGTACCCAGCGCCGATTGCGGGCACGCCGCGGGCCGGCGTCATCAGGGCTACGCGGACTCGGCGCGGCGCGAGCGCTGGTCCTCGGGCGCCGCCTCGGTCACGAGCGTCGGCGTGATTCCCTTCTCGATCGTCTCCTTGGTGACGACGCACTTCTTGACATCGCGGCGCGAGGGCAGCTCGAACTGCACCTCGAGCAGGACCTCCTCGATGATCGAGCGCAGCCCGCGGGCGCCGGTCTCGCGCGCCAGCGCCCGCTCGGCGACCGACACCAGCGCGTCGTCGGAGAACACGAGCTCGATCCCGTCGAAGCTGAAAAAGCGCTGGAACTGCTTGACGAGCGCGTTGCGCGGCTCGGTGAGGATCGTGATGAGGTCGTCGCGCGTGAGCTGATGCACGGCCGACACGACCGGCAGCCGGCCGATGAACTCGGGGATCAGCCCGTAGTTGACGAGATCCTCCGGCAGCGTCTGCTCGAAGACCTCGCCTTGGTCGCGCTTGTGCTTGGACTGGATCGAGGCGCCGAAGCCGATCCCGTTGGAGCCGATCCGCCGCTCGATGACCTTGTCGAGGTTCGCGAACGCGCCGCCGCAGATGAACAGGACGTTGGTCGTGTCGATCGACAGGAACTCCTGGTGGGGATGCTTGCGACCGCCCTGCGGCGGGACCGACGCGGTCGTGCCCTCGAGGATCTTCAGCAGCGCCTGCTGGACGCCCTCGCCGGAGACGTCGCGCGTGATCGACGGGTTGTCGGCCTTGCGCGCGATCTTGTCGACCTCGTCGATGTAGATGATTCCGGTCTCGGCCTTCTTGACGTCGTAGTCGGCCGCCTGGATGAGCTTGAGCAGGATGTTCTCGACGTCTTCGCCGACGTACCCGGCCTCGGTCAGCGCTGTCGCGTCGGCGATCGCGAAGGGGACGTTGAGGATCCGGGCGAGCGTCTGGGCGAGCAGCGTCTTACCGCAGCCGGTTGGGCCGAGCAGCAGGATGTTGGACTTCTGCAGCTCGATGTCCGAGTCCTCGGCCTGCATCATCTGCACGCGCTTGTAGTGGTTGTAGACCGC
>DASVPU010000485.1:0-13182 GCA_036389475.1 Solirubrobacteraceae bacterium
AAGCCCCAGGCGACGGCGTACTCGTCGATCAGCCGCTGGGTCGCCTCGGCGTCGCGGGGCGGAAGTTGGATCGTCAGCCGGGTCGGATCGCCGCCACGGGCGCTGGCGAGCATCACGGTCTTCTCCGCTCGCGCGCGGAACGTCCGCCCAGCCGGGAGATCAACGGTCACGTCAAGCGGCCGGCGCAGCGCGTCCATCCAGATCCGGCTATCGCTGCCGGCCGTAGCCTCGCGCGCCGGCGCAGTCGTGAGATCGACCGCGACGCTGGCAGGTTCGGAGCGAGCCGCCCGTCGACCAGCGCGCATCGCGGGCGAGGGCGCCGGCGGCTGTGCGCTGAAGCTGAGGCGCCAGCCGATGATCGCCGCCGTCGCCAGCGTACCCGCGCGCGCGACCAGCCTGAGTGCACGCGCGCGCTTGGAGACGGGCTCCGCGATCATGCTCCTCGCCTCGTCCGGATGCTCTTGGATGAAGGCGAAGAAGTCCGGCAGCGTGTCGTCGTCGATCAGCCTCCAGCGGTTCGCGAACACGGCGATGTTGCCATCCGCGGCCGGGGTCCTGAGGGTGATCGCCAATCGCGGCAGGCGCGCGACGAACGTCAGCGGATAGCGCTTCGGGTACGTGTCCGCGTTGGGCACCGACGGCGCTCCCCCGAGCGTCATGAGGTAGGTGAAGACGCGCCCCAGGGGCGCGCGGTGGCTGCGCATCTGGACGTAAAAGCGATCGATGATGTCGTGCTGCTCCCTGAAGAGCAGCGTCCGGTTTCCCCAGTCGACGAGGGCCATGTCGCCGCGGCGGTGGCCGGCGTCGATCTGCTTCCAGGCGCTGAGCGTGGCGACATCGATGATGCGCGCGCGCCAGAGCAACTCGATCTCGGCAATGCCGCCCGTGAGGTACGCCTCGTGCATCGTCGCCGCGTCCTCGAAGATCTTCTTCTGCATCGCGAGGAACGTGCGCTCGTAGTAGCCGAGATTGCCCCCGACCTCCCGCAGGAGCCGTCGCGATGCTCGCCGCGACACGGCGTGCACGCTGCGGCGAGCGATGTTGGGAAAGAACCCGAGGTCCCGGAAGGCGGCGTAGAAGGCAGGACCGATCATGCCCGCCAGACCGGCCCATTTGAGCTGCGGATTGTCGAGATACAGCCTTCCGTAGTACGCGTACACGGCTTCGATCGCATCCCGGTTGTCCTCGACGCCGCGCTCGGGATCCCAGCGGCTGCGATCGATGCCCGCGCGCCGCGCCGCCTGGCTCAACCAATGCTCCTTGAGCTCATGCGGACTCTTGGTCAGGCCAACGGTGCCTTCGTCGACGGTGGGCGTCAACATGCGCGCTCCCATCCAATGGCATGCGCCAACGCCGTGTGCCGGAGCGCCCGCGTGCTGTCGGCGAGCGCTGTGAGCCCAAGCTCCTGCGCCGTGGCGAGCGTTTCCTCGACCAGCTCGAGCGCCTGATCGACGTCTCCCGGCAACCCGCGTCGCAGCAGCATGCTCGCGTAAGCGTGCTTGGTGTGCGCGACCCACAGGGGCGAACCGATCCTGTCGTTCGTCTCCAGCGCGTCCACGAAGTGCCGGCTCGCCTTGTCGAAGCGCCGCATCGTCGTCGCCAGCAGGCCGAGCGGCCGCGATGCCGAGCCCTTGCAGACCACGCCGAACACGACGACGCAGCGATCGGCGTAGGCGATCAGCAGGTCGTAGAGCAACTCCGCGTGTTCGGCGTCGTCCAGCGCGGCCACGACCTCGCAGAGCATGACGATGCTCGGAAGCCACAGAGCGTCACGCGGGAGGTCAGCGAACTCGGCGCGGGCGAGCGTCTCGAGCTCCCGGCGCGCGCGTTCGGTGTGGCCGAGCTGCGCGTGTACGTACGCCAGCGTGCAACGGTAGAACGCGATCTCCGGGAACTGCACGGCGAAGCCCGCGATGACCTCCACGGACTCGTCCAGCCGTCCCTGCTCGCGGCGCAGGGCGAACATGTGTCCCGCGTAGATCTCGGCGGCCGACTGCTCTCTGCTCTCAAAGCCCTTGGCCAGCGCGTCGTGCGCGAGCGCCTCGAACTGCTCCATGCGGCCTTCGAGGTGCGCGTTCTTCGCCGCCACGCCCGCCACCAACCACCCGGAGTAGCGATCCAGCGGCATCTTCAGGCGCCGTAGCGCGGCAAGCTGCTCGCGCACCCCCTCGATGTCGCCGAGCTCGAGCAGGTGATCGGTCAGCCAGTGGTGCGCCGTCATCTGCAGGCGTGGGTCGCCCACCTCCTCGGCTGTGCGAGCGAGCTCCGTCGCGGTGGCGACGCATTCCTGGAGCGTGTCGGGCCCGCGCATCGACCAGTGGCTCATCGCGAGCACGAAGCTGAGCGCGCTTTTGTCTCCGATGCGGCGGGCCATCGCAAGCGCCTCGCGCGCGAGCTCCGGCTTGCGAAACTCGACGCCCCTGTAGGCGAGAGCGGCCGCCAAGCGACCCATGACCCGCGCGCGCAGCGCACCGTCTTCGTCGTCGAGGCAGGCAAGCGCGCGCTGCAGCAGATCCACGAGCACGGACTGGGTCTCCGCCCCACCCAGCTCGAACATGAGCCGGCCGCCGAAGCCAAGCGCGGCGCGGGCCAGGCGCGACGCATCGCCCAACCCCTCAGCCACGTCGGCGGCACGACGGCAGGCGTCGCGCGCCTCGTCGATCGCGCCCATCCCCCAGCGCGCCGAGCCAAGCGCGAGCAGCAGCTCGCAGCATTGCCCATCGCAGCCTTGCGGCGGCAAGGCATTCAGCCCGCGTTCGAAGTAGACCGCAGCCTCTTCATAGCCCCGGCGCTCGGCTAGGCCCTGTCCGGCTGCCAGGGCGTAGGCAGCGGCCTTGGCCCCCTGCCCGTCGGCTGCGGCCTGGGCGAAATGATGCGCGAGCGCCTCTACATGCGTCTCCGTGTCGTCGAAGGATTCGAGCGCCTCGCCCAGCCGCCGATGCAGACGCATGCGACGGACCGATCCGAGCGCGTCGTAGGTCGTCTGGCGCACGAGCGAGTGGACGAAGGCGTAGTTCCCGTCGTCGGTCTCCGTCAGCAGCCTCCTGGCCACCGTCTCCTCGAGCGCGGGGAGCAGCGCCGGATCCTCTCCGAGCACGCGCTCAAGCAGCGCGTAGGAGAACGTCGGTCCCGCCACGGCCCCCACGTTGAGCGCTTGGACGGCGACGCCCGAGAGGCGCGCGACGCGGTTGTGGATCAGCAGGCGAAGCCGCTCGGGTACGGCGAGCTCCGTCGAAATGGAACTCGTTGCGTCCGGTTCGCCAGCGCGGGCGATCGTGCCCATCTCGACCATGTGCGCAACCAGCTCTCCGAGAAAGAACGGGTTGCCGGCGGTCTGCTCTTGCAGCGCACGCACGAGCGCGCGGCATTCGACGGGGGCGTGGCCGTGGCCGGCGGCCTCGAGCAGCCCCGCGACTGCGACGTCGTCGATGCCGCTGATGCTCAAGTGCTCGGTGTTCGGATCTCGGTGCAGATCCTCGAGCACGCGGCCCAGCGGCTGGCCCGGGGTCAACTCGGTGTCGCGATAGGTGCCGAGCAGCATGATCTTCAGCGGACGCTCCGAGCGGATGATGTGACGCAGCAGCAGCAGCGTCGGGTTGGTCGCCCAGTGAAGGTCGTCGAGGACGAGCAGCACGCGCTGCTGGCGTGAGGCCGCGGCGAGCAGGCTGACGACCGCCTCGAAGAGCGCGAAGCGCTCCGTCTCAGGATCGCCTTGCAGCGGCTCGCCCAGCGTGACGAGCTCCGGCAGGAGCCTGCCCAGCTCGGGTGCGAGCCCAGCGAGCTCCTCACGCAGTCGCTCCGGCGCGAGCTCCCGCGCGTAGGGACGCAGCGCTTCGACGAACGGCTGATAGGGCACGGCGAGGTCCTCGTCGCAGCGCCCGTACAGCACCAGCGCCCCCTGCGCGTGCACGACCTCGGCGAGCTCGGACGCCAAACGCGTCTTGCCGATGCCCGCTTCGCCGGCCACGATCACCGCGGCGCCTGCGTCTTCGGACACTTCATCCCAGCGGGCCCGCAGATAGATGAGCTCGCGCTGGCGGCCGACGAACGGCGTGCCGTCGGGCCGTCGCAGCGCGCGCGGGAGCAGGAGCTGCATCCGGTCCGGCGCGGCGTGTGCCGTCTCGCGTGCGGCGGCGCGCGGCTGCGACGGGCGCTGCGCGGCCGCGTCCGAGTCCAGCAGCGGTGATTGGTTGAGAATCTGGGTCTGCAGGACCGTGAGCGCCGGCGCGGGCTCGATCCCCAGATCGCTGTCCAGGCGTGCCCTCGTGCGCTGGTAGGCATCGAGCGCATCGGCTTGGCGCCCGCAGCGGTACAGCGCGAGCATCAGCTGTCCGACGAGCCGCTCGCGCGTCGGGTAGGCGTCGACGAGATGCTGCAGCTCACCGACCAGCACGGCGTGCACGCCACAGGCGAGATCGGCCTCGATGCGCAACTCCAGTGCCGCTAGACGCTGCTCCTCCAGCCGTTCGATCTCGGCCTGCGCGAACGGTTCGAACGCCAGCTCGGCCAGTGCCGGGCCTCGCCACAGGGCCAGTGCCTCACGCAACAGGACCGCCGCGTCCTCGGGCCGCTCCTCGGCCAAGACAGAGCGTGCGTCCTCGAAGAGGCGCTCGAAGCGCTCGGCGTCGAGCTCGTCCCGGCGCACGCGCAGGCGGTAGCCGGCGGGAGTCGTGACGAGCGCCTGCGGATCGGCCAGCGCCTTGCGCAGCCGCGAGACGTGCACCTGCACCGTCCTGACGGCGCCGTCGCGGGCATCCTCGCCCCACAGCGCGAGCGCCAAGCGCTCCGCGCTCACCGCTTCGTTGGCGTGCAAGAGCAGAACAGCCAAGACCGCGCGTGGCTTAAGGCCCCCGAGTGCTACCGGACCAGACTCGCCGCGAACCTCGAATGGCCCGAGGATCCGAAACTCCATTTGTGCAACATAACCCGTATAACAGTGGGGTGGAATTGCCTGTGACACATATCACAGACTCATTCCACCGGCAGGCAGCCGGCGCTGCCGGGGTTGCGATCAGGAGCGGCGGCGCGCGCCGTTGAGGATCCGCGGCAGCCCGCGCACGAGCAGCGACGCCAAGGGGCCGGTGGGGCCGACGCTGCCGTCCTCGCGGACCTTGAGCGGCGAACGCGGCGGTCGGCGAAAGAAATACCAGCGCACGTTGTCCAGGGCCCGCGGCAGCCAGAAGAGATCGGGCTCCCTGAGCTTCCACACGTCGCAGCGCGGCGCCGGCGAGCCGCTGCGCTCGAGGATCGCATTGACGGCCCGGCGCGCCGCCTCGTTGGCGCCCTCCATCGTGGCCAGATCCGTATAGGTGCGCACGAAGTCGGAGGCGAGGCAGAGGTTGCCGATCCGCGTGGCAGCGTCGGGGCGATCGTCCCACGAGCCCGCGGTGTTGACGAGCAGCGGCTCGAGGTTCGTCACGGATGTCGGGTTCGGAAACTGGATCGCTGGATCCAAGAACCAGCCCACGACGTTGTCGTCGCGCAGCACCTCGTGGCCCGGCTCGTTGAGATGATCCTTGAGCTGGCTCCAGACCTCGGCGCGGATCTCCTCGGCGGTGGACTTCGCGGCGACCTTGCCGGTCCGCTGCGACTCACGCTGCCACTCGGAGATGTCCACCGACAGGATGCCGTTGACGCGACCGTCGGCGTAGCCGTCGAAGTCGATCCCGTCCCAGAACTGCGCCTGCGAGATCGACGTGAGCGACCAGTCCGAGTCGATGTAGATCGCGTGGCCTTGGACGACCGAGACGTCCTCGCGCAGGTAGAACATGATCCCGTTCATCCAGCGTGTGACGAGCCGGTCGAGGCGCTCTAGTGCGGGCTCGGCCGCGCGCATCGCCGGGCTGACGAGCAGTCGCAGCTGCTCGACCGGCAGCGCGGCGATGTAGTGGTCGGCACGCACCGTCTCCGTCCCGCCGTCGGGCAGCGCGATCGTCACGCTTCGGATCCGCCGGTCGACGCACTCGATCCCGGCGACCGGCGCGTTGAGGCGCAGCGTCACGCCCAAACGCTGCAGATGCTCGACCCAGGGCCCGATCCAGGCGTCGCTCGTCGGCGCGTTCAGCACCCGATCGACGTCGCCCTGCGCGCGCGTGAGGTCGAGGAGCAGCTGCAGCAGGATGTAACCGCCCGTGCGGGCGCTCATCTCTCTCGCGCGCGCGGCAACGAGACTGCGCGTGAGCCCGTCGGCGAGGAACTTGCCGTAGTTCGTGCTGCGTTGCTCGGCTCCGCTGAACTCCCACCAGCTCTGCTGCTCCCACTGGCCGAAGCGGCGCTTCTCGCAGCTTGTCATCAGCGTCAGCAGCCGCTCGGTGAACCCAAGCTGCTCGTCCGCGGGGATCCCGACGTCGTGCGCCCAGGCGACCAGGAACCGGTTGAGCGCAGTGAGGTCCTCGAGCGTCCGGGGCGCGTTCGCGGGGCCGACGAGCTCGTTGCGCCCCTGCGCCTGCGCTAGCAGCAGCCGCGTCGTCCCCACGAGGTTGTCGGCGACGGCGCCTGCCCGACCCTCGACCGGAATGCGGCGCATCGTGTCGGGCAGGTGGCGATAGAAGCCGGGGAAGAAGCGAAAGCCGTGCTCGGCAGGCAGCTCGGCCCTGCCATCGCGCGCGGAGTCCGGCACCGGCATGCTGCGCGCCTTGCCGCCGGGGCGGCCGCGCGCCTCGTACACCGTTACATCAAATCCTCGCTCGGCCAGCTCATGGGCGGCGCTCAGTCCAGCGACACCGCCACCGAGAATTGCCACCGACGTACTCATCGGCACGAAGATAGGGATAGGGGACGACGAAGGCCAGCAGCCCGCCTCCCGCTCGGTGGGGTCCTCACCGCTTTCATCTGCTGTTGGCGGGCTTTCACTCGCTTGCAACCACGCATCCCCATCCTGCGCGGAGTGAACGCCTGCCCAGACATGAACAACGCCGACCGCGAGCTGGTCGAGCTCGTCGGCTCCGCCCGTTCCGGCGACGACGTCGCGTGGTCGCGCCTGGTCGGCCGCTTCGACCGGATGCTGCGCAGCATCGCCCGGTCCTACCGGCTTGCGCCAAGCGACGTCGAGGACGTGGTGCAGACGACCTGGCTGCGCCTGTTCAGGAACATCGAGCACGTCCGCGATCCGACCGCGATCGCGGGCTGGCTTGGGAAGACCACGCGGCGCGAATCGTTGCGGGTGCTGCAGACGCCGGTACGCGAGCACCTCACCGACGACCCCTACCGCGGCCAGCCGAATGCTTCGGACGGCCCGGAGACCGAGCTGCTCGAGTCCGAGCGCCGCGCCGCGCTCGCCCGCGCGGTGGCCTCGCTTCCGGACCGCCAACGGCGCCTGATGACGCTGCTCGCGCTCCAGACCACGCCGGACTACGAGCACATCAGCACGGCGCTGGCGATGCCGATCGGAAGCATCGGACCGACCCGCGCCCGCAGCATCGCCCGCCTGCAGCTCCATCCGGAGCTTCAGAGCCTGCGCCCCGGCACCGGTTGACGGAGCCGCCTGCCTGAACCCCGGCAGGCTGTCAGCCCGCGGCGCGCGAGGCCGTACCCGCTGATATGAGACGCATGCTTGCGGGCTGTCACGGCGCAGCGATCGCCGTGACGCTCGCCGCGATGCTGCTCATGCCCACGGCCGCCCAGAGTGCCCGGCCGCTACAGCTCGGCTTCCTGGATTACGTCTTCAACTCCCCCGATCCGGCGGAGCGCGATGCCTGGCTGAGCCGCAGCGTCGACTCCGCCGCCGACATCCTGCGCTTCGACGTCGGCTGGCCCGTCCCCGACACGGCGAGCCGCCCGCCGAACTTCGATGCCACCAACCCCGCCGATCCCACGTACGACTTCACGCGCGCCGACGCCGCAATCAAGGACATCACCGGGCGCGGGCTGCGGGTGCTCAGCTCGTTCACAGGTGCGCCGCGCTGGGCGGAGGGGCCAAACCGCGCCGCCGCCGCGCCGCGCGGCAGCTGGCGGCCCGATCCAAAGGCGATCCAGGACTATGGCGCGGCGCTCGCCCGGCGCTACTCGGGGAGCTTCCCGGACCCGTTGCAGCCCGGCGCGTCGCTTCCCCGCGTCGACGCCTTCCAGGTCTGGAACGAACCCAACCTCGACACGTACCTGACGCCCCAATGGCTCGGACGGCGCACGTTCGCCCCCGCTCATTACCGGCGGATGCTCAGCGCCTTCTACCGCGGGGTGAAATCGGTGCGAAACGATGCGCTCGTCGTCAGCGCCGGAACCGCTCCGTTCGGCGATCCCGGGGCGCGCGGAGGTCGCATCATGCCGGCGCGATTCGTTCGCGACATGCTGTGCCTGCGGCGCACGCGCGGCGGGCTGCGAGGTACGGCGTGCGCGGCGCCTGCGCGCTTCGACGTCCTCGCGCATCATCCCTACTCGGTTGGATCGCCGAGCCGCCGAGCGCTGAATGGCGACGACATCTCGATCCCCGACATGGGCAAGCTCACGGCACTGTTGCGCAAGGCCGAGGCGTCCGGCCGGGCGCTGCCGCGCGAGCGCCATCGCCTCTGGGTCACCGAGGTCTCCTATGACTCCTCGCCGCCCGATCCGGACGGAGTGCCGGTCGCCGTGCACGCGCGCTTCGTCGCCGAGACGCTGTACATCCTCTGGCGCCAGGGCGTCGACACGATCACGTGGTTTCAGATCCGCGACCAAGCGCCGCAGCCCAGTTTCGCGGCGACGAACCAGTCGGGCATCTACTACCGCGACGGGCAAACGAAGCCCGCGCAGGGTGCCTTTCGCTTCCCGTTCATCGCCACGCGCGAGCGCGGTGGCGCGGTGCGCGTGTGGGGCCGCACGCCGGTGGCGGGGACGATCGTGATCGAGCGCCGCACGCCCGCTGGGTGGCGGGCGCTGCGGAACCTCGGCACCGCGGCACACGGCACGTTCCAGGCCGTCCTGCAGATCCCCGGAACCGTGGCCCTGCGGGCGCGAAACGCCGATACCGGCGAAACGACTACTTCTTGGCGCATCGTACAAAGGGAACCGCTATAACCGCTGGATGGAGCGCTCCTGGAGACGGCGGGCCGGGCGTGCTTGCCCGGCGGCGCTCGTCTCGCTCGGCGTCTGCAGCGCCGTCGCCCTGGCCGCGAACCTCGCCGGCACGAGCGGGCCTGACCTGCTCAAGGGCACGGCGGGCGCCGACAGGATCTTCGGCTTTCAGGGCAACGACGCGATCATCGCCGGCGCGGGCGACGACACCGTCGAGGGCGGCAGCAACTCCGACATCATCGACGGAGAGGCCGGCGATGACACGCTGCGCGGCGACGGCCGCGATCGCAAGTGCCTGCCGGGGGCGACGTCGGATCGCTACTGCACGCTCGTGCTCGCGACCGGCGCCGGCGACTCGATCGACGGCGGCGCCGGCGATGACGTGATCAGCGGCCAGGACGGCCCCGACAGCGTCAGCGGCGGCCCCGGCAGCGACACCGTGAGCGGCGGCGCCGCCAGCGACGGTGTCAGCGGCGGATCGGGGCTCGACATCGTCAGCGGCGGCGCCGGCGACGATCTCATCACCGGCGGATCGGGTCCTGATCGCATCGACGGCGGCAGCGGCGACGACCGCATCAGCGCGCGCGACGGGACCCGGGACAGGATCGACTGCGGCACCGGCACGGACACGGTGATCGCCGACAGGGTCGATTTCGTGGCCCAAAGCTGCGAGCGGATCATCGGGCGCTGAGCCGGCCGCGGCCGTTGCTAGCCTGCGGCGCGTGACCACGACGCTCGCCGATCTGCCGCTCCTCGCTTCGGGCAAGGTCAGGGAGATGTACGACCTCGGCGAGCGCCTGCTGATGGTCGCCTCAGACCGGATCTCGACCTACGACGTCGTGCATCCGACGCCGATTCCCGACAAGGGCAAGGTGCTCACCGCGCTGTCGGTCTTCTGGTTCGAGCAGACCGGCGAGATCGTGCCAAACCATCTCGCTTCGACCACCGACGGCGTGCCCGACGAGGTCCGCGGCCGCGCACTGTCCGTCATGAAGCTCGGCATGCTGCCGGTCGAGTGCGTCGTGCGCGGCTACCTGACGGGGTCGGGCTGGAAGGACTACCAGGCCACCGGCACCGTGGCCGGCATCGCGCTGCCGGAGGGCCTGCGGGACTCCGAGAAGCTGCCCGAACCGATCTTCACGCCGTCGACGAAGGCCGACGTCGGACACGACGAGACGATCGACTTCGAGCGCGCCGCCGAGATCGTCGGTGA
This sequence comes from Solirubrobacteraceae bacterium, assembly GCA_036389475.1. Lineage (GTDB taxonomy): Bacteria > Actinomycetota > Thermoleophilia > Solirubrobacterales > Solirubrobacteraceae > CADCVQ01. Next base: position 10,202 of record DASVPU010000485.1, read on the forward strand.
TCGCACAGTGATGGAGCAGCTGCGCGACCTGTCGCTCGCGCTGTACACGTTCGCTGCCGACCATGCCGCCGCGCGTGGGGTGATCCTGGCCGACACGAAGTTCGAGTTCGGCGTCGACGCCGGGGGCGCGATCCGCGTCGGCGACGAGGTTTTGACGCCGGATTCGTCGCGCTTCTGGCCGACCGATACCTATGAGGTCGGGCGCGCGCAGCCCAGCTATGACAAGCAGTACGTCCGCGACTGGGCGGCGGGCACGGGCTGGGACAAGTCACCGCCGGCGCCGGCGATCCCCGACGATGTCGTCGCGGGCACGCGCGAGCGCTACGTCGAGGCCTACGAGAGGATCACGGGCGAGCCGTTCAGCGCTTGGCTGGAGCGCGTGGCGTGAGGGCGCGCGTGCTCATCCGTCCGAAGGCCGGAATCCTCGATCCGCAGGGCGTCGCCGTCCAGCGCGCACTGCCGGCGCTGGGCTTCGAGGGGGTGCACAACGTCCACGTCGGACGGCTCATCGAGCTGGACGTCGAGGACCCCTCCCAGCTTGCAGCGATGTGCGAGAAGCTGCTCGTGAACCCGCTGATCGAGGACTACGAGATCCTCGATGGCTCATGAGTGTGATGCCGGTGATGCACCAGTGGTACATGCGCACCACAGTGGCGATCGCCGACGAGTTGCCGACGGCCGCCAAGCAGCGCGCCCGCCCGCGCGGTCAGACGCTCGGCGGGTTGATCGAGGACGCGTTGCGGCGCGGGCGCGCGCTGACAGAGCGAGCGTCGGAGGTGGTGGACATCGCGCTGTTCACGGGCGGAACGGGTCCGCGCCCCGGCGTAGACCTCACGTCCAACCGCGCGCTGTACGAGCTCCTCGACGAGGGACTCGAGCTCCACAAGCGCCGTTGAGCATGCTCGTCCTCGACGCCAAGGTCGTGATTGGCATCCATCGCGCCGATCATCCTCACCACGCCGTGCTGCGCCGCTGGTTGCACGACCTGGTGGGCGGCACCGGGCCGTTCTCGATCCCCTCGTCGTTTGGGCGTCGTTCTTGCGCCTGCCGACCAACCGGCGCGTCTTCTCGGTTCCCACGCCGCTCGCCGACGCATTCGCCTTCGTCGAAGCGGTATGCGCGCACCCCCGCCACCTGCTGCTCGGATCTGGGCCGCGCCACCTCGAGCTCCTGCGGCGGCTCGGCGAGCAATCCGACGCCACAGACGACCTCGTTGCCGATGCCGTCGTCGCCGTGATCGCCCTCGAGCACGGCTGCACGGTGGCGAGCCTCGACCGGGACTTCGGTCGGTTCTCGTCGATCGCCCACATCGTGCCGGGCGCCGGCTGAGCAGCGGATGCGCTTCGGGGTCATCCGCTTCCCGGGCTCGTGCGACGAGGTCGATGCCGCGCTCGCCTGCGAGCGCGTGCCAGGCGCGAGCGCGCAACTGCTGTGGCACGGCGATCACGACCTTCAGGGCGTCGATGCGGTGATCGTGCCCGGCGGCTTCTCCTATGGCGACTACCTGCGCGCGGGTGCGATCGCCCGCTTCTCGCCGGTGATGGAGTCAGTCACGCGCTTTGCCCGCGAGGGCGGGCTGGTGCTCGGCATCTGCAACGGCTTTCAGGTCCTCTGCGAGGCCGGCCTGCTCCCCGGCGCGCTGCTGCCCAACGATCACCTGCGCTTCCGCTGCCGGCAGGTCGATCTCCGGGTGGTCCATGCCTCGATGCCGTTCACGGCCGACTGCGCGCCCGGCGAGTTGCTCTCGATACCGGTCAAGCACATGACCGGCTGCTATTACGCGCCACCAGACGTACTGCGATCCCTCGACACACATGGGCAGATCGTCCTGAAGTACGCGCGCGGGCACAACCCCAACGGGTCGCTGGGCGATATCGCCGGCGTACGCAACGCGGCCGGCAACGTCTTCGGGCTCATGCCCCATCCAGAGCACGCCGTCGATCCGCTGACCGGGTCGACGGACGGGCTGAAGATCTTCAACTCGATGGTCCATGCGCACGGTTGAGCGGGCGGTCGCGCTCGGGCTGACGGAGCCGGAGTTCGGGCTGATCTGCGACAAGCTCGGGCGCGATCCCAACGAGGTCGAGCTCGCGGTGTTCTCGCTGATGTGGAGCGAGCACTGCGCGTACAAGCACTCCAAGAAGCTGCTGCGGTCGCTGCCGACGGAGGGCCCGCGGCTGGCGCTGGGACCGGGCGAGAACGCGGGCGCGGTCGACGTCGGCGACGGGCTGGTCGTCGCGTTCAAGGTCGAGTCGCACAACCACCCGTCGGCCGTCGAGCCGTTTCAGGGCGCGGCAACGGGCGTCGGCGGGATCCTGCGCGACATCTTCGCGATCGGCGCCCGCCCGATCGCGGTGCTCGATTCGCTGCGCTTCGGTGAGCCTTCGAGCGCCCGCACGCGCTACCTGCTCGATCACGCGGTCGCGGGGATCGGCCATTACGGCAACTCGATCGGCGTACCGACCGTCGGCGGCGAGGTCTACTTCGAGTCGCCCTACGAGCAGAACTGCCTCGTGAACGCGATGGCGCTGGGGCTCGCCGCTTCGAATCGGCTGATTCGCAGTGCGGCGTCCGGCGTCGGCAACAGGCTCGTGCTGTTCGGCGCCTCGACGGGGCGCGACGGGATCGGCGGCGCCTCGGTGCTGGCGTCGGCGCAGCTGGACGAAACCGATGCCGACAAGCGCCCGACGGTGCAGGTCGGCGATCCGTTCGCGGAGAAGAAGCTGCTGGAGTGCTCGCTGGAGCTGCTGGAGCGCGGACTGCTCGTGGCCTTGCAGGACCTCGGCGCCGCCGGACTGTCGTCGTCGTCGGCCGAGATGGCGTCCAAGGGCACGGTCGGGCTGGACGTCGACGTCTCGAAAGTGCCGCTGCGCGAGCCCGGGATGCAGCCGTGGGAGATCATGGTGTCCGAGTCCCAGGAGCGGATGCTGTGCGTCGTGCTGCCCGAGCGCCTCGACGAGGTGCTCTCGGTGTGCGCGAAG
>DASVPU010000486.1:0-5492 GCA_036389475.1 Solirubrobacteraceae bacterium
GATCGACTGGGGTGCACAGCTGGACGGTTACGCCTCTGATTGCACTCGGACCGTCGCAACCGGCGAGCTGGACCCGCGCGATCGCGCGGTGTACGACCTCGTCCTGCGCGCTCAGGAGGAGGCTCTGGCGGCCGTGCGCCCAGGTCCGACCGGCAAGGAGGTCGACGGCGTGGCCCGCGCGATCATCGACGAAGCCGGCCATGCCGAGCACTTCGGTCACGGCCTCGGGCACGGCGTCGGCCTGGAGGTCCACGAGGGGCCGCGACTGTCCAAGCAAAGCGACGAAGCGCTGGCCGCCGGCAACGTCGTGACCGTCGAGCCCGGGGTCTACGTTCCGGGCGCCGTCGGCGTGCGCATCGAGGATCTCGTTGCCGTGACGGGCGCCGGTCACGAGGTGCTGAGCGGGTTGTCGAAGGAGCTGCGGGTCGTCCAGTAGCTCGGCGGCGGGTCAAGCGCGGTCGCCGGGGGGCCGATGGCGTGCGTGTGAGAGCACGGCTGGGCAGCGAGTGGCTCTGGTGGGGCGGCGCCCTGCTCGGCGTGGCCGCGATGGCCTGGCTCGGACTCGCCGGGTTCGCCTGGAGCGACTACGACAACGAGGTCTCGGGCGCTTTTCAAGCGCTCATCCGCGGCGACGCGTGGGGCTTTTTAGAGCTGGCGCCGGCCTACGGCGGCTCGCTTGTGCTGCGGGCGCCGTTCGCCGCCGTCACCGCCGCGCTCGGCGGCGGCGAGCTCGCTGTCTTCCGCGCCGTCTCGATCCCCTGCCTGCTGGCCGTCGCGGTGCTCGCAATCGTGCTCGTCGCGCGGATGGGCGAGCGCGGGCGCTCGATGGGCCCTCGCGTCCTCGTGCTCGCGCTGTGCGTCGCCAACCCGATCACGCTGCGGGCGCTGGAGCTGGGCCACCCCGAGGAGCTGCTGGGCGCGGCCCTGTCGATCGGCGCGGTGCTGATGGCGAGCTCGCGGCGCACCGTACTCGCCGGCGTCCTGCTCGGCCTGGCGATCGCCACCAAAGCGTGGGCCGTGCTCGCGATCGGTCCGGTCCTGCTGGCCCTGCCCGGACGGCGCATGCTCGCGCTGGCGATCGCGGGTGCCGTGACGGCCGCCGTGCTGGCGCCGCTCATGCTCGCGGGATCGCCGGCCGCATACGCGCGGGGCGCGGGCACGACGGGCACGATCTTCCAGCCCTGGCAGGCCTTCTGGCTGCTCGGCGACGCCGGCCACGTCATCGTCGGAGGCGACGGGATGCCCAAGCCCGACGGCTACCGCCTGGCGCCGGAGTGGATGTCAGGGATTTCACACCCGCTGATCGCGCTGCTGGTCGTGCCGTTCTCCCTGCTGTGGCTGCGTCTACGCGGCGCGGCGCCGCGGGGCGCAGGTGAGCAGCTGCTGGCGCTGCTGGCGCTGCTGTTGCTCCTGCGCTGCGTGCTGGATCCTTGGAACACCGTCTACTACGAGCTGCCGCTGGTGCTCGCGCTGCTCTCGTGGGAGGCCCTGTGCCGGCCCGACCGCCCGCCGATCCTCGCGCTCGCGTCGACTGCGATCGTCTGGATGACGTTCGAGCGGGCGCCCGAGTGGTTGAGCCCGGACATGCAATGCGCGTTCTTTTTGACGTGGTCGCTGCCGCTCGTCGTGTGGCTCGCGCGAGAGGCGCTGTGGCCAGGGGAGAGGGCGCAAGTCCGCGGTCATGTTGCGGCGGAGGCGTACGTATGAGTTACTCGACGATGACCCGGTTGCCGCACGTGTGCCGACGCTGCGAAGGCTGCCTGCGCGGCTCTTGAGGATGCGGCATCGGTTGCTGGATGGCGCCCCGCGACATCCTGCCGAGCCAGACCTGGAGCGGCGCCATCGTGGAGGCGATCGGCGCCTGCCGCGTGTTCGTGGTCGCGCTCTCTGATCGCGCCAATGCCTCGATCGAGGTCGCACGCGAGGTCGAGCTGAGCGGGTCGCGACGGTCGGGCTGCTGCTCGGTCGCACCGAAGCCGAACCATCCCCTCCGCAGCCTCCAGGTCCGATCGTCGAGATCGATCTCGACGCGCCGTCGGGTCGTGTCGGCGGCTTCTTCCAGCGACTTCTCATGGACCGATGAGGGGCGTCTCGCCGTCGATCGGCTTGGTCGGACGCGCGCTCGCGGCGACCGGCCCGCTGCTCTGGATCCTCTCGGTGTCTACTCGAAGGGTCCCCAGACGGCGACTTCTGGGAGCTACAGCGGTACATCGACGTAATGAGGTCCTCCCTCGCCCTTGTGGTCATGATCGTCGTGACGGGAGTCTCTACCTCGTTGCAGGTGATGCCTGATGTCGGTGGTTGCCGTGATCGCGGGTTACCTGCTCGCACTCGACGTCTCGGGTGTGATCGAGGCGCGCAATCTCGACATCGGCGCCGGCGGCTATGTCGGAATCTCGGCGCGGCGGCCCTCACGCTCGGCGCGGTCCTGGCAATCGCACCGACGCTTGCCGCGTCCGCGTCCGCGGCACGTGCCGTGCCGGACGTGGTCCTTGCGGCTGCCGCACGTGGCATGCCGGACCCGGTCTTCTCGGATGCGGCACGTGGCGCGGGACGTGATCGCCACGGACGCGCAACCGGCACCCAAGACGACCGGCCCACCGGCTCGTATCCCGACCCGGTGCCTGGAGCCGAACCTGGACCGCGGCAAGACAAACGACCCGGCGGCGATCGCATCGATTTTCAGCTTGCTGCTCAGCTTTCTGCTGCTGCCGCTCACCGTTTGCGTGTATTACCGGCTTGTGAAGAGCGAGCTCGTCGTGGCGGTTCGGGAGCGGATCGCTGCGTACGTGTTCATCGACCGCCAGCCCATGCGGAGCGCCAACGCCCTGCATCGGTCGAGCATGTGCATGCGTGAAGAGCGGATTCGCGCCGGCGGTTATCACTGAGCCGACCGGCGGGATCACACAGGCTGTCGCATCGGCGTCGAGGGTCCGCCCGGATCACCGCGTCTGGCGGGCATTGCCGCGGGAGCCGTCGATGAATGTAGCGTTCGCCTGCTGTGCCAACCTGGGACGACGTCGTCGAGATCGGAACGCGCCTGCCCGGCGTCGAGGTTGGAACCTCGTTTCGCACGCCCGCGCTGCGCGTGCGCGGGAAGGGGATGTGCCGGCTGCGAAGCAACCCCGATGCCCTCGTTTTGCGCGTTGCGGACATGGGCGAGCGTGAGGCGCTGCTGCAGGGCCAGCCCGATGTCTTCTTCTCCACGCCGCACTACGACGGCTATCCATACGTGCTCGTACGCCTGAAGCTCGTCGATCAGACGGAGCTGGGCGAGCTACTCGAGGAGGCCTGGCGGGTGTTCGCCGCCAAGCGCGTCGTGAAAGCCTACGACGCCGAGCGCGGGGGCTAGTGCCTCCGCGGAGGCGCGCGTCGGGTCAATCGCGACAACAGCTCAACGGCGATGCGCAAAGCCACGGAGGCGAGTCCCGCGCGGAGGCTGGGTCAGACGCTGCGCTCGCGACAAAATCGACGCGACGGCATCGGCGCGGTTGATCGGGTCAGGGATCGCGTCGAGGGCGCCAAACTCACGCGTGATGACACGAGGCGGCACATCAGCCGGGCCATGGGTCGGTCACAATGTTTGACGAGGGGCGGGGGATCGCTGACCGTGACCGTGAACTTTGTTTGCAGACCTCTTGCCCGCAGAGTCCGCTGCTGTGCAGGTTACGATCGTCGTGCCCAGCCCAAAGTCGTTGCCCGAGGGCGGGTTGCATTTGGGCTTCAGCGCGCCGTCGCGGTTATCGGTAGCCGAGACCTCGTTGGAGACTTTCGCGCCGTCCGGGCCCGTCCGCGGACGTCTTGATTGCGTCGGGGACGGTGATGGCGGTGGCGTGCAGTCAGCGGTCTTCGAGTGGGCCTTCGGCCCGCTCGTGCCGGGGTCGGGCAGCGGCCTGAGGCGCGCCACCGTGACGATGACGCTCCTGGTGTCGGCGTTGCCCGCTGAGTCTTCTGCCGAGCAGATCACGGTCGTCTTGCCGATCGCAAGATGCGGCTCAACGGTGGGTCGCATTGAGCTTCAGCGCGCCGTCGCGGTTGTCCGTGACTGAGACGTGGTAGGTGACCTTCGCGCCGCCCTTACTCGTTGTCACTGCGCTCGCTGACTCCCTGAGCGAGCCTGGGGCAACGCTGCACCGGAGCAGTCCTCGTCAGCCGCGAGGACGTGGCGAACGACCTGGACCAAACTGCGTGCGCTCGTGTTACAGGGGCGGTAGGAGCCCCGGGGCGCGTTCGCCAGATGCGCAAGATATCCGGAGACGAACGGACGGACGGAGTGGCGCACGAAGGCGACGTGCCTCAGGGCACCGGTCGCGCGATGTACCCGTGCGTCTTGCCGTCGATCGTCACGCTCTCGCCGACAAGGACGCCTGTCTCGGCGATGTCAGCGACGGTCGAGAGCAGCAGCAGCGGCGCTGGATCGATACGTGTGAAGTGACCTTGGCTCCAGATCCAGCCGTTCCCATTCAGGCCGTCGATACCGAACTCGACGACACCGACGACACCGGCCTCCGACAGCGCGACGCCTGCGAAGTGAACGCTTCGGGCGGCAGCAGGGTGGTCCAGCTTGTGCCGCGTCGCAGAAAGGCGCGCAGCTCGATCGGTGGTCTGAAAGAGTGGATCGGCAGCGGTCGATGCCCCGGGCGCGTCGAGATCGACGCGCGTTCCATCGGTCGCGAGCACGAGGCCGTGTGATGCCCGCGCCCGCGTGCCCCACGCGCCGGCGACCGCGCCGTCGTCGCGGATCGCGCCCACGGCAGTACCCAGGCCAGTGCCGAACTCCGAGGTCGCCGGCGAGGTGCTCACTGCGTCCGGGATGTCGATCGTCCTCGGTCCGCCGGCATCGCGCACGATCCCGTGCTGCGCGTCCGCGCCGTCGACGTAGGTCCCGGAGATCGCGCCCGCAGCATTGATGCCCAGCGCGTAGCTGTCGCGGGCTCCCGGCACGTCGACATCCGTGAACGCCTCGGTTGCACCGTTGTGGACGAAGCCGTGGAAGTGCCCGCCGGCGTCTCCGTACGCGCCGGCGCTGTCTCCGTTTTCGGCGATCGACGTGAGGTAGGTCGCCTTCGGCGCCCTGGGACGATGGATCGTCTCGAAGCGGTAGGCCGGCAGCGCCGGCAGCGCCTAGCTCACGGGCGCGCAGGCAGCGACGGCCGATACGAACGCGCCGATGTGGCCAGCAGCAATCGAGAGCCCACCATTCCTGTCCGCTGCGTCACGCGGGTGGCCATGTCCGATACCTCCAGCCGATGACGTGATCCACACCGTCCACTTCGTGCTTGAAGCGTTACGCGCGAGTCCGAAGACCGTCTGCGAACCCGTCCCCCATCCCGCCACCGCAGGCGCAGGAAGCGGGCGCCAGTCCGGCTACAGCAGCGCGCAGCCTGCCGCCTCCGCCTCCACGACCGGCTTGCGCCCGCGGAGAAGAGGCCCTCGCATAGGCTGGGCCGGCGCCAGCAAGCCGTTTGTGCGCACTAAAGCCGAGCGTGTCA
>DASVPU010000487.1:0-1921 GCA_036389475.1 Solirubrobacteraceae bacterium
GGCGCGCGCCGCCGGCGTCGAGGACCTGCGCCCGTACGACCTGCGGCACTCGTTCGCGAGTCTGCTCATCCACGAGGGCCGCCACTCGATCGTGGACATCGCGGCGCAGCTCGGGCACAACCCGACCACGTGCCTCTCGACATACGCGCACGTCATCGCCAGCTGCAGGAGGCGCCACGCGTGTCGGCGGAGCAGCAGATCCGGCTGGCCCGCGCCGCCGGGCGTGATGCGGCCCACAGGCCGCCTTCGCGGCAGCTCAGCCTCGGTGATCTCGGGCTCTGACCCGAACCCGGCGGCCACGCGGCCCGGATGCGGCCAAATCCGGCCCACGAGCCCAGACCCGCCCGCGGAGCGTCGCTCGGACCCTCACCCTGAAATGACAAAAGCCCCGCAATGGCGGGGCTTCAGCAGAAGAGCCCTCTTCCGGACTCGAACCGGAGACCCCTTCCTTACCATCGGCTCCGGGTGGTGAACCGGCTGTACACGTGCGGTGATGATCGCCACAAAGTAGCTGCTAATCGAAGGTTTGTCGAGTTCGCTCCTACGACGGCGTGCGACGCCTGAGGCACGCCTGACGAGCGGCGGATGTACCCGTTCCGTACCCTTTCGCGACCATATCTCCTAAGTTAATGGCATTTCTGGTGAGCCCTATGGCTTGTCGCTCGCGCCGGCACCAACGAGACTACGGAACGTGGCCGATCTGCGCGACATCGAGTTGCGCAACGCCGCGCTCGAGCACGTCCGCGAGGTCCAGCGCCGCTATGACGATCTCGTCCCGGTCCGAGCCCTCGGCGAAGGCTTCCAGTTTCGCGGCCGCCGTGCGAGCTTCGGCTCGTTCTACAGCGGCATCTTCCGACCCAAGGAGCTCGCTGGCCCGGCCGCGCTGTGCCTCGTCACCGCGCCGCCCAAGCACCGGCCGGCCGGCGTCATACGACGACGAATTCGACGAAGCCACGGGATCGCACCACCTATCGCTTCCGCACCGCCAAGACACAGACGCCGGCGGCGCGCCTCCAAGCTGCCGCTGACAATCGCACGCTCGTCGCAGCTCAGGAGCTCGCCGTATCCCTGATCTACTTCCGCGGCATCGCTCCGAGCCAGTACGCGGTAGTGGCGCCGGCGTTCGTCGTCGCCGTGGACGAGCGAGCCGAGCTACGTCGAGCTCCAGGCCGGGGCTGCGGATCGCGGACGCGACTCCGGCCGGGCTCGGATCGGGAGATGATGTGCAGCGCTACGCGACGCGTGAGGCGATCGTCCGCTTGCATCAGCACCGTTTCCGCACAGCGGTGCTGCGCGCTTATACGACGCGCTGCGCGGTCTGCCGGCTAAGCGAGGCAACGCTCCTGCAGGCCGCGCACAACATCGACGACCGCGATCCCCGCGGCGTCGCGACCGTCATCAACGGGATATCGCTGTGCGCCATCCACCACCTCGCCTGTGACCGCAACCTCCTCGGGATCGACCCAGGCGGAGTCGTCCACATCGCACAGCGCCTCCTTGACCAGATCGCCGGCCCGATGCTGCGGAGCGGCCTGCAGGCGTTCCACGGTGCCGCGATCCTGCAGCCGCGGCGCGGTGACGAACGACCTGATCCTGTCCGCCCAGAGTCGCGGTACAGAATGTTCGCCGCGATCGCGTGACCGTCTGGCGCGTCTCCGCTCCGACAGCACGCTTCTGCAAACTAGATCGAGCGTGTCGCCGTGCGAACGAAGGCAGAGTCTGCTGACGCGACTCCTCCCATCTTGAGCGTCCAATGGGCAGGAATTCCAAACGGTCGCAGCTCGCTGCGCGGCGCGGCGGACCGCCACCTCGTCTGAGGTTGAGAGGTCGCTACCGTCAAAGGAGATGCATCCGAAGCGTGTCATCGCTGCGGTTCTCGCCGCCTTGGAACGTGGGGTCAGCACGGCAGCACGCGCTGCGC
>DASVPU010000488.1:0-4234 GCA_036389475.1 Solirubrobacteraceae bacterium
TGAGCTCATCGCTGGGCGCTTGGCGGCCGGTGATGAGGTCAACGTCAGCGGCTTTGGGAAGTTCTCGGTGACCGCGCGCGCGGCCCGTCAGGGCCGCAACCCGCAGACCGGCGAGACGATTGAGATCGCGCCGTCTAACGCGCTGAAGTTCTCTGCGGCCAGCGCGCTGAAGAGCGCCGTCAACGCGTGATCGTTACCGGCGTGCGCTGTGCGCTGGGGCGTGGGAACTGATCGCTTCGCGGACATGTCAGATCTTGCGGCCCGGAGGCGATCGGACTGTCGGCTTTGCGCTGAGCGTGAGGGTGACGCTCAGCGCTTGGACCGGATCTCCGCTGTTCTCACGACGATACGCCGTGATGACATCGTTGCTGAGGTGCGGCTGATACATGGTCCGGTCAGCCAGGCGGCGCCCGCGAGGTTCGGCAAAGGCGCCGCGGCTGTGGATGACTCGTGACCTCGTCGACGCGGGCGCTGACACGCTGGCTGGGGTGGTCGCGCACGAGTACGCGCATCTGCTCAATCGCGACGATGCTCGCAACCGGCGGGGTGTCTTCACACGGCGCTGGCATCGATCGCGCTGTGGCTGCTGGCGCTGCGGATCTCGGCAGCCATCGCGTCTACCTGGGCGTTTCTGGGTGTCTGGTGCGCTGGCTGGCCGATTGTCGCCGGCGCCCTGTGGTGCGTTGCGCGGATGCACCACCGCGCTGAGCTGACAGCTGACCGCAGCGCTGCGCAGCTGCTGCCGGTTCCTAAACGCGCTCGACGGATTGCAGCGCGTCTCCCGCGCGCCGAGCAGGCGCGCTGTCCCGCCCGTCCGTCATCCCATCGCTAGACGCTGCAGTCCGCGGTGCCCAATACCGATTGAAGAGCCGAACATGTCGCAGCTCAGCACACAGTGAGCGCACGCGTTGATCGGTGTTCGCCACGCCCGCCGAGCGTTCGCCAGCACTGCTGTGAAAGCCTCAGGTGACAGCGGGACATCGTCGTCGCACGGGCATGTCATCTGATCCTCGCTGCGATCGCCGCAGGACCAGCCGTGGACGGCGCCCCATACGAGTTCACCCAGCGCCGGCGCTTGTTCGCGATGGCGAGCTGCGCGGTTAGCGTGTTGACCGGCGTCTTCCCGGTCAGTCCGCCGAACAGGCCCTTGGCGACGCCTGCATCGTAGATCTCGTGCACCGATCGATTTCCGCTGGCCCGCGAGCACCTGCACGGCGCGAGCCATGCTTGAGCCCGCGCGCGGCGCCGCGGTCCGACTGGTTCTGGCATGTTGCTCCTTCCTGTCTCCCAGTGAGCGCGCTGGGAGACCTTGAGCATTCGACGTGGTTTAGGGAGCCACGGGCAGCGCGTCGCAGCTCGCGGCGTGCAGCCCACCGCCTGTGTTGTTGAAGTACCCGAGTCCGAACAGGCGGTCAGGTCCGGCGGGGACTAGCAGGCCGTAGTTGTCCGCAATTTTCGCGACGGCAATCGCCTACGCCACCACCTCCTCCACCACCTCCAGCTCTACCTCTACCTCCACCTCCACCGCCGCCACGAGACCCGGGCGTGGAGGAGTGGCGGGACAGGAACTAGCTCCGAACGCCGACCACCTCGGTGGCCGGCAGCGTCCATGTGCGCTCGAGCGGCGCGAGCCGTGCCTGGTTGCGCCCGCTACGGCCCATCACGGCGAGGATCGGCGGCGCGATCTGCACGGCGTCCGGGAGCTCGGCGAGGTACACCGCGATCATGGCGGCGAGCGCGGCCTCGCGCGCGACTTCGGCGGTGAACATGCCGACCTGGGGCGCGACGTACAGGTCGCGGGCCACTTCCTGCTGATGAACGCCGGCGCTGCGGCTGGCTTCATCGTCCACAGCACGAGCGGCCAACGCTCGGCGGGCACCGTCGGGACGATCGCCTTGGGCATCCGCGCGAGCTGCTCCGCTCGCCACGTCGCGTAGGTGGCTGGCGTGTGCACGGCGCCGACGAACTGCACCGGGTCGCCGATCGTGCTCATGCGCCGCTTCAGCCAACGGTCAAGCTCGCGCTCGATCGCACGGGGATCCTGGGAGTGCAGATCGGTACGCCGGCCGATCGACCTGAGCCGCTGGAAGACCATGCGCCAGAGGCTACGTCAGCCGACGCTGACGTTGCGTGAGTGCGCGCGTTCAGCGCCCGTACGCGCCGGTGTCGACCTCGGCCTGGGCGAGCTCGCGGGTGGGGTAGTAGCCGCGACTCGCGGGTGTACGGGCCGCGGTCGCTGGCGTTGGTGCTGATCTCCGTCAAGTTGTTCTCCGACGTAGTCGGAGTCACGAAGTGGGGTGCCGCATTTGGTGTAGACGGGGCGCGACGGCTGTGCGCGCGGGCGGTCGCCGCCTGATGTTCCTTCATCGCCTCATCCACAACTCTTGACAATTGCTCGCGCGCGGGTTGTTGCGACAACTCGCTCAGCGGCATGGAACGGTCGCGGCACGCTGGGGGTCTCGACGCCGGCGCCGGCGGCAAGCCAGGATCAGGGCAGCCGCCACGGTCGAGGTCAACCGCGAGGCGGGCTGGATGTCGCCGGTGCGGGTCGCGACTGAGTCGGAACGCGACGCGACCGAGAGCGTCGGCGTTGGGGCAGTCCGATGCGCTGGGCCCACCACTGGGTGCCGTGCCCGCGGTAGATGGCAAACAGCAGCTGTCGTTGGCCGGCCTTGGCGAACTCGTCTGTGGTCGGCCACTGCGTCTTGCCGACGCACAGCAGACGCAGCTCCCTGTCGATCAGCTCGTCTGTCCATCGCGGTGGCCGCGGGCCGGGGATGCCAAGTTCGCCTGCCCAGCGCTGACCGCCGCCGGTGTAGGTGACCGCGGGGCGAGGTCTGGGGGGCCGTGCTCGCGTAGCCAGCGATCGGAGGGAAAGCGCTGCGGCCTGTGCTCTCGCAGCAGTGCCCTGAGGCTGTCGCGGATCTCGACGTCGTTGTGCTGCGGGCCAGAGTGCCGGCGCACAAGCGGGACCCCGAGCTCGGCGGCCCAGCGCTGCGGGCCACCGTAGCCCATCAGCTGGGCGTGCAGGCGTTTGCGCCCGTCAGCCACGAAGGTTCTGTAGGGCGGCCACTGCTCGATCGCGCGTTGCGCAAACCACGCCTCGAGCTCGCGCGCGACGCGCTGCTCAGTCTAGCGCTGCTGCGTCTGGCCGCTGCTCGCCATCGGTCAGGTCACGCATCCAATGGTGGGCGGCGTCATCGCCGTCATTCTCGCGCGCGTGCGACCGGGGAGGGGGAGAGAGCGACATCAGGCCGCGACCGTGGGGGCGCGAGCGCCAACACCGTAATGTCCTCAGCGAGTCTCAGGATGCGCTCACGGAAGGTGCCGTAAGAGGATCCATGACCGGCGCGATGCCAGTCGCGCTGAAACCGCCGGCGATCGATTGGAGACGGGGGGCGCCGTCGACCGGCGTGAGAGCGCACGGTGGCCTTGCGCGGGTCAACAAGGGGCTCGCGCTCGCGCGCTCTTGGTCTCGACGTCTATGACAAGGTCGCCTAACCCTTCGGCCACGCTAACGAACCGGCGATAGGGACGCACGCTGAGCACCGCGCGGAAGCTGGCGATCCGTTATGAGGCGTCGGAACCGCCCAGCGCGGCGAGTATGCGTGGTCGTTTGAGTCCGACGCGACTCGTATGGTCTGCGGCGAATCGTTCGTCTCTCAGACACGAGAGGCCCCGCTAATGACGAGGCCCCCCGGCGAACGTCACGAAAGGACGTCCAACACAATGAAGATCGTAACTCCACGTCAGACAGAACGCCCGGAGCCCCCCGGGCACGATTGGTGGGAGGTCGCCGTTCACATCGCGAGAGCGGTCGCCGCGGTGGCAGCGATGGTCACCGCGATGATCGGGTTGCGGTAGCTCGACCCGATCGAGTAGTTCGACGCCGGGGGCTTGCCGTGCCGTCCGAGTGCGGTTGTGCCTCGGGTTCGCAAGCGGCCTTGCGCGGCGGCCCGAAAGGCCGTCGCGCAGTTGCCGCATGCGATCGGTGCGCGCGTGTGCCCGGTGCGACGCGGATGCATCGCGGGCAAGCAACTGACCGACCGAGGCGGCCTCTAGGGGATTCTGGAGCGACACAGGCGAGCCGTCCCAGACTGCTGCCCCGGAGTCGGTGCTCGGTCGCCTGGAGGAGTCGTGCGTCTCAGGGACTTCGCGGCGGGCGATGCTCGTGGCAATCGGGATGAGGCGGTCGCGGACCTCGGACGCGACGTGGTCGGCGAGAGATGCGAGG
>DASVPU010000489.1:0-6255 GCA_036389475.1 Solirubrobacteraceae bacterium
GCGCTCGAGGACTATCCGAAGCGGCGCGCCGAGCTCACTCGCCGGCTGTCAGACGATCCCGGCCAGCAGCAGCTGGTGCGGCAGATCGGCGATGCGATCGACGTGTACGCCACCTTCTGGGTGGCCAGAGTCCTCGAGATAGCGCGCGGCGACCTCGCCGCCGCTGCCGATCAGCTAAAGACCAACGGCGGCGGCTCGCGGGTGGATGCGATCCGGTTGAAGTTCGCGCGCCTGTCGCGGCGCGAACGCGTCGTGATCGACGAGCGTGAGGCGCGCGCCGAAGCGAGATCCGAGCGGGCGATCGACCTGGGGAAAGGCGGCCTGAGCCTCGTGTTCCTCATTGCGATCGGATTCACGCTGTACCTGCGCCGTGCCGTCGTGCGCCCGGTGCTGACCGTGGCCGGCGCGACGGGGCGCCTGGCATCCGGCGACCTCAGCACGCGCGTCCCCAGCGATCGTGAGGACGAGCTCGGCGACCTCGCCCGCGGCTTCAACTCGATGGCGGACTCGCTGCAGCGCGGCCGCGATCAGCTCGAGCATTCCAATGCCGAGCTCAAGCGATCCAACGCCGAGCTCGAGCAGTTCGCGTCCGTCACCTCGCACGACCTGCAGGCGCCGCTCACGACGATCTCGATGTACGCCGAGCTGCTCGAGCGCCGCCGGGGCAAGGATGCGTACGCCGACGCCCCCGACCTCGTCGAGGGGATCCGTGACGCGACCCAGCAGGCGCGTGCGCTGATCCGCGACCTGCTGGAGTACTCGCGTGCCGGCAAGGGCCGGCTGACCCTCGAGAAGATCTCTGCAGCCAAGATCGTCGACCAGGCGCTCGAGGCGCTTGCGGGAGCGATCGAGCAGAGCGGCGCGCAGGTGACCGTCGGAGAAATGCCCACCGTGCTCGCAGATCGTGGGAACCTATGCCGCGTCTTTCAAAACCTCGTGGGCAACGCGGTCAAGTTCACCGGCGACCGGACGCCACAGGTGCGTATCGAGGCCGAGCGCGACGACGCGCTGTGGCGCTTCTCGATTCGCGACAACGGGATCGGGATGAACCCTATTCACGCGAAGCGAATCTTCGAACCATTCCAGCGCTTACACGGGGAGGAGGACTACCCCGGAACCGGCATCGGCCTGGCGGTCTGCGAGCGCATCATCGACCAGCACGGTGGGCGAATCTGGGTTTCCAGCACCCCCGGTGAGGGCAGCGTCTTTCACTTCACGTTGCCCGCCGCCGACGCCGCGGCGAAGCGATCCGAGCCGCGGGCCGCACCGCCCGTGCGAGCGAGGGCATGAGGCGGGCAGCGGCGCTGGGCATCCTGACGGCGCTCCTGCTGGGCGCCTGCGGGGACGCAACAGTCGACGCGCCGTCCCCCGATCAAACTCCGATTCGCATCGGGACGAAGAACTTCACCGAGCAGTTCATCCTCGGCGAGCTCTACAGCCGGGCGTTGAAGGCCAAGGGCTTCGACGTCCAGCTCAGGAGCAACATCGGCAGCACGGAGATCACCCACCGGGCACTCGCCGCGGGGTTGCTCGACATGTACCCCGAGTACGTCGGGGTGCTGCTGTCGGTGATCGCCCGCGTGACCGACCCGCCGCGCAGTCCCCCGGCTGCGTACAAGCTCGCCAAGGACTTCGAGCAGCGACATGACTACACCCTGCTTGGGTCGACCCCGTTCAGCAACGCCAACGCGCTGGCGGTCAAGCCGGCATACGCGCGCCGGCACAGGCTGCGCACGATCGGCGACCTCAAGCGCCTCAAGCGCTGGGTGCGCATCGCGGCGCTGCCGGAGTTTCGCAACCGCTACGAGGGGCTGAAGGGGCTGCGCGCTCGCTACGACCTGCGCAACCTCAGGCTGCTCGCACTCGAAGACAGCGCTGAGCGGTACCCAACGCTGGATTCGGGCAAGGTCGACGTGACGCTCGCGTTCACCACCGACGGCCAGCTCGCAACGTCGCGATATGTGCAGCTGCGCGATCCGCGCGGCGTCTTCGCCTCCGGGCATCTCGCCCCGATCATCAGCAGCAAGGTGCTGAAGGCCCATGGCCCCCGGCTGGCGAAGGCCATCGACGCGGTCACGGCGACGCTGACGACGCCCGCGATGCGGATGATGAACAAGGCGGTCGACATCGACAGGCGCAGGCCGGCTGAGGTCGCTCAGGAGTTCCTGCGCTCGCACGGCCTCGTCGGGTAGCCTGCGCGCGGTGACCGACAGAGTCATTCGCGTGGCGGTCTGCGACGACGCTCGTGCGGTCAAGTTCTTTCTTCGTCACGTACTGGAGGAGGACGGCGACATCGAGGTCGTCTCGGCCACGAGCACCGGTCGGGAGGCGCTTGTGGAGCTTGAGAGCTGCCGCGCCGACGTCCTGCTGCTCGACCTCGTCCTGCCCGACGTACCCGAACCGGCCGACCTCGTCCGCCAGATCCGTTCGATCTCGCCGCAGACCGCGATCGTGCTCATCTCCAACATGCCGCCGTTCAGCCTCGAGCAGGAGGCCGAGCGGCTAGGCACCGAGGGCTGGATGCCCAAGGCGCACAAGCCCGAGCAGCTGCGCGAGGCGGTCCGCCGGGCGGGGCCGCAGCCCACGGCCTGACGGACCCCGATCTGGTGTAGCGCGGGTGGACGAATGTCCAATTGCCGGCTGGGCGCGCGGCAGTACAGTGGCTGGACGGTCCGGCGCCGAGCTAGGGGAAGCGCCGGTGGACCTTTCGCATGGACGCCTCGGCCCACCACATCCGGTCCTGCCGCTTTTCGAACCGGTCGTCTCTGGACGCGCCGCGCCGTGGCCGCGTCCGTCGTGGCGCGCTGAGCCTCGTCCTGCTCACGCTTGCGTTCGCGGTCAGCGCTCCCGCCGCCCGGGCCGTGAGCTTCAGCGCGGCCAGCAAGGCCGCGCTGAAGGCGACCCAGAGCGAGCGCCGCGGTGTGCCGGCGATCCTGTTCGGGCTGCATGCGCCGCTGCGCTCCGGCACCGCTGTCCGCGAGGCGGGCACGCGACAGCCGCCGACCGGCCCGGGCAGCCGAACGCTGCCGGTGGCGCTGCGCGTCGCAGACGGACCGGCGTATTTCTTCTATCTCGACCTCAGCCCCTACCAGCACTACCAGCATGCCGGCCGGGTCATTCTCGTCAACAAGCGCACCGGCGCGGTGCGCCGCAGCCGCAGGCTCAACTTCCAGCCGGTGTTCAACGGAAAGCGGCCGCCGTTCTTGCGCAGCCGCAGCTCCTACGAGCGTGCCTCCTACCGCGTCTTCAGCTCTGACTACGCCGCCGGGAGCCCGACGCGGGCGGCTCGCGAGACGCCGGTGCAGGATGCCTTCGGCCTGGGATTCGGAATCGGCACACGCGCGCGCCTGCGCAGCGCTGCGTCGGAAGGGGCGCTCGCCGGCGCGCTGTCAGACGAGAAGTCATGCACGGTGTCGGTGTCCAGCAGCCTCACGAAGATCGACGGCGCGCTGGCGTCGCTGGGCTCCTCGGCGGGCGCGTCGGTCCTGCCGCTGTTTGCCTACTCGGCGCTGTCGGGGAAGTCGCTTGAGAGCTTCATCAGTTCAAACGTCATCGCAGGCGCGGGCTGCAAGGACGTCCTGATCGCGATCTCGGGGGACGGGTACCGGTCCGCCCCGGAACCGACCGTGCGGACCGGGCTGTCGCTAACGGGATCCAAGGCGCGCGAGGTTCATGTGACGGCCTCGCTGCTGCGCAAGATCATCGCCGCGAATCCGCAGACGACCTTCAAGCTCATGATCGACGCGCCGGGCTCGGGGGCGTTCATCGATCCGCTGAAGTCGCTGAGCAACGTCCTCGTCGTCGCGACCTCGTCGAAGGCCGGACAGCCCGCCTTCCGCTACCTGCCGCGCAAGCGCATCGACGGCCGCCTCGTGGTCAATCCGGTGCGGATGCGGGCAAACTCGAGCTTCTTCACCACGCAGCTGCTCGCCGCGGCCGGCTTTGCCGCCAGCGATGCCGAGGTCGCGCAGGCCATCGCCGAGGTCGCGGAGGGACGGGCGCCGTCGGTCCTCGCATGGATGATCGCGCGCTCGTTCGAGCTGAGCGCGCCGTTCGACTTCACCGCCGAACTCGGAGCGACCCCGCAGCTGTACACGCGCTTCACGATCATTGAGCCGCCACCCGGTCCTGGTCCGGGCCCGGGTCCCGGTCCCGGCCCCGGCAACGGCAGGCCGACGGCGAACGGCCAGTCTGTCGTGACGCCGGAGGACACCCCCAAGGCGATCACGCTCTCCGGCACGGACCCCGAGGGCAAGGCCCTGACGTTCGCGGTCGCCGGGCAGCCGGCGCACGGCAGCCTCAGCGGCACTGCGCCGGATCTCACCTACACCCCTGCCGCGAACTACCACGGCGCCGACTCGTTCACCTTCGCGGTCAGCGACGGCTCGCTGACTTCGGCTCCGGCGACCGTCTCGATCACGGTCAGCGCCGTCGACGATCCGCCCGCGGCGGTCGACGACGCTGGGACGGTCGACGAGGACTCCGGTGCCACGGCGGTCGCGGTGCTGTCAAACGACACCGATCCGGACGGCGGGCCGATGTCGCTCGCCTCGGTCACGCAGCCCGCCGACGGTGCGGTCGCGATCACCGGCGGCGGGACGGGCCTGACCTACGAGCCGGACGCCGACTACTGCAACGACCCCTCGGGCGGTTCGGCCGACACGTTCACGTACACGCTCAACGGCGGGTCGAGCGCCACGGTGTCGATGACGGTGATGTGCGTCAACGACCGTCCCGTGACGTCGGCGTCCGGCACGCTCGCATACACGGAGAACGATCCGCCCACCGCGATCGCTCCCGCGTTGACGGTGGCCGATGTCGACTCGGCCAATTTGACCGGTGCGACGGTCCAGATCACCGGCAACTACCAAAGCGGGGAGGACCTCCTCGCGCTGCCGTCGCAGCCCGCGATCGCCGGCGCATTCGATGCCGCGACCGGGACGCTGACGCTGACTGGGACGGCGACCGTTGCGGCGTACAGGACGGCGCTGCGGGCGGCGACGTACGCGAACTCGAGCGACAACCCAGACACCGGCCCGCGAACCGTTACCTTCGCGGCCCGCGACGCCGGTGGGTTCGGCTCGGCCGGCACGCGAACGATCACTGTCGCGGCGGTGAACGACCTGCCCTCGATCACGACGAGCGCCGGGCCGATCGGCTACGCCGAGGCAGATCCGGCGACGCCAATCGATCCCGCTCTCGTGCTCGCCGATCCCGACAGCCCGATCGTCTTGGCCACGGTCCAGCTGACGAACAACTATGTGGCAGCGGAGGACGTCCTGGCGCTCTCGGGTTCGCACCCGGGCATCACCGCAACCACGAGCGTCAGCGGGGACACGCTGACCCTCACCGGGCCCGCATCCGTGGCCGCCTTCGAGTCCGCCCTGCGATCGGTGACCTACCGCAATACCTCCAGCAACCCAAGCCTCGTGCCGCGAACCGCCACGTTCATCGCCAACGACCCCATGGGCGCCTCGACTCCCCAGACACGCGCGATCAACGTCAGCGCGAGCGACAACGCCCCCGACGTCAACAACTCGGCCGGCTCGCTGGCGTACACGGAGAACTCGCCGGCGACCGCGATCGACACGGCGATCGCGATCACCGATCCGGACTCGCCCGACCTGATCGGCGCGGCGGTGCAGATCACCGGCGGCTACGTCAACGGCGAAGACATCCTCGCGCTGCCGGCACAGCCGCTGATCACGAGCGCCTTCGATGCCCTCAGCGGCCGCTTGACGCTCAGCGGGTCGGCCTCGGTCGCGGCCTACGAGACGGCGCTCGAAGCCGTCACCTACGCCAACGCCAGCGACAACCCCAGCACGCTGCCGAGAACCGTCACCTACGCCGCACGCGACGCCGGCGGCTTCGGCAGCCCCGGCACCCATGGCATCGAGATCATCGCCGTCGACGACGCGCCTCTGGCGGTGGACGACAGCGCGACCGTCGTCGAGGGTTCGGGCCCGGCGGCGGTCGCGGTGTTGTCAAACGACACGGATGTGGATGCTGGGCCGATCTCGATTTCCTCGGTGACGCAGCCCGCGCATGGTGCGGTCGTGATCACGGGCGCAGGGACGGGGCTGACCTACGAGCCGGGCTCCAACTACTGCAACGATCCCGATCCCGCGCCGGTCGACGCGTTCACGTACACGCTCAACGGCGGATCGCCGGCGACGGTCTCGATGACCGTGACGTGCGTCGACGACCCGCCGGTGGCGGTCGACGACGGCGCGACGGTGCTCGAGGACTTGGGTG
>DASVPU010000490.1:0-15752 GCA_036389475.1 Solirubrobacteraceae bacterium
GCACTGTCACCCGCGCGCGTGCGCGAGGTGCTCGTCGACGACGACGGCAAGCAGGCGACGGTCATCGTGCCCGACGACCAGCTCTCGCTGGCGATCGGTCGCGAGGGCCAGAACGCCCGCCTCGCAGCGCGCCTGACCGGCTGGCGGATCGACATCAAGTCCGAGACCGAGTTCGCTGCCGAGGAGCAGGAGCAGGGCTACGAGGAAGAGGAGACGCAGGGCCGCTGCGCCGCGGTCATGTCGACCGGCCGGCGCTGTCCCAACGCGGCGCTCGCGGGCTCGCGCTACTGCGGCCTGGACTCCCACCAAGCGCTCGCCAACCAGCCCACCGACAAGGTCGTCTCGGCCGGCCAGGCAGGCCGCGGGGGCACCTCATAGGCGTCCCGCAGCGGCGCTGCATCAGCTGCGGCAAGCGGACGGCGAAGGCCGACCTGCTGCGTGTCGTCCTTGCCGGCGACGTGGTCGAAGCGGACCCCGCGCAGCGCCGTCCCGGGCGCGGCGCGTACGTCTGCGATCGCGACTGCGCCGAGCGCGCAGCGAGGCGCGGCGGTTTCGCGCGCGCCTTTCGTTGCGCCGTCCAGATCCACCCCAACCTTCTACACTCACTCTGATGGCAAAAGTCCGCGTTCACGAACTCGCAAAGGCCCATGACATGTCCTCCAAGGACGTGCTCGACAAGCTGCGCGCCGCCGGTATCAAGGTCAAGGCGCCGGCCTCGGCCGTGGACGAGGACGCCGCCAAGGCCGCGATCGAGGGCCGCCCGCTGCCGAGCAACGGCGCCGCCACGGCGCCGCAGGCCTCCAGGCCGGCCGCACCCGCGCCGGCGCCGCCGCCCGTGCGCCGCGCGCCGCCTGCGCCCCCGGCCGCATCGGATCGTGAGCGCATGGCGGCTCGTCAGCGCCAGCAGCAGGCGAGCGTCAAGTCTTCGCCGCCGCCGCGCGCCCAGCAGCCGCCTGCCGCGCCTCCCCCCGCCGAGCAGCCGCCGCCGGCGCCCGCTGCCGGGGCGCCCGCCGAGAACGGCGAGCCTGCCAAGCAGCACCGCCCGACGCGCTCGTCGCTGTCGGGCGAGCGTGCGCCCGGCTCTGCCGGACCGGGCGGCCGGCGCCGCGTCGTCATCGACTCGCAGGCCTCACGCCGCACGCCGGGCCAGCAGCAGCAGCCACCGCGCCGCCAGCGCCGCGGACGGCGCCGCCGCGGCACCTACGACGACACCGTCGCGCCGCTCAACGAGGCCGCCGCGGCGCATACCGACCTCGTCCGGATCAACTCCGGCTCGACGGTCAAGGACATCGCCGAGTCGATGGGCGTCCCGGTGCCCGACATCATCAAGAAGCTCATGATGCTCGGCGAGATGGCGACGCTCACGCAGACGCTGTCCGACGAGGCCGTCGGCGTCCTGGCGGAGGAGTTCGGCAAGGAGGTCGAGATCGTCCATGCTGCCGACGAGGACGGCAGCGAGCCCGTCTACGAGGACGCCGACGAGGATCTCGCCGATCGCCCACCGGTCGTGACGATCATGGGCCACGTCGACCATGGCAAGACCTCGCTGCTGGACGCGATCCGCGAAACCGAGGTGGTCAAGGGCGAAGCCGGCGGCATCACGCAGCACATCGGCGCCTACCAGGTCCACCACAGCGACAAGCTCGTCACGTTCCTCGACACGCCCGGCCACGAGGCGTTCACCGCCATGCGTGCGCGCGGCGCCCGCGTGACCGACATCGCGGTCATCGTCGTCGCCGCCGACGACGGCGTCAAGCCGCAGACCGACGAGGCGATCGACCACGCCAAGGCGGCCGACGTGCCGATCGTGGTGGCGGTCAACAAGATCGACAAGGAGGGCGCGGATCCGACGCGCGTGCGCACCGAGATGACGACGCGCGGTCTGCAGCCGGCGGAGTGGGGCGGGGACACGGAGTTCGTCGACGTCTCCGCCAAGACGAGGGTCGGGCTGGAGGAGCTGCTCGACACGCTGCAGGTCGTCGCCGAGCTCGAGGACCTCAAGGCCAACCCGACCGCGCCGGCATCCGGCGTCGTCGTCGAGTCAAAGCTCGATCCGGGCCGCGGCCCCGTCGTCACGATCCTGATCCAGCGCGGCACGCTGCGCGTCGGCGACGCGCTCGTCGCGGGCGCCAACTGGGGCCGTGTGCGCGCGATGCACGACTTCACCGGCAAGCGTCTCAAGGAAGCCCATCCGGGCGACCCCGTCGAGGCGCTGGGCTTCGACGGCGTCCCCGAGGCCGGCGAGCACGTGCACGCCGTCGAGAACGACCGTCGCGCGCGCCAGCTCGCGCACGAGCGCGAGCAGCGCCTCAAGCAGGAGCAGCACGCGCGACGCTCTGGCCGCAAGCGTTCGCTGGAGGACATCTTCAAGGACATCCAGGCGGGCGAGCTCAAGGAGCTCAACCTCCTCGTCAAGGCCGACGTCGCCGGCTCGGCCGAGGCGCTCGAGGACGAGATCGCCAAGTTGCCACAGGACGAGGTGGCGGTGAACATCATCCGCACCGGCGTCGGCGGCATCAACGAGTCCGACGTCATGCTCGCGGCCGCGTCGGAGGCGATCATCATCGGCTTCAACGTGCGTCCCGTGGGCGACGCGCGCGCCGTCGCCGAGCGCGAGGGCGTCGACATCCGCAACTACTCGGTGATCTACAAGGTGCTCGACGAGCTGCGTGCAGCGATGGAGGGCATGCTCGAGCCCGAGGAGGTCGAGCAGCCGCTCGGCTCAGTCGAGGTTCGCCAGATCTTCCGCGCGTCGCGGATCGGCGTCATCGCCGGCTCGTATGTCACCGAGGGCAAGATCACCCGCGGGGCCAGGACGCGGCTCGTGCGCGACGGGACGATCGTCTACGACGGCGAGATCGCCTCGCTCAAGCGGTTCAACGAGGACGTACGCGAGGTCGCCGCCGGCTTCGAGTGCGGCATCGTGCTGCGCAACTTCCAGGACGTCAAGGAAGGCGACGCGCTGGAGGTCTACGAGACACGCAAGGTCGACCGCGCGCTGGCGTAGTGGTGTCGTGGCCGACCAGGCGTACGTCGCCCTGTTGCTCGTCCACCTGCACTTCCCGGACGCCGGGTCGCTGAAGTCCAAGCGCAAGGATCTTGCGTCGGTGAAGGCGCAGCTGCACGGCCGCATGGGCGTCGCGGTTTCCGAGGTCGGCCACCAGGAGCTATGGCAGCGGGCGACGCTGGCGGCGGCCATGACGGGCGGCTCCCTGGGTGTGCTGGAGAGCGCGGCCGACCGCGTGGAGCGCTTTCTGCTGGAGCGCTTCCCGGAGAGCTGTCGCATCGAGCGCACCGTTGCCTCCTTCGACGACATATCCGGTTAGCATGGCCAGCGATCGGATGCGGCGAGTCGACGAGGCCGTGAGGCAGGTCTTGTCAGATGCAGTCGCCCAAGATCTGCAGGACCCACGAATCGGTTTCGTCACGATGACGAGCGTCAAGACCACCCAGGACCTTCGCCATGCTCGTGTCTACGTGAGCGTGCTCGGAACCGACGAGCAGCGTGCCGCGACGCTCGCCGGCCTGGCCTCTGCACACGGCGCGCTACAGCGGCGCCTGGCGCGGGACCTGCGGTTGAAGCGCACGCCGACGCTCGAGTTCCTCTACGACGACACGACCGATCGGGCGATGCGAGTGCAGCAGATCATCGAACGAGAGGCGAGGGAGGCGTGACGATCACGGGGACGGATGCCGGGACGCGCGCCGAGGTGCTCGCCGCGCTGCGCGAGGGCGAGCGGTTCCTGCTCGTCACGCACGAGAACCCCGACGGGGACGCGCTCGGCTCGCTCGTCGCGATGCAGGCCGTGCTGCGGGCGCTGAGCAAGGACAGCGTCATGTTCATCGCGCCGGAGGAGTTCCCGCTCCCCTACGAGTACGCGTTCTTCGCCTTCGACGGACTCGTCAGCGAGATCCCCATCGACATCGCGCGGCGCACGATCGTCTTCCTGGACTGCGGCAACCTCGATCGCAACGCGGTCGAGGTCGGTGACGCGCCGATCGTCAACGTCGACCACCATCACGACAACACGCGCTTCGGGACGATCAACCACGTCGAGGTGGGCGCGTCATGCACCGCCGAGATCGTGTGGGACCTCATGAGCGGCCTGGACGTTGCGCTGACGCCCCAGATCGCCGAGGCCCTGTACGTCGGCCTGGTCACCGACACCGGCCGCTTCATGTACGAGAACACGGGGCCGCGCGCGCACCTGATGGCCGCCGACCTCATCGACGCGGGCGTCGACGTCCACGAGATCTACCGCCGGCTCTACGAGGGCGTGCCGGAGCCGAAGCTCGCGCTGCTCACCCGGGCACTCGCCCGAGTCCAGCGCTTCGACGGCGGCCGGCTGACGATGGCGCGGCTCACGCGCGAGGACTTCGAGCAGACCGGCGCCGAGGAGTCCTACACCGAAGGGATCATCGACCACCTGCGCGCGGTGCAGGGGACGAAGGTCGCCGCGCTCGCCCGCGAGCTCACCGGCGCTGACCGCCGCGGCGCGGCGAAGGTGTCGCTGCGCGCGACCGATTGCGAGGTCGACGTCTCGCTGATCGCGCGCGCCCAGAGCGGCGGCGGCCACCGCCAGGCCGCGGGCTTCGCCACCGAGATGGATCCCGGCCAGCTCGTGACGTTCCTGCGCCAGGCTGTGTCAGACCAGCTCGACGCCTGACAGCTGCGGGCGATCGAGGGTCGAGTACGACGAGAAGACCGATGTCCAATACGACACGGTGACGATCCTGCCCGGCGGGCCGACGGTGGGGGTGCAGCGACCCGGCTGAGCGAGGCACTAGCGGACCACTAGCCTGCGCAGCGTGCGCGACGGCGTCCTGCTCATCGACAAGCCCGCTGGCAAGACGTCGCACGACGTCGTGGCCGCGGTGCGCCGCAACCTCGGGCCCCGGCCACGTCCACGCGTCGGGCACGGCGGTACGCTGGATCCGTTCGCGACCGGGCTGCTGCTCGTCCTCATCGGGCGCGCGACACGCATCCAGCGCTACCTGATGGCGCTGCCCAAGCGCTACGAAACCGTTGCGCGGCTCGGTGCGACCTCGAGCACCGGCGACCCGGAGGGCGAGATCGTCCTCACCGGACGCATACCACCAGATCCGCCGCAGCTGCCGACCGGCGAGCTGCTTCAGCGCCCGCCGGCCTACAGCGCGGTCAAGGTGGCAGGCAGGCGCGCCTATGCGCTCGCGCGCGCGGGCGAGCAGGTCGTGCTCGACGAGCGCCCCGTGACCGTCCACCGCTTTGAGCAGCTCTGGCGCGAGGGCGACCGAGCCGCCTTTGAGATCGAGTGCTCGGCCGGGACGTACGTGCGCACCATGATCTCCGATCTCGGCGACGCCTATTGCCTGGAGCTGCGGCGTACCGCGATCGGCCACTTCGATGTCGCAGACGCCGATTCAGAGCGAGTGATCGGCCTTGAGCAGGCGCTCGCCTTCATGCCGGCCATGCGGTTGCAGGAGGACGACGCGAAGCGGGCCGGCCACGGCGTCGCGATCGCCGGCGAGCCGCCGGCGGGCGCATCGGAGGTGCTGCTCCTCGACGCCGCGGGCCCGATCGCGATCGCCGAGGCGCGAAACGGGGCCCTGAAGCCCATCGTAGGCTTCCGCGGGTGAAGACGACCCTGCTGCAGGACGTCGAGCCGCGCCCACGGCGTGCGGCCGTCGGGACGTTCGACGGGGTCCATCGCGGCCACCGCGAGGTCATCAAGGGGGCGGATACGGTCCTGACGTTCGATCCGCATCCGATCGCCGTCGTGCAGCCCGGCGCGGCACCGCGCCTGCTGACCGACCACAGGCGCAAGGCACAGCTCGTCGCGTCGCTCGGCGTCGAGGAGCTCGTCGTGATCCCGTTTGACCGCGAGTTCGCCGGGCGCACGGCGCTGCAGTTCGTCGACGACGTCCTCGTCGGCGCGCTCGGCGCGACGCACGTCTCGGTGGGGGAGAACTTCCGCTTCGGCCACAAGGCGCAGGGGGACGCCGAGCTGCTGTGCGCCGACGACCGCTTCCGGACCCGGGTCGTGGAGCTGCTGGAGGTCGACGGAGAGATCGTGTCCTCCAGCCACATCCGGGGGCTCGTCCTGGGTGGCGCCGTGGAGTACGCCGGCCATCTGCTCGGCGACCCGTTCACGGTCGCTGGCGAGGTCGTCCACGGCGACGAGCGCGGCCGTACGCTGGGCTATCCGACCGCCAACCTCGTGCCCCGCGAAGGCTTTGTGACGCCGGGTCACGGCGTCTACGCCGCGATCGCGAGGACGGCCGAGCGCAGCGTGCCGGCAGCCGTCAGCATCGGCGTGCGGCCGACCTTCGCGACCGGCCGCGGCGAGCTCGTCGAGGCCTACCTCGTCGACTTCGACGGCGACCTCTACGGAACGTGGCTGGAGATCGCCTTCCTCAAGCGCCTGCGCGGCGAGAAGCGCTTCGAGTCCGTCGACGCCCTCGTCGAGCAGATGGCGGTGGACGTGGAGGCCACGCGCGCGGTCTGCGGCTCGGGCTCGGCGACCTGAGCCGAGGCTGAAGTTGCTACGGTCTTGCGTCGCATGGCACTGACTCAGGAACGCAAGCAGGAGCTCATCAGCCGGTTCGGCGACGGCGACCGGGACACGGGCAACACCCGCGTGCAGGTCGCGCTGCTCACCGAGCGCATCAACCAGCTCACCCAGCACCTGCGCTCGAACTCGAAGGACCACCACTCGCGCCGCGGGCTGTTGATGCTCGTCGGCCGCCGCCGCCGCCTTCTGAACTACTTCCAGAAGCACGACCTCGACGGCTACCGGGCGCTCGTCAAGGAGCTGGGGCTGCGCCGGTGAGCGTTCTCGCCGCCGGTTCGGACGTCCCCCCGTTCACGCTGCGCCGGGAGGACGGCGAGCCGTTCAGCCGCGACGATCTTGCCGGCAAGACGACCGTGCTCGTCTTCTATCCGGCCGCCTTCAGCTCGGTCTGCACCGATCAGTTTCAGATCTACGAGGAGGTCCTCGAGGACTTCGCCGCCCAGGGCGCGACGCTGTACGGCGTCTCCTGCGATCAGAGCGACAGCCAGACGGCGTTTCGCGAGTCGCTGGGCGTGACGATCGAGATGCTGTCGGACTACCACCCCAGGGCCGCGGCGACCGAGGCGTTCGGCGTGTACTTCGAGCCCACCGGCGTCTCCAACCGCGCGCTGGTCATCATCGGCCCCGACCAGGTCGTGCAGTGGTCGTGGGAGGGTGAGCATCCGGGCATCCTGCCGGGGGCGAACCTCATCTTCGACGGCCTCGCAGCCGGCGCCCCCTAGGCAAGCAGCGCCCGTACACGCTCGGCGCGGTAGTCGAAGATCCTGTCGAGATCGCGCCGCACGAGCAGCGCGTCGGCGACGACTCCCAGCGGGCCGAAGCCGATCGCGTAGCGGACGTCGTCGCGCATGATCGTCGCGCCGTCGCCATCGGGCTCGAACGTGTGCGTGTGATGCCAGAGCGCGTACGGCCCGCGCAACTGCTCGTCGACGAAGCGATGCGGCGGCTCCCAGGCGCGGATCACCGTGGTCCAGCGGACGGGCATCCCGCGGATCCGCAGGCGATAGCGGATGAGCGCTCCCACACGCATCTGGATCGGGCCCGGCGTGATGACCTTGAAGCGCAGCAACGGCGGCGTGATCGCCTCGAGGTTGCGCGCGTCGGAGAAGAACGCGAAGGCCTCCCGGGGCGTCCCCGGCAGGCGCTGCTCGCGCTGAAGCGTTTGAACGTTCACGCAGTGGATACGCTGAATGCGCGATGGAGGATCTCCGCAGCGCCCCGCCGCCGCCGCCGGGCGACGACGACCACGTTCGCGGCGATCCGGCGCGGACGCCGATCCTCTTCTATGGCGACTTCACGTGCCCGCGCTGCGCGCTCGCTCACACCAAGCTGAGGGCCGCCGGCGCGCACGTCGTATTCCGCCACATGGCGCTGCGCTCCAAGCACCAGCGCGCTGTCGCGCTCGCGTGCGCGGCCGAGGCCGCCGCCGCCCAGGGCGCGTTCTGGGAGTTCTGCGATTCGCTGTATGCCGATCATGGCCGGACCGACGACCCGCACCTGTGGGAGCGCGCTCGCGCGCTGGACCTGGACCTCGACCGCTTCGATGCCGACCGTCGCGGCGAGCAGGCGGCGGCGCGGGTGCAGCGCGACACGCGCTCGGCGATCGCCGCCGGCGCCACGACGACGCCGGCGCTGTTCATCGACGGAGCCGCCCATTCTGAGATGCCGGACGGCGAGTTCGCGCTGCCGCTGGGCTACCATGACGAGCTTCGGATACCGAAGCCAAGATAAGACGCCGGCGCGCCGACCGACGGGCGCGCCCGAACAAAAGGACAACTTCATATGAGTACTGCCGAGACCCGAGTCTCCGTCGAGATCGCAGGATCAGAGATCTCATTCGAGACCGGCAAGATGGCCAGACAGGCCTCCGGCGCCGTCGTCGTCCGCCAGGGCGACACCATGGTTCTGAGCACCGCCACCGCGGGCAACCTCCGCGATGTCGACTTCCTCCCGCTGACGGTGGATGTCGAGGAGCGCATGTACGCCGCCGGCAAGATCCCCGGCTCCTTCTTCAAGCGCGAGGGCCGCTCCGGGGAGAAGGGCACCCTCGTCGCGCGCATGATCGACCGCCCGCTGCGGCCGCTGTTCCCCAAGGGGTGGCGCCGTGAGACCCAGCTCGTCTCGATCACGCTCAGCGTCGACCACATCAACCCGTACGACATCCTCGCGATGAACGGCGCGTCCGCCGCGCTGATGATCTCCGACATCCCGTTCCCGACGCCTGTAGGCGCGGTGCGGATCGGCAAGGTCGACGGCAACTTCGTCGTCAACCCCAACGAGGAGGATCTGCTGCAGAACTCGGACCTCGACCTCGTCGTGGCCGGAACCGACGAAGCGATCCTCATGGTCGAGGCCGGCGCCAACGAGATCCCCGAGGCCGAGATCCTCGACGCGCTCGACATCGCCCACGGGGAGATCAAGAAGATCTGCGCCGTCCAGCGCGAACTGCGTGAGAAGGCCGGCAAGGAGAAGATGGAGATCGAGGTCCCGACCGTCGACGAGGGACTGTTCGCGGCCGTCAAGGAATCGCACGGCGTCGCGCTGGACGAGGCGACGCAGATCTTCGACAAACTCGAGCGCCAAGCCGCCTCCGAGCAGGTCGGCGAGGAGGCCGTCGCGGCGCATTCGGGCGATCCGGAGGAGGCGCTCTACCAGGAGCGTCGCGCCGCTGCGCAGGCGGCGATCGACAAGCTCGAGAAGCAGATGATCCGCCAGCGCATCGCCGTGCACAAGAAGCGCCCGGACGGCCGCGCCGAGGACGAGATCCGGCCGATCTCGATCGAGGTCGGCCTGCTGCCGCGCGGGCACGGCTCGGCGCTGTTCACGCGCGGTCAGACGCAGGCGCTGTCGGTTGCCGCGCTGGGCACGCTCAAAGAGGAGATGCGCCTGGACACGCTCGGCCTGGAGACGAAGAAGTTCTACTTCCACCACTACAACTTCCCCCCGTTCTCGGTTGGCGAGGCCGGTTTCATGCGCGGCCCCAAGCGCCGTGACATCGGCCATGGGGCGCTCGCGGAGCGGGCGCTGACCGCGATGATCCCGACGACAGAGGAGTTCCCGTACACGATTCGCGTCGTGTCGGACATCCTGGAGTCAAACGGATCGTCGTCGATGGCCTCGGTCTGCGGCTCGTCGCTGTCGCTCATGGACGCCGGCGTGCCGCTCAAGCGGCCCGTCGCCGGGATCGCGATGGGGCTCATCAAGGAGGGCGACGACTACACCGTCCTGACCGACATCGCCGGCGTCGAGGATCACCTCGGCGACATGGACTTCAAGGTCGCCGGCACGACCAACGGCATCACGGCCCTGCAGATGGACATCAAGATCACCGGCGTCACGTTCGACATCCTGCGCGACGCGCTGACGCAGGCGCTGAAGGCGCGGACCTTCATCCTGGACGAGATGACGAAGGTCATCCCCGAGCCGCGCGCGGAACTCTCCGAGCATGCGCCGCGGATCTTGACCGTGCAGATCGACACCGACAAGATCGGCCTGCTGATCGGCAAGGGCGGCGAGACGATTCGCGGCCTCGCCGAGGAGTTCGAGTCCCAGATCGACGTCAACGACGAGGGTCAGGTGCTGATCTACTCCGCCAACGGCCAGCTCGGCGAGTCGCTCGCCGACCGCATCCGGTCGATGACCAAGGAGGTCGAGGTCGGCGACGACTTCCCCGGCGCGAAGGTCGTCAAGACGACGACGTTCGGAGCGTTCGTGGAGCTCGCCAAGGGCACCGACGGCCTGCTGCACATCTCCAACGTGTCGCCCGGCCAGCGCGTCGACACCGTCGAGGACGTGCTCAACAAGGGCGACGAGATCCACGTTCGCGTGGTCGAGGTCGACCGTGAGCGCGGGCGCATCGGCCTGCGCCTGGCGCAGGATCCCGACGTCGCCGGCAAGACGAAGGAGGAGCTCGTCACCGTCGGCAACGGCGGTGGCGCCCCGCGCCGTGAGCGCGGCAACGGTGACCGCGACCGCGGTGACCGGGGCGGGCGCGGCGGCGGCGATCGCGATCGCGGCCGGCGCGGCTCCGGGCGCCCGCGCCACGGCGAATCCGACCGAGGCTGACGCCCTGACGGAGCATAGGCTGACCGTACTGGACTCCGGCGTCCGGGTCGTGACGGAGGCGATGCCCACCGTCCGATCCGTGACGCTCGGATTCTGGGTCGGAACCGGCTCGGCGCTCGAGAGCGACGCCGAGGCCGGGCTGTCGCATCTGCTCGAGCACATGCTGTTTCGCGGCACCGACCGCCACGGCTCGCTGGAGATCGACCAGATCTTCGACACGATGGGCGCTGAGCTCAACGCCGGCACCGGCAAGGAGGCGACGACGGTCTTCGCGCGCGTCATCGACGATCAGCTGCCCAAGGCGTTCGACGTCGTCTCCGACATGGTCTGGAACGCGCGCCTGGACGAGGCCGATCTCGCCAACGAGCGTGAGATCGTGCTCGAGGAGATCGCGATGTACGAGGACGACCCGCAGGACCGAGTCTTCGACGTGCTCGGCGAGGCGGTCTTCGGCGAGCACCCGCTCGGCCGCGCGGTCATCGGCCGCGCCGAGGTCGTGGCGAACACCACAGCCCAGGGTCTCGCCGCATTCCATGCCGCGCACTACGCACCGAGCGATGTCGTGATCGCGGCGGCCGGCTCGCTTGACCACGACGCGATCGTCGAGCTTGCCCGGGCGGCGACCGTCCCCGATCGGCCACCGGTGGCGGCGCCGCCGCCGGTGCCTGCCAGGCTGCCGCCGCGGCTGCGGTTCCTGCGCAAGGACACCGAGCAGTACCACGTCGCGCTGGGAGCGCCCGCGCTCGCGCGCGACGACGATCGCCGCTTTACGTTGCGGGTGCTCGACAACATCCTTGGCGGCACGTCGTCCTCGCGCCTGTTTCAGGAGGTACGCGAGCGCCGGGGCCTGGCCTACAACGTGTTCTCGTTCCAGGCGCTGTACGCGGGGAACGGCCAGATCGGCCTCTATCTGGGCACGCGGCCCGACAACGTCGCGCCGGCGCTGCAGGTCGTTGCCGACGAGCTGCACCGCCTGCGCGAGGACGGGGTGACGGCCGACGAGCTCAAGCGCTCCAAGGAGAACGTCAAGGGGCGGATCGTGCTGTCGCTGGAGTCGACGCCGGCACGGATGAACCGCCTTGGGGCGGCGGTGCTCAATGGCTTGCCGCTGCAGACGCTCGACGAGGTCGTAGAGCGCATCGAAGCCGTCACGCTCGAGGACCTGGCGGCGCTGACGCGCGAGCTGCTCGCTCCCGAGCGATTGAGCGCGGTGGCGATCGGCATCGACGAGGACGTGTTTCGCCGCGGGATCGAGCCGGTCGCGCCGGGGCTCGTCGCGGTGACTGCGTGAGCCTGATCCGGGTGGCCGTCGCCGGCGCGGCGGGCCGGATGGGACAGGCGGTCGTCGCGGCGGTCGAGAGCGCCGACGACATGCAGCTCTCAGGAAAGGCCGATCCGGCGCTCGGCAACTCGCTCGCCGACGTGTTGGACGACGCCGATGTCGTCGTGGACTTCACGCGGCCCGACACCGCCCTCGCCAACGCGCTTGAGTGCGTGGCGGCGGGCGTCCACGTCGTCATCGGCACGACCGGCTTCGATGTCGAGCCCCTGCACTCGGTGGCGGGCGCAAACGTGTTCATCGCGCCGAACTTCGCGATCAGCGCGGTGCTCATGATGCGCTTCGCCGCCGAGGCTTCGCAACACATGGCCAAAGCGGAGATCATCGAGCTGCACCACGACGGCAAGCTCGACGCACCGTCGGGCACCGCCGCCCGTACCGCCGCGCTCATGCGGGGCGATGTGCCGATCCACTCCGTCCGGCTGCCCGGCCTTGTCGCCCACCAGGAGGTGATCCTGGGGGATGTCGGCCAGACGCTGACGATCCGCCAGGACTCGCTCACGCGCGAGTCCTTCATGCCGGGGGTGCTGCTCGCCGTGCGCCGCGTCGGGAAGCTCGAGGAGTCGCCGGTGATCGGCCTCGAGCACCTGCTGTTCGGGTAGAGCGCCGTCGTGGCCGAGGGCATCACCGTCGCGGTCACCGACCACGCCGTGGAGCGCTTTCGCCAGCGCGTGGGCGCGCGCCGCGGCGGGCTCGACGCGCGCCCGGAGATCGCGAGCCGCGTGAGCGAGGCGTGGGGCGCCGGACGGGTCAGCGACGTGCCGCCGGCAGGCGCCGGCGACG
The DNA here is from genome assembly GCA_036389475.1 of Solirubrobacteraceae bacterium. Taxonomy (GTDB): domain Bacteria; phylum Actinomycetota; class Thermoleophilia; order Solirubrobacterales; family Solirubrobacteraceae; genus CADCVQ01. The sequence goes on from DASVPU010000490.1 coordinate 12,739, forward strand.
CTGCCCGCGGCTCGATCTACATCCGTGACCTCGTCGACCGCAACGTGATCTTCGTCTGCCGCCACGATCGCGCCTCGCGCGAGCTGCTCGTCGTCACGCTCTGGGAGGACGACCGCTTCGGCGCGCCGCGAGTGGACAAGCGCTTCACCAACGCGCTCAAGACCGACGACGCCGCGCTCGTCGACCCGGCGCGGCGCTGGCGCGAGCGGCGCGACGGCGAGTGAAGCGACCCGTCTCCTCGCATGCTCATCCCCCAGCCGCATTCCAACGCGGCTTTGCGAGAAGTCACGCGCGAACGTGTGCCAGAAATGCGCGCGCTCCTACTGCGCCTCAACCAGCTCGCGCAGGCGCGTGTGACGCCGGCGCGCGTCCGGGCGACCCACGGCGATCGCCAGCGCGGCACGCTCGCCGACGACGACGCAGACCTCCTGCGCGCGCGTGACCGCGGTGTAGAGCAGGTTGCGCGTGAGCATGATGTGGTGGCCGCGAAAGGCGGGCACGACGATCGCGCGCGCCTGCGAGCCCTGCGACTTGTGCACGCTCACGGAGTAGGCGAGCATGAAGGTCTCCAGCGCGTCGGAGGGGAGGCTCACGCGTCGCCCGTCCTCACCGGCGAACATCACCCGGTCGCGCTCGTCGTCGTAGTGCACGAGCACTCCGCGCTCGCCGTTGAAGAGGTCGTGCTCGTAGGAGTTGCGCGTCTGCATGACCTTGTCGCCGACGCGCAGCGCCGTCCCCTCGATCGGTGCGCCGTCGGGGTTCAAACGCACTCGTAGCTCGCCGTTCAGTGCCTCGATGCCGAGCGGGCCCTTGTGCATCGGCGCAAGCACCTGTACGTCGGCAGCCGGATCCAGCTCGTAGTGCGCCGGCAGCCGCGCCGCCGCCAGGTCGCAGATCTCGTCGAAGATCGCTGCCGCGCCTGCGCGCTCGATGACGAAGAAGTCCCGCACGTCGTCGGCACGGGGCTGGGTCGGCGGCAGCGCGCCGTGGTTGATCGCATGCGCGGCGCGGACGATCATCGAGCGCGCCGCCTGGCGGAAGACCTCGGTCAGCCGCGTCGAGACGACGGCATGCGAATCGAGCAGGTCCTCGAGCACGCGTCCCGGACCGACCGGCGCGAGTTGGTCGACGTCGCCGACGAGCAGCACGTGGGTGTCCGGACCGATCGCGGCAAGCAGCGCCTCGGCGAGGTGGACGGAGAGCATCGACGCCTCGTCGACGATGAGCACGTCACAGCCCTCGATCGGATGGTGCGCGCCGCGCGTGAAGCCTTCCCCGGGGGCCCACTCGAGCAGGCGGTGGATGGTGGTCGCCTCGGCACCGGTCAGCTCGCTCAGTCGCCGCGCCGCCTTGCCGGTCGGAGCGCACAGCCGCGCGCTGCGCCGGCGCGCCTTGAGCAGGTCGACGAGCGCGCGCATCGTGGCGCTCTTGCCGGTGCCGGGGCCGCCGGTCAGGATCGAGAGGCGGTGCTCGAGCGCCTGCGTCACGCCGCGCCACTGGTCGTCGCTCGGGACGAACGGGCCGCTCGACGGCCGCCTGACGCCGCGCAGCTCGAGCGCCGAATCGTCGCGCAGCAGCCGTTGCACATGCCCCGCCAAGCGCAGCTCGACTGCGTGCAGGCGCGCCTCGGCGACGCAGTCCTGCGCCACCACGACCTTGCCGCGTGCCGCAAGCACTGCGATCGCGTCCGCTACGTCGACGTCTCCGCCGAGCAGGCGCTCGGTGCGCCCGATCAGCTCGGCGTGGGGGAGATGGCAGTGCCCGTCAGTCTGGGCCTCCGTCAGGGCATGCAGGACGCCCGCGGCCAGGCGGTCGGGCGCCTCGGGTGGAGTGTTCAGCGCGCGCGCCAGCGCATCCGCGGTCGCAAAGCCGATCCCGTCGAGCTCGCAGATCGCGTAGGGCTCGCGCTGCAGGCGCGCGATCGAGCCGGCGCCGAAGGCGCGCGCGATCCGTCCGGCGGCCGCGGCATCGACGCCGTGGGTGTCGAGGAACAGCCGCAGCTCGCGCAGCTCGCGCTGCTCTCGCCAGGAGGAGACGGCGCCGGGCAGGCGTCGCGCCCCGATGCCCGGGACGCCGCGCAGGACCCGCTCGGGCTCGCGGTCGATCGCTTCGAGCACCTCGCTCGGGCCGTAGCGCTCGACGAGCATCGCTGCGGCGCGCGGTCCGATGTGCTTGACGCTCTCCAGGTAGGCCCGCACGGCATGGTCTGAGACCGGCTCGAGGATCCGCACGCGCCGGACGTCGAACTGCCAGCCGTGGCGCGGATGGCAGCGCCAGCCGCCGCCGACCGCAACGGACTCCCCCTCGTGTAGATGAGCGAGCGAGCCGACGAGCACGACGGGATCGCCCTCGTCGGACACGGCATCGAGAACCGCGAAGTCGCCGCCGGGAACGCTCCAGCGCACGTGTGACACCTCGGCGGTGAGATCGGTGGCCGCGGCATCGCGCGGCGGCGCGGGCGCGTCGTGCTCGTCGACTGACACCGGCCGAAGTCTGGCATCAGATCTTGACGGCGTATCCGTCTACGTGTGTACACGCCTTATGTCATCAGCCGGCGATTCGAGTGAGCAGGCGCTATGCCACGAGGTCCGGACGCTCTGTGCCGCCAACCAGCTGCGCAAGGCCGCGCGCGGCATCACCCACCGCTACGACGCGGCGCCGCGCGCAGCGGGCTGCGGGTGACGCAGCTGCCAATCCTCGTGGCGCTGCGGCTCAAGGGTGCCGTAGCGATCACGCACTCTGGCGGAGACGCTCGGCCTGGATCGCACGATGCTCACCCGCAACCTCAAGTTGATCGAGGCGCGAGGCCTCGTGACGATGTCCGCCGACGAGGACGACGCGCGCGTACGGATGGCAGCGCTCACGCAGGAGGGCTTTGAGGCGCTGGCTCAGGCGCTCGAGCTGTGGCAGGGGGTTCAACGGGATCTGGACCCAGTTCGGGCGCCCGCGGCTGCACAGCCTCTTCGGCGAGCTGGCGGCGCTGTCGGCGGCGGTGGAGCGCTGAGCGGTGCGTC
>DASVPU010000491.1:0-1562 GCA_036389475.1 Solirubrobacteraceae bacterium
GCTCTACGGCGCTGCGATCACCGCCGCGCTCGTCGCGGCGCTGCCGTTTCTATGGGGAACGATCACGGCGCTCAAGCAGGACGCGGACCTCTACAACGCCGCAAACGCGCCGTTCGTATTCAACCTCGCGCCGACGTTCGAGCATGTGTCGTTCCTCTTCAGCGAGACGCAGTTCGTGACGTTCGCGCTGAACACGCTCTGGGTTGGATTGCTCGTCGTCGCGATCACGCTCGCCGTGAGCCTGCCGGCCGCCTACAGCCTCGCGCGGCTGAACATGCCGTGGGCAGGTCCGCTGGGCATCGCGATCTTCTTCGTCTACCTCGTTCCGCCGACGCTCTTGTTCATCTCGCTGTCGCGCGTCGTCAGTCTCGTGGGGCTGCAGGACTCGACGTGGTCGCTCGTGCTGATCTATCCGACGATCACGATCCCGGTGGCGGTGTGGCTGCTGACCGGCTTCTTGAAGGCGATCCCGCGCGACGTCGAGGAGCAGGCGATGGTCGACGGGCACAGCCGCGCGGGCGCGTTCCTGCGCATCGTCGTGCCGCTAGCCCTCCCGGGCATCGTCGCGGTCGTCGTCTTCGCCTTCACGCTGACCGCACACGAGTTCATCTACGCGCTGGCCTTCATCTCCCCATCGGAGAGCAAGACGATCAGCATTGGCGTCCCAACGCAGCTCGTGCGCGGCGACGTCTTCTTCTGGCAGTCGCTGCAGGCGGCCGGGATCGTCGTCGCCGTTCCGATCGCGTTCGCGTTCAACCTCATGCTCGAGCGCTTCATCACCGGCTTTACGATGGGGGCGGTGAAGGGATGAGTCGCCACACTGGCTACGATCGGCGCGATCGGGCCGTCGTAACCTTGGGCGCCTCGTGAGCCTCGTTCTGCACCAGCACCCGTTCGCGTCGTACTGCCAGAAGGTGCTCATCGCGCTGTACGAGCTCGACCTCGCGTTCAGCACACACCTCGTCGCCGACGCCGACGACCGTGCCGAGCTCGCGAGCTTGTGGCCGATGGCCACCATCCCCGTGCTCCGCGACGAGTCCGCAGATCTCATCCTTCCGGAGTCGACGACGATCATCGAGTACCTCGATATCGCTGGCGACGACGGTTCCAGGCTCATTCCGGCCGACCCGGGTGAGGCATTGCAGGCTCGCCTCTGGGATCGCTTCTTCGACCAGCACGTCGCGACGCCGATGCAGAAGATCGTGGTGGACAGCCTTCGTCCCGAAGGCCGCAACGACCCCCAGGGGGTCATCGAAGCGCGTAGCGCCCTCGACACCGCCTACACCCTGCTCGACGCCCATCTGACCGATCGAACCTGGGCGACAGGCGCGACCTTCACCATCGCCGATTGCGCAGCCGCGCCGGCGCTGTTCTACAACCGCGCAGTCCATCGCTGGGATCAAGACGGTCAACGCAACGTCACCCGCTACTACCGTGATCTGATGGCGCGCCCTTCAGTCGCGCGGGTCGTCGATGAGGCCAGGCCCTGGCGCGAGATCTTTCCGCTGCCTTGGCCTGCGGACATGGACGAGCTGGACCCGGTTGAGCCGTAGCGCCAGCAG
>DASVPU010000492.1:0-13663 GCA_036389475.1 Solirubrobacteraceae bacterium
AACCTACGAAATTGCGGTGTGTAAGGGTTCGGTCGGCTCTGGTACCGCGTTTGAGACGCTGAACCCCGCTCTCAGCGAAGTGACCTGCCCGCCCGCTCCGCGCCAGGCGTTCAGTGGCCTGGTAGCGCAGGACCAGCTTAATGCCGACCTTTACCCAACGGGGACGCGGGGCGGCTTCATCGTCACTGCCCCGCCCGCAACGACGATCACGCAGGTCTCGGCCCGTCGCTACTTCGGCAAGCGCACCAAATCCTGGACAGTCGCTGTGCGGACCGTGCAGGGACAGATCCTCGACACCTGCGACTTTGAAGAGGCGCGGGCGACGTCCTGCGCGCGGGGCGTGGAGTTTGACCCGCAGCACGCCGAGAACCATGTCGTCTACTCGCAGCTGAGCACGCCCGCCGTCGAGTTCGGCTTCGTCTGTCAATCGGATGCATCGCGCTGCAACCACTCTCCCATCCAGCATCAGGTTTGGATGGTGGTCTATGACGCGACGGTCACGATCGACGATCCCGCTGCGCCAACGCTGGGGGAGCCGACCGGGGCGCTGCTGGGGCCGGGCGGTGCTGGCGGCTGGCACAAAGGCACTGAGACAGTGAGCGTGGGCGCGTCGGACGCCAGCGGGATCAGGCGTACGGTGGTTACCATCGGTGCCAGCCGAAAGACGGCCGATCAGGCCTGTGACTACACGCGGCCGAGGCCGTGCCCGCCAGCGGTGGACGCGACGCATGCCGTGGACTTGAGCGCAGTCGCCGATGGCAGCCATCAACTGCGAATTGGCGCGGCCGACGCCGCCGGTCAGGAGAGATTCACCGATCCGGTGGGCCTGAAAGTCGATAGCCATGCCCCGTTGAGTCCGAAGGGGCTGCGTGCCGACCGCAGCAAAGACGGCTCGTGGCGCCTTTCGTGGACCAATCCACTGCAGGGAGGGGCGGCGCCGATCGTCGCTGCGCGGTACGCGGTCTGCCGACCAGCGCCGAGCGCGGATTGCGCGGTTGCGGGCAGACGCGCGGGCGTCGATGTCGGGGAGCTGAACGTGAGTCGCCCACACGGGGGAGGTGCCTGGGATGCGCTGGTCTGGTTGGAGGACGAAGCAGCAAACCACGACCGTGGCAGCGCCGCGCGCGTGTCACTGGGCGGTCCCGGCTCGCCCGCAACGGCGGCTTCCAAGGTGCCCGCGCGCCTGCGGATCACGGCGGTGAGCCGCAAAGGCGGGCGTCGGCGGATCGCGGGCAGGATCGGAAGAGCGGCGACGGGCAGGGTCGCCGTGCGGGTTCGTGCTCGTCGCGGCGGCCGCGTGCTCGCGCGCGGGCAGGCGCGGGTACGTGCTGGGCGCTGGCGCATCAGCGCGAGGCTTCCGCGCGCGCTGCGGGGTCGGCGAGCGGTGCTGGTGACCGTCAGCTACCGCGGCGATCGGCGGCATGCAAGGCAGGCGATCACCCGCCGGATCGGGCGTCCATGATCGGCGGTGCCGTGTTGGGCGAGCCCCGGAGCCCGTAGCACGGGTGAACCGACATCCGGAGCGCCTCGAGCCACGAGCATCTCGCCGACGCGGGCGTGCAATCCCGGCTGCCTGCGTCGGCGTCATGCCCTCTCAGGCCGAACATCGCGCAATGTCAAAATCTGGGCCAGCGGTCTGTGCGTTGACAGCGCTCGCCCGCTCCGCTCGCCCGTTCGCTCCGCATTCTGGCAGCGTGAGCGGTTGCCGGTTGCGGCGGCCTCTTGGCCGTCGCCGCGTGGGCCGCATATCCAGCTCCATCCCCGGCTGACCACAGCGGGTAGCGCAGGCCCGACCACGGCTCGTGTGATGCTGCGGTCCACACCACTACATCGTCATACCGTCCGACCGATCCCTTAGCGTGCGCCCTGTCCTTCCGCCCTCCCAAGCCCCTGGGGAGCTGCTATGTCGCTGTGCTTCATCGAACCGCAGGATGCGATCCGCGTGATCGCGGAGTCCGTTGGCCGTGAGGCTCGCAGGCAGCTGCTCGGCGAAATCGTGCGGGCGTGGGTGGACGAGATCCCGGAGAACGAGCTGGCGTCGCATTACGCGAAGGCTGTGCAGGATCTTGACGAGCACGACCTGTCGATGCTGGCGGCGTGGCATGCGTCCCTGGAGGTCGGGCATCCGATTGCCAACCGGGAGTTTCTCGTCAACGTGTTTCCGAGCCTGGGGGAGAACCGGCGCGAAGCGCTGAAGATCGCGGCCGGATTCCGGGGAGAGGAGGCGTTCGATGCGGGCGTGGCGGAGGAGCAGGCGCTCGAAACAGTGCTGCCGCACCTTTCGCGCAAGCGCTGCATGCAGCTTGCCACGGAGTGCGTCGAGCTCTACCTCTGGGATCGGCTGGGGTCGCACAACTGAGCTGGGCGCTTCAGATCGCGCCGTCACCCAACGCAGCCCGAATCTCCGAGACCGCCTGCTCAAGATTGCGGTAGACCACCGTGCTCATGCCAATCGCCCGCGCGGCCTCGCAGTTGTGCTCGAAGTCGTCGATGAACAGGCACTGCGCGGCCGGCACCCCCAACCGATCCACCGTCAGTTCGTAGATCTCGGGATCGGGCTTACGCATGCCGACGAAGGCGCTGTCCACGACGAGCTCGAAGATGTCGTCGATCGGCGCCATCGCGCGCCAGCGCGCCTCCCACTCGCGCACGTTGTTGGTCAGCAGCGCCATGCGGTAGCTCTCCGCGCGCAGCTGCGCCATGAGCTCGATCATCGGCGTGTTGGGCGCGAGGCCCGCCCACAGGAGGTCGGTGAAGTCGGCGATCACCACCTCACGGCCGGTTTCCTCGCGCAGCGCCTCCTGGAGCGTCTGTAGGAACGTCGCTTCGCTCATGCGTCCGCACTCGAGCTCGTAGAGCGGATGGGTGCCGTCGCGCTGCATGACCGTCGCGAGTGCCTGGCCGAGCGATTCGAGCGCGATGCCGGATCGCTCGGCGAACGCCCGGAAGGAGCCGACGATCGGCGTCGTGAGCACGCCGCCGAAGTCACTGATGACGGCGCGAATCACCGCGTTCACGGTAACTGAGAGGGAATGCTCGCGATCAAGGAGATGGACCGCGTCGCCTTCATCGTCTGGGGGTGTTCCGGCTTTGTCGTTGTGAGCGCGACAAACCCGGAACACCCCCCGCCCAGGCCCGCTCCGTGCCCTCACGCGCGACCCGCCGCCCGTCGCCCGCCGTCCTCAGACCAGTCGCGCTTTCATCCGTCCGCGGAGACGGCCAAGCCAGCGACTCAGCGCTTGCGCGAGCCGCCGTTGACGCGCCGCAGCACGTCGTAGCGCCCCGTGCCCTCGCGACCCTCCATGCGCCACAGAAAGAACGCGCTGTCCAGGCGCAGGTCGCCGAGCTCGATCGTCGTGCCACAGAGCACCTCGCCGGCAACGCGGCGTGCGAAGGGATCCTCCTCGTCGATCCACAGCTCAAGACCTGCCCGGCGCTGGCGCATCTCTGCGTCGTAGGTCGTCGACAGGCGCGGATCAGCGATCGCACGTGGCTCCCCGCGTTCGATCACAAACCCAGACGCGAGCTCCTCGTCGTGATGGCGCGCCTTCGCCGGGCGCACCGTCGTCAGGGTCAAGGCGCGGTCGGGACCCATCCAGGCCGACAGCGTTCGCGCCAGCGCGACGCGCTTCCAGTCCGGCGCGCCCCAGAGGTGGCCGCGCTGCCCAAGGCAGCGCACCTGCTTGGAGCGGCCTCCGTGGCGCACCGTGCCGGTCACGGCGCAGAGTTGCTCATAGCCCTCGATCCCGCCCGCAACGGCGAGAGGCGCGTCGGAGCCGAGCGCCGCGGGAGTCGAGACGGCCTCAAAGCGGAGATCGAAGCCGCCGCGGGCGCCCTCGTAGTTCACCGTCCATGACTCCAGCGGCGTTTGGACGGTCGAGCGGACACCAGCGGCGCTGATGCCCTCCCACCCCTCCACCTCGTCAACTGCGACACCGCTCGCACTCTTGGCATCGATCGGTTCGCCGCCCGCGTAGACGATGGCGAGCCCGCTGGCGCCGTCCTCGCCGACGCCGACCCGGGCCAACCCGTACAGCTCGCTCGCCGGATCGCCGAACGAGAACGTCACCGCATCGCGGAAGGCGGGGTCGCGCGCTGCGCGCGGCGCCTCGTGCTCGGGCGTGATGCTCACTGCAGCTTGCCGCGGCGCGGGCGCACGTCGGTCGCTGTGCTGTCCACGATGTCCTCGTCGCCAAAGCGGGCGCCTCGCCGGGCGGTGCTCCCAAACGTGAACACACGGCCCATGCGCGCCTCGGCGCCGCTCGTCGCGCTCGCGATGAGCCGCTCCGCGTAGCGACGGACGAGCACGCTGCGGATGACCGCGCGCGTCGGCGGCAGCAGGAGCAGCAGGCCAAGGGCGTCGCTGAGGAAGCCGGGTGTGAGCAGCAGCGCGCCGCCGAAGATGACGAGCACGCCGTCGATGACCTCGGCGCCCGGCACACGGCCCTCGGCGAGCGCCGTGTTGAAGCGCATCCAGGCCGCGCGGCCCTGCCAGCGCATGAGCGCCGCGCCGAGCACGGAGTCCAGCAGCAGCAGCGCGATCGTCGGCAGGATCCCGATCGCGCTGCCGATCTGCCAGAGCACCCACAGCTCCAGCACCGGGACGACGATGAAGAGGAAGACGAGCAGCAGTGCGGGCATTGTCCGATGAAGGCTACGCTCCGGCGAACACGGGCGGCAACCCGCGCACGCGACCGGCTGCGGTGACAACCGTGCACCCGTCGGCGCGCGGCGCCAGTCCGCGTGCGCGTCAGGCCGCGGTGACAACCGTGCACCTGTCGGCGCGCGGCGCCGGCCCGCGTGCGCGTCAGGCCGCGGCGGGAGCCGGCAGGACCGTCACGCCGGGCAGGCGGTGCAGTCCGACGTACTCGATCAGCACGTGGATGTCCGGCTGAGCGCCTTGCAGCAAGAGCTCACGGCCGGCCTTGCGCAGCCGACGCGCGACCATCGCCAGGTCGAGCATGAGCGACGGGTCGGCGAACGCGAGCTCGGACAGGTCCACAACGAGATCCGCGGGCGCGTGCAGCGCCTGCGAGAGCGCTCGGCGGCGAAGCGACTGCGTCGCACGATCCTCGTCGCCGCAGCAGCGGAGCACGGGTGGATGTTCGTCGTAGGAAACGATGGCGCGTTCAACCTACCTTCCCAGCTCGCGCGGACGCAAGAGTAGAATCAAACGCTATGGCATCGCTGAATGAGATAGAAGAGGCGCTGACGAACGTCATCGACCCGGAGCTCGGTTTGGACTTCGTCGAGTTGGGACTCATCTATGGCATCCAGGAGAACGAGGGCAACGTCCACGTCACGTTCACGCTGACCACGCCCGCGTGCCCGATCGGTCCACAGATCACCGAGCAGATCGAGGAGTTCGTCCTGCCGTTGGAGGGCGTCAACTCCGTCAAGAGCTCGATGGTCTTCGAGCCGCCCTGGTCGCCGGAGAAGATGAGCGAGGACGCGAAGTTCGCACTTGGCTTCTGAGCTGGTCGCGCGCCGCACCGCGCATCGCGCGGGCTGACGGCGGGTTCTGGCAGGCGTGACCTCCCGTCGCTACACGCCGGCCACCTTGGTGGCCGCGATCGCGCTGGGGCTCACCGCGCCCGCAGCCGCGCCGGCAGCGACGCCCCTGCCGCCGACCCCACCCACGCCCGGACGCACCGGTCGCCTGCTCGTGCTGCTCGACAACCCGAGTGTGCGCGCTGCCGTGCTCGCGCTGCCCGGCCTGCACGCCGACGGCGCCCAAGTGCCCCAGATCGGCCTGCTGACCGTCCGGCCGGCCGGCGGGCAGCTGCTCGCCCCCCTCGTGCCGCTGCTGCGCCGGCTGCCCGGTGTACGCTCGGTGCAGTTCGAACGCCGCCACGCGCTGCGCGTCGTGCCCAACGACCCCGCGCTGACGGCGCCCGAGGTCTCGCCGGGCACCCCGCCGGGCACGATGCTCCAATGGTGGATCCCGCGTCTGAACGCCCCCGCGGCGTGGGACATCACCCGTGGCGCGGGCGCGAGCGTCGCCGTCATCGACACGGGCATCGACGGTGGCCATCCCGAATTCCAGGGCAAGATCGAGCAGGCGATCGACCTCGACGACACGCCCAGCGCGGGCCCGGCGACGGCTGACGAGGTCGGCCATGGCACGCACGTGGCCTCACTGGCCTGCGCGGCCGGCGACAACAGCCAAGGTCTGGTCGGCGTCGGCCTGGACTGCAAGCTCATCGTGATCAAGAGCGACCTCAGCGACGGCTCGCTCGCTCGCTCGCTCGTCAAAGCCACGGACCTCCGCGCCGGCGCCGTGAACATGAGCTTCGGGACCGACGGGAAGCTCCCGCCCGTCCAGGCGGTCGTCGAGGCGGTCGAGTACGCGGTCTCGAAGGACACCGTTCTCGTTGCCGCAGCCGCTGACGCGCCGGTCGAGGAGCAGGGCGATCCGGCGAACCTGCTGCAGACGACCGGAACCGGCGCCGACCTCAATTCCAGCCGCGGGCTGGTCGTGACCTCCGTTGACTTCAACGGCCAGCGCTCGCCGTTCGCCGGCCGGGGCTCGCAGATCTCGATGGCCTCCTTCGGCTCGTTCGTCGCCGGGGGCGGGCCGCCTGGGCTGTTTGGCGCGTTCCCCGGCAACCCGACCGTGCTCGAGAGCAGTGGCAGCCTGCTGTTCCCCAGGCCGCCGTGCAACTGCCGTTCGCAGTTCAACGGCGACCAGCGCTTCGCGTACCTGCAGGGCACGTCGATGGCCGCGCCGATGGTTGCCGCAGCTGCCGCGTTGATGCGCAACCTCAACCCCGACCTCACGGCCGCGGATGTCATCCGCGTGTTGAAGCAGACGGCGGCGCGCCCCCCGGGCAGCGGCTGGAACGCCGACCTCGGATGGGGGATCCTCGACGTCGGCGCGGCGGTTGGGACAGCGCGTGCGATCGACCGCCGCCCGCCGTCGTCGCGGCTGTCGGGCCCGGCGCGGGTGCGCCCGGCGCGGAGCTTCACGATTCGCTGGTCTGGCACCGACCAGGCGCCGCCGAGCCTGCAGCCCTCGGGAGTAGAGACCTACGAGGTCTACCGCTCCACCAACCGTCGCTCTTACAAGCGCATCGGGCGGACCGCCGACCTGCGAATGAAGGTCAGTGCCCGCGCAGGCTCGCGCTATCGCTTCTACACGCTTGCGGTCGACCATGCGGGCAACCGCGAGGCGGTGCCGCCGCGGCCGGACCTGTCCGTGCGCGTGGTCCGCACGCGTGGACCAGCGCTCGCCGCTCGCCACTGAGTTCAGATGGTTGATTCCACGTTCGCGCACCGCGGATGACAGACCAGGATCGGCGCCAAATCGCCATCCGCAGGCTCGCAGGTTCTACCGGTACCCGCTTCGCCTCCCTGCGGCGCCCGGCATCCGCCCTGACCTGCCCCGCATGCACGCGAATGAGAAATCAACGATCAGGCGCTCGCGGCCGGCGCGCGAGCCCGCCGCGCCGCGAGCGACACGAGCTCGGCGAGGGCCGCCTCGATCGCCTCGCCGAACGCGTCGAGATCGGGCATTGCGTCGTAGTCGCCGAGCAATCCGAAGTTCATCTGACCGTTGTAGGACATGATCGCGATCGCCAGCGCATGGTCCTTGGGCAAGAAGGCGATCGGGAAGATCGAGGTCATCTCGCGGCCCTGGACGTAGAGCGGGAACTGGGGGCCCGGAACGTTCGTCACGAGCATGTTGAACAGGCGCGTCGAGAAGTTCAGCCGCGAGGCTTGCGCTAGCACCGTCGGCGGCGCGAACTGCTGCATGCTCGTCAGCACCTCGGCACCGATCGCCTGCTTGGACTCCTTGAGGTCGTCCATCGCCAAGCGCACGACGTCGAGGCGCTCGATCGGATCCTCGACGTAGACCGGCAGCGGCCCGCGCATGACCGCGAGGCGGTTGCCGGTGCCGTTGCGCTCGTCGCGGGAGCGCACGGAGACCGGCACAAGCGCTCGCAGCTCGAGCCCCTGGGTGCGCACGCTGCGCGAGTGCAGCCAGTTTCGCAGCGCCCCCGCGACGACCGTGAGCACGACATCGTTGACGGTGCCGCCGAGGACGTTCTTGACGGTCTTGAAGTCGTTCAGGTCGCAGGCGACGCCGGCGAAGCGTCGGTGCGGGCCGATCTCGAGGTTCAGCGGCGACGGCGGCGCGGGGTTGAGCCCGGCCCAGACGATCTCGCCCAGGCCCTCGGCGGCGGCCTTGGTCTCGTGCCACGCGCGCTCGGGGTTCGTCAGCGACGCTGCAGCCTTGGCCGCGACGCCGAGCGACGCCTTCGCCATGCCCGTGAGGCCCGCCGTCAGCAGGTCCAGAGAGCTGGGTTCCGGATCGGGTGTCCACGGCTGGAGGCCCTGCGCGGGCGCCGCCGGCTCGGGGCCGAGATCGAACAGCACGGTGCCGAGATCGACGCCGGCGATGCCGTCGATCATCGCGTGGTGGGATTTCGTCAGCAGCGCGAAGCCCCCGTCGGCGAGGCCCTCGACGAGCCACAGCTCCCACAGCGGCTTGGAGCGATCCAGCTGCTGAGAGAAGACGCGCGCGGCGAGGTTCGTCAGCTGCTCGTCGCTCCCGGGCCCCGGCAGCGCGGTATGGCGCACGTGGTACTCGAGGCTGAAGTCGATGTCGTCGGTCCACAGCGGGCGACCGCTGGAGGCGGGCGGGAACACGAGCCGCTGGCGGTAGCGCGGCACGAGGTGCAGCCGCATCCTGATCGAGTCGAGGAAGTCCTCGTAGGCCGGCGGCGGCCCCTCGGCGCGCACGAGCGCCCCGATGTGCATGTGCGACGACGGCCCCTCCTGGTGCAGGAAGGAGGCATCGATCGCCGTGAGCCTGTCGAGGTGACGCGGTGGCATCTGACAGCACAGTATTCCCCGCCCCGTACCCTCTGGACCAGATGGCGTGGGACTTCTCCACCGAGCCCCAGTTTCAGGAGCAGCTTGACTGGATGGCCGCGTTCGTGCGCGAGGAGATCTGGCCGTTGGAGACGCTGGAACTCGACCGCGAGCGACTGGATCGCGCGCTGCGCCCGCTTCAGGAGCAGGTCCGCCAACGCCGGCTGTGGGCGGCTCACCTGCCGCCGGACCTCGGCGGCCAGGGCTTCGGCCAGGTAAAGCTCGGGCTCATGCACGAGATCCTCGGCAGCTCGCTCTACGCCCCGAGCGCGTTCGGAAACCAGGCGCCGGACTCCGGCAACAGCGAGCTCATCGCCCTCGCCGGAACCGAGCAGCAGAAGGATCACTGGCTGCACCCGCTGCTGGCCGGCGACCTGCGCTCGGCCTTCTCGATGACGGAGCCGGGCGTCGCAGGCGCCGACCCGACGACGCTTCAGACCCGGGCGCGGCTCGACGAGGCAACCGGCGAGTGGGTCATCGACGGCCACAAGTGGTTCTCGACGAACGCATCGGTCGCCGACTTCCTCATCGTGATGGCGGTCACCGACCCCGACGCGCGACCGCACCAGCGCGCCTCGATGATCATCGTGCCGACGGATGCTCCCGGCCTGAGCATCCTGCGCGACGTGCCCACGATGGAGCACCCCGGCGAGCGCTTCGGCCATCTCGGCGGTCACGCCGAGATCGTCTACGACGGCGTGCGGGTGCCGGCCGAGAACCTGCTCGGAGCGCGCGGGGCCGGCTTCCTGCTCGCACAGGCGCGCCTGGTTCCCGGCCGCATCCATCACTGCATGCGCTGGCTCGGCGTCGCGCGGCGCGCGTTCGACATGCTCTGCGAGCGCGCGACCTACCGCGTTGCCCACGGATCGGTACTGGCTGACAAGCAGACCGTGCAGAACTGGATCGCGGACTCGGCGGCCCAGATGCAGGCGGCGCGGCTGATGACACTGCATGCCGCCTGGAGGATCGACACGCAGGGCCCGGCGGCGGCGAGAACCGACGTCTCGCTGATCAAGTTCTTCGGTGCGCAGGTCCTGCACGACGTCATCGACCGGGCGCTTCAGGTTCACGGCGCGCTCGGCTACTCGACCGACATGCCGCTGGAGGCGATGTATCGCTTCGCTCGCGGCGCGCGGCTCTATGACGGTCCCGACGAGGTCCATCGCCAGTCCGTGGCACGCCAGATCCTGCGCGGCTACGAGCCGCCGCCCGGGGGACTTCCCAGCGAGCATGTGCCGACGCGCCGCGCCGCCGCACGCGAGCGCTTCGCCGAGCTGCTCGAGGTGGTGACGAGCAACGATTGACCGGCTTCGCCGTGTCGGGCCGGTGGTCGCGGTCGCGATCGTCGTGCTCGTGCTCGCCGGCGCCGCGCTGCTCGCGTGGGCGCTGCAGGGCGGCCGCACGTCCCGTGCGACGACGGCGTCAGCGGTCGCAAGCGCGCCGGGTGTGCCTGAGGCGACCGTGAACCATTTCGACGGCCCGCGCGCGTTCGCGCTCCTGAGCGCGCAGGTGCTCGACTATGGCTGGCGCCCGGCCGGGTCAGCGTCGCTGCGCCGCCTCGCGGTGCGCCTGCGCGGCCTGCTGCCCAGCGGGCGCTTCGAATCGCTCCCCGGTCGGCCTAGGCTGCGCAACATCGTCGGTGCGATGCCCGGCCGCGAGCCGCCGATCCTCGTCGGCGCGCACTACGACGTGGAGTCGGTGCCGGAGGGCTTCGTCGGCGCCAACGACGGCGCGGCCGGCACTGCCGCCGTCGTCTACCTCGCGAAGGCCCTCGCGCGAGCACCGCGCCCGCGCGGCGCTCGCGCGCTGCGGTTCGTCCTCTTCGACGGCGAGGAGGAGCCGGCCGGCTGCCCGGACTTCGTCAACTGCGGGCTGCGCGGCTCCAAAACCTACGCCGAGCGCCACGCCAAGCAGGTCCACAGCATGGTGCTGCTCGACTACATCGCCGCGAAGGCGGATCTGCGCTTCCCGCGCGAGGGCGGCTCGGACGCAGCACTGTGGGAGAAGCTGCGAAGCGCCGCCGACGCTGTTGGCGTCGGCTCGCTGTTTCCGGCAGGCCGGCGGTTCGGCGAGATCCTCGACGATCACACACCGTTCACGTCGCGCGGCGTGCCGGCGATCGACATCATCGACTTCGACTACGCCGCGCGCGACACGCTCTCCGACAACCTCGGACAGGTGAGCGAGCGCAGCCTCGACGCGGTAGGCGAGGCGGTCTACCGGTTGATCGTGCGGCTGCGCGTGGGAGGCTAAGGTCTCAGATCGTTGGCTCAGCGCGTTCGGATCCGTACCGTCCGCCCGACATTCGAGACGAAGTTGCCGTCGTTGATCGCGACGAAGACGCGATAGGTGCCACCACGGCGGATGCGCACGCGCTTGGTGTAGCGCGAGAAGTTCGGCGACGCGTTGCGCGTGGTCGTGCCCGCGACGGTGATCCATGCCGCGCCGCGCTGCTTCTGGATCGCGACCGCCGCGCCGGGGCGCGCTGGGCGGATGACACCGGAGAACCGCACCCGCCGGCCCTTGCGCACCTTCCTCGCGCTGATCTTCGTGCTGACGATGATCGCGACGCCGACGCCGACGACCGGGCTCGAGATCTCCGGCTTGGTCGGGATCTGGACGCGGTACTGCGTGCTGATCGGGACCGACAGCAGCGGAAAGGAGAACCCGCCCTGGGCGTCGGTGATCTGCGGGTTGCCGACCGCGGCGAACCCCTGCGTGTAGGGGAACGGGTTGCCCAGCAGCACGACCTGCTTGCCCGCGTTGCCGGTCCCGGTGAGCGCGCCCGCGAGCACCGTCGGCTTGCCGAGCAGCACCGGGTTGGGCACGGCGGCCAAGCTCAGGCCGAGCGGCAGGGCCGGAGTCTTGAACGTGCGATCCGCGCCACTGACCGGTCCGTTGCGGTTGCGGGCAACGAGGCGGTAATGGTAGGTCGTGGCGGGCTGCAGCGGCGCGACGTCGGCGAAGACGTTGACGGTCGCCGTGCCGCCGCCCGCCGATGCCAGCGCCGTGGACTGTCCGTAGAGCGTCGAGGTGCCGAACTGAAAGAGGTACGTGGTCTCGGCGCCGTTGGGCTTGACCTTGCCCAGCAGCGCGACCGACTGCGGAGCGAGCTTTGCTGTGCCGCCGGTGCTGACCGTCGGCTGGGAGCTCGCTGCAGGTGCGAGCGCCGGCGCGGCGAGCAACAACGCGACGATCAGTACGACGGATCCTGCGATTCGGCGTGGCACGCGCTTCCCCCCGATCGTTTTGCAGCCCGCATCGTAATTACGCGCCGGGACGCAAGCGCCGCTTGGGTCGCCGTCGCGTGCGGCGCCTACACTGCGGGCATGGCCTTCATCGTCGAGAAGCTCCTGCTCGCGGCACCGCGAGGCTATTGCGCCGGGGTCGATCGCGCGGTTCAGACCGTGGAACGCGCGCTCGAGCTCTACGGCGCGCCGGTCTACGTCCGCAAGGAGATCGTTCACAACAAGCACGTCGTCGAGCAGCTGCGCGACCGTGGCGCGATCTTCGTCGACGAGATCGACGCGACGATCCCCGAGGGCGCGACGACCGTCTTCTCGGCGCACGGGGTCTCGCCCGCGGTTCACGCTCAAGCGGCCGAGCTTTCGCTGGAGACGATCGACGCGACGTGCCCGCTCGTGACGAAGGTCCACGTCGAGGCCAAGAAGTTCGCCGCCGAGGGCTACACGATCGTGCTCATCGGCCACCGCGGCCACGAGGAGGTCGAGGGTACGATGGGCGAGGCGCCCGGCAGCATCGTGCTCGTCGAGGCCGAGGCCGACGTCGACACGCTCGAGGTTCCCGATCCCGGTCGGATCGCCTACATCTCGCAGACGACCCTGTCGGTCGACGAGACGCGCACGATCATCAACCGCCTTCGCGAGCGGTTTCCCGAGATCGTCGGTCCGCGCACCGACGACATCTGCTACGCCACGACCAACCGCCAGGCGGCGGTCAAGCAGATGGCGGCCGAGTGCGACCTCGTGCTCGTGGTCGGCTCGCAGAACTCGTCGAACTCCCAGCGCCTGGTCGAGGTTGCGCGCGACTACGGCGCCGACGCGCACCTGATCGACAACGAGGACGAGCTCGAGGAGCAGTGGCTGCAGGACAAGCGGGTGGTCGGGATCTCCTCCGGAGCGAGCGCCCCCGAGGAGCTCGTCAGCCGCCTCGTCCAGCTCTTCGCCGACCGCGGCGTGACCGACGTGTCGGAGTTCGAGGTCGTCCGCGAGGACGTGCGCTTTATGCTGCCCAAGCGCATCCGCGAGGGTCTCGCAGCGCTGACATAAGTCCGCGGTCGCTCGCAGGACCGCGTCTATGCGCACGCTTGTCATCTCCGATCTGCATCTGGGCATCCGCAGATGCTCCGACGTCCTGACGCGCCAGGACGCGCTGAACGTCCTGCTCGAGCGCCTCGACGGGGTCGACCGGCTCGTGCTGCTGGGTGACACGCTGGAGCTGCGCCACGGGCCGTCGCGCGACGCGCTCGCGGCGGCCGAGCCCGTGATGCGCGCGATCGGCGACGCGCTGGCACCCGCGTCGGAGATCGTGCTCGTGCCCGGCAACCACGATCACGCGATCGCCGCGGGCTGGCTTGACTGGCGCGGGCGCCGCCGGGAGCCCGACCCGCTCGGGCTCGAGGAGCGCGTCGCACCCGAGCGTGGCTCGTGGATCGCCGAGCGGCTCGCCGGATGGCTTGGCCCGGCGGCCGTCGAGCTCGCCTATCCGGGGCTGTGGCTGCGCGACGACGTCTACGCCTGCCACGGCCACTACCTCGACGCGCACG
>DASVPU010000493.1:0-19027 GCA_036389475.1 Solirubrobacteraceae bacterium
CGCGCGGTGGAGTCTGAGCGGATCGTGCGCAACCCGGCGCGGATCGTGCGCAAGGTCAAGCGGGCGGCGCGGCGCGAGGTCCGTCCGCTGGCACCGGCCACGGTGGAGAAGCTCAGGGCGGCCAGCCGCGAGCGCGACGCGACGTTGATCGCGGTCCTGGCGTACGCGGGGCTGCGACCGCAGGAGGCGCTCGGCATGTGCTGGGGCCACGTCCGCGACCGCACGTTGCTCGTCGAGCGCGCCGTCTCGCTCGGCGAGTTGAAGGACACGAAGACGCGGGCGCACCGCACCGTGCGCCTGCTCGCTCCGCTGCAGGACGACCTGCGTGGATGGCGTCAGTCCTGCGAGAACCCGGCGGACGGCGCGCTCGTGTTCCCGAGTGCGGCCGACCGGCCGTGGACGAAGACCGATTGGGACAACTGGCGGCGCCGGGCGTTCGATCGCGCCTGCGTGGCAATCGCGTTGGAGGGCGCGCGGCCGTATGACCTGCGTCACAGCTTCGCGTCGCTGCTGCTGCACGAGGGCCGCTCGGTGATGTACGTCGCGCGCCAGCTCGGCCACGACGCGCGCCTCACGTTGGGCACGTACGGGCACGTCATCGACGGCTCGACGACTCCCCACAGATCCCAGCCGAGGACGCGATCCGGGCCGCCCGCACGGGGTCGTGTGTCACGAAAGGAAGCTCATGCGTAGCGCTGAAGTGAGCCTGGAACGAGAAAACACCGCGGGTGCGGGGGTTCTTCGGAGGGTGAGCGAGGGGACTCGAACCCCCGACCGCCTGGACCACAACCAGGAGCTCTACCAGCTGAGCTACGCCCACCGTGAGGATTTGAATCTAGCAGCGCGCGCCTGGCCCGAGGGAGCCCAACACGCGCCCTGCGATCATCCGGCGATGAGCTTCGAACTCGGCGATCCGGTTCCCGCCTTCAGCCTGAACGACACCGACGGCACCGCTCACACCGTGCCGGCCGACGAGGCGCCGCCCGCGACCGTGCTTATCGTTACGTGCAACCACTGCCCGTACGTCATCGCCTGGAACCCGCGCCTGCGCGCAGTCGCCGACGACTACGCGCCGCGCGGGGTACGGATGCTCGCGATCAACGCCAACGACGCCTCGCGCTATCCGGCCGACTCGCCGGCGGCGATGAAGCGCTTCGTCGATGACCAGTCGTGGCCGATCCCCTACCTCTACGACGAGAGCCAGGACGTCGCCAGAGCGCTCGATGCACAGGTCACTCCGCACGTCTTCGTCCTGGACGGCGACCAGCGGCTGCGCTATCGCGGCGCGCCCGACGCCGACCACAGCGATCCCAGCCAGAACGCGGCGTACCTGCGCGAGGCGCTCGACGCAATCCTCGCCGGCGAGGAGCCGGCAACGGCCGAGACTCGAGCGCGCGGCTGCTCGGTGAAGTGGAAGAGCTGAGGTCGCACTAGCTCGACGCCCCGGGCTGGATTCGAACCAGCGACCTGCGGATTAGAAGTCCGCTGCTCTATCCAGCTGAGCTACCGGGGCAGGGAAGCCTTTCGCCGATCGGGATGATCCCATCAAGCGGAGCCCTGAGCACCCATCCTCAGGGGGCCTCTCACGATTCCTGCTCCCGATGGGTTCCCGAACGGATCGGTTTGACGTCCGACCGCGACTCGCCCCAGGCGCCGAGCAGCCGCTCCCGGGCGGCGACCTCCGACGGGTGGCCGTACAGCGAAGTGATGAGCCTCCCGCCGTCCTGATGACCGAGCTGGATCGCGACGTCCCACGGCGTCGACCTCATCGCCATAATCGGGCTGGCCGCGATACAGCCGCCTCTTGCCCGGATACGGCGGATCCGCATACGCCAGACGCAAGGGCACAGCCGTCGCGGCGAGCTCGGCGCGACGGATCCCCGCCCGGTGCGCCGCCTGCCGGCACCGAGTCGAGCAGTAACGCGCGTCGACTGGCGACGCAACCACCGGCTCATCACACCAAACGCACGGCCAAGCCAGCAGCCGTAGCTGACGGGCCCGCGCGACACTCACGTCACGGTCCGCCTACACGAGCTGCTCCCGAACTCGCGCCCGATCTGCTCCCGCTTTGCTCCCGTCAACCGCAGACCACAGACTCCAGGCGCGATCCGCATGCCAGCGCGTGCGCCCCAATACGCCCGGACTAGCAGGGCCCTGCCTCCACATGCACGACCCTGCCCAACCCCTCTTGACATCGGGATGGCCGGATTCGAACCGACGACCCCCGCGTCCCAAACGCGGTGCTCTACCAGGCTGAGCTACATCCCGTTCGCTGGGATGAGGGTACGGCTTGGCGTCCACGAGCGCTTCTGACGAACGTCAGCGCTGTCCAGCCGGCTGCCGCGCGCCCATCGATCAACCGTCCAGTGAATTCGAACACGCTGTGGACGGTCGGGCGTGCACGCCGATCAGAGGGACATGCAGTCGTGTCGTCCCGCTTACCTGCTCGCCTTGCCGCTGACCTGCGTGACGCTCATCATGGGGGCTGGTCCGGCGAGCGCAGCGGGGTGCGCCAATGAGACGCTCGTCCCGAACGCGGGCAACACCGTGCTGATCGGCGCTGCAACGCGCTGCCTCCTCAACCAGGAGCGCGCCCGTTTTGGCCGCAAGCCGCTGGCCGACAGCGCCGCTCTGACCGTCCCGGCGCAGAGATTCGCCCAGCTGATGGTCAACCAGCGCTTCTTCGGCCACGTCGGCCCGACCGGCGACTCGGTCCTCGTGCGAGTCAAGCGCCAGTCGAACTACTTCAGCAGGCGGACCCTTCGGTACTCGGTCGCCGAGAACATCGCCTGGGGCTCGGGGGAGCTGGGGTCACCGTTGGAGGTCGTCGACTTCTGGATGCACTCCGCCGGACACCGTCGCAACATCCTCGACCGCACCTACCGCGACATCGGGATCGGCGTCGCCTCCGGCGCACCGGAGGATGTCGGTGGCGCGCCGGCCGGGACGTACACGACCGTCTTCGGCAACCAGCCCACGCGTTAGCGAGTTGGTCGGAACCTCCGGCCGCCCACGCCGGCGGGCGCTCGTACGCGGGCCCCGCCGAGACATCACGCTAGTCTCGGCGCAGATGGCCCGCGTCGAGCCGCTTCGAGCCCTGCGTTATGACCCCGCCGTGGCGGGTTCCATGCAAGATCTCGCGGCACCGCCCTACGACGTCATCGATCCCGAGCAGCGCGCCGAGCTGCAGTCGCGAGCACGCCACAACGTGGTCGCGATCGATCTTCCGGAGGATCCGGACGGCGGCGACGTCTACGCTCATGCCGCCGAGCTCCTCAAGCAGTGGCGCGCCGAAGGCGCCGTCGTCCAGGACGACGAGCCCGCATTGTGGGCGCTGGTCCAGGACTACACCGGACCCGACGGCCGCCGCCTCACCCGCAACGGCTTCTTCGCGCGCGTGCGCGTGGAGGACTACGGGCAGGGAACGATCCGCCCCCACGAGCGCACGCATCCGGGTCCGAAGGAGGACCGCCTTCGCCTCACCCGCGCGACGCAGGCGAACCTCTCGCCGATCTTCAGCCTGTACTCCGATCCCGACCTGGTGGCCTGGCGCGCGCTCGAGCCGGCGACCGCGCTGGAGCCCATCAGCCAGGTCACCGACGCCGACGGCACGCGCAACCGCTTGTGGCGGATCGCCGACCCCGACGTCATCGCCGAAGTGCAGGCCTCGATCGAGGACGCCGAGCTGCTCATCGCCGACGGCCATCACCGCTACGAGACGGCGCGCGCCTACGCCGAGGAGATCGGCGGCGAGGGCCCGCACCGCTACGTCCTCATGTGCCTCGTCGCGCTCCAGGACGAAGGGCTCACGATCTTTCCCACCCACCGCCTGGCCAGCGGCCTCAAGGGCGACTCCGCCAAGCAGGAGGCGTTCACCGCGACGCTGCGCGAGTGCTTCGACATCGCCGAGATCGAGCCCGACGACCTCGTCCCGCCCGACGACGGCGCCGGGCTGCAGTTCGGCTACATGGACAGCCACTTTCGCCGCGCCTTTCGCCTGACGCTCAAGGACCAGGCGATCGCCGACGATGCGCTGGCGGATATGCCCGAGCCCTACCGCCGGCTCGATACCGCGGTGCTCGAGGCGCTCGTGCTCAAGGGCCCGCTCGGCCTGAGCGAAGACGACATCTCGCACCTCAACGGTCTCGGCTACGCGCGCTCGTTCGGCGAAGCGCGCGAGAGCGTGGAGTCGGGCAGCTTCGACGTCGGATTCTTCTTGCGCGGCATCCCGGTCTCCCAGATTCAGGAGATCGCCGCGGCCGGCGTCAACATGCCGCCGAAGTCGACCTACTTTTTTCCGAAGGTTCCGACGGGCCTGCTCTTCAATCCGCTGATCGACCCGGAGTAGCATCATGTCAATGCACGCATCGGCGCAGCGCATCAGGGGATTTCGTCATGTCGTCAAGGTCCGCCAGCACCGGCTGAACGTCGATGAAGGGCGACAGGACGGCGGGGACGACGCTGCCCCGTCACCGCAGGAGCTGCTCGCGGCGAGCCTCGCATCGTGCACGGCCGTGACGATCGAGATGTACGCCTCGCGCAAGGGCTGGGACCTGCGCGACGTCGAGGTCGAGTGCGAGTACGTTCCAGCCGAGCGCGGCTGCCCGACGAAGTTCGTGGTGACGCTGCGCCTGCCGTCCGATCTCTCCGACGAGCAGGTCAACCGCTTGAAGGTCATCGCCACGAAGTGCCCGGTGCATCGCACGCTCGACGGTGAGGTCATGTTCGACGAGCGTGTCGAGCGCATCCAGCTCGCTGTCTGACGCGCTCGGCGCTGTCCTGCTCGACCCGGCGCAGGCAACCGCCCGCCATGTCCACGGCCGCACCAAGGCTGCGGTCCTCGTCGCGCTCTACGTCGAGCACGGCGAACTGCACGCGGTCTTCACGCGCCGCCGCCACGACCTGCGCAGCCACGCCGGGGAGATCTCCTTTCCGGGCGGGCGCCGCGACGACGACGAGCACGATCTGCGCGTCACCGCCCTGCGCGAGGCCGAGGAGGAGATCGGACTGCCGCGTGACGCCGTTCAGCTCGTCGGCGCGCTTGCGCCCACGCCGACCGTTGCGACGAGCTACGCGATCTATCCGTTCGTCGGCCTGATCGAGCCCGGCCTGGAGTGGACGCCCTCGGTCGACGAGGTCGACGAGGTGCTCGAGCTGCGGCTCGCGGACCTGCGCGCGTCCTGCACCCGGCGGCGCCTGCTGCACCGCGGCATCCCGTTTCGCAGCGACGTCTACGACGTCGGCGAGCAGCTCGTCATCTGGGGCGCGACCGCGCGGATCGTCGGTGATCTCCTGGATCGGACCGCGCCGTTGCTCGACGGCGCGACGGTGTTCTGACAGCCGCGCGACGATGGCCCGCGAAGACCTCCTGCGCAGCCTGAGCCGGCGCATCTCCGACGAGCGCGTTCTGGCGGCCGTCGCGGCGGTGCCGCGCGAGCTGTTCGTGTCGCGGGCCCTGGCAGCGGCCGCCTATGAGGACGCTCCGCTGCGAATCGGTGGTGGACAGACGATCTCCCAGCCCACGGTCGTCGCGCGGATGTGCGAGCTGCTCGAGCTGTCGCCCACCGACCGCGTCCTCGACGTCGGGACCGGCTCGGGCTACCACGCGGCGGTGCTGTCGCGGCTGTGCGACTTCGTCTGGGGCGTAGAGCTCGATCCACAGCTGGCGATGCGCGCGGCCAGGACGCTGACCCGGGCGGGCATCCACAACGTCACGGTCTTCTCAGGCGATGGCGCACGGGGCCTGCCGGAGCACGCGCCGTTCGACGCGATCAACGTCGCCGCGACGGCACGCGAGCGCGTTCCGCCCCTCCTCGAGGAACAGCTGGCGGAGGGTGGGCGCCTCGTCGTGCCGGTTGCGCTCGGTCGCGACGAGCATCTCGTGCGCGTTCGTCGCGGCGCGGAGGGCTTCGAGCGCGAGGTGCTCGAGCCTGTCCGCTTCGTCCCGTTGCGATAGAAGATCCACGCCGGAAACCGCTGGTTGAGGGAACCTGGACCTTCCGACGGCGACAGCGTCCGCCAGCGCGGCAAGACTCACCGGATGGACGAGCTGAACCCCACGCCGGCGGCCGCGGCCGAGCAGATCGCGCAGGTCGTCCGGCTGCGCCCGATCCGGACGCTCGTCGTCAGCCACGACCTGGACTACAAGGATCGCGCGCTGAGGGTCGTCTCCGAGCTCGGGCCCACCGCCTTCGCGATCGGCTCGCTGTCGCCCCCCGACGACGTCGTGGCCCTGGTCGCAACAGAGCGCGCGGATGTTGTCGTCCTCGACGCGACCGGCTGCGAGCACGATGTCGCGGCCGTCATCTCCAAGCTCGCCGAGCCACTCCCCCGCGTCGGCATCGTCGTGGTCTGCACGCACTGCACCGCCGCCGCGCTCGAGCTCAACGCGCTTCCGAAGTGGGGCTGGACGCAGGATCTGCGCGCCAACGTCGAGCGCGCCTACGGCGAGGGAAATCCGTTGCGTCCGGGGCTGCTGGCGTCGGTGCGCCGCAACGGAGCATCCCGGCGCCGCCGCCCGGGACCAGCTAGCGGCGGCTGACGGCTTGCGCCGCGGAGCGCGCAGCGCGGACGCGCCGCGCGCTCCGGCGAAGCGTCGTCCTCAGACGCCCGACTCGACCGGAACGTCGCGGTCCCGGTCAGGTGCGCCGGGCTGCGGCACGATCCGGATGTACGGCCGCGGCGACTGCCAACCGTCGGGGTAGATCTCGCGCGCTTGGTCATCGGTGACCGAGCCGGCGATGATGACGTCGTCGCCCTGCTGCCACTGAGCCGGCGTGGCGACCTTGTGCTTCGCGGTCAGCTGCAGCGAGTCGATCACTCGCAGAACCTCGTCGAAGTTGCGGCCCGTCGTCATCGGATAGACGAGCAGCAGCTTGATCTTCTTGTCCGGACCGATGACGAAGACGTTGCGCACCGTCTGGTTGTCGGCAGGCGTGCGCTTCGTGGGGTCGCCCTCCACGTCGGGCGGCAGCATGCCGTACAGCTTGGCGACGTTGAAGTCGTCGTCGCCGATCAGCGGGTAGTTCGGGGCGGTCCCCTGCGTCTCCGCGATGTCCTGCGCCCACTTCTCGTGGTTGCCGACGGGATCGACGGAAAGGCCGATGATCTTGACGTCGCGCCGGTCGAACTCGGGCTTGATCGACGCCATGTAGCCAAGCTCGGTCGTGCACACGGGGGTGAAGTCACGCGGGTGCGAGAACAGCACGCCCCACGAGTCCCCGAGCCACTCGTGGAACGAGATCGGCCCCTCGCTGGTCTCAGCCTCGAAATCTGGTGCCGTCTCGCCGATGGTCAGTGCCATTTTTCCTCCTGACATGCCGATAGGGAAATCTCTATCCGGTTTATCCCAATTGATCGTAGCCTACACCCACCAAGCCATCGATGGCCTGCCGTGCGGCCGCTACCCACGCCGCCCGATCGGCAGGATCGGCATCCACGATCGCAAAAGGGATCTCGTTGAGCCGGGCGACGCGCTCGAGCTGCGCCAGACCGGTCGCAAACGCCTCGGCAGCGACCGTGCCCGCGGCCTCGTAGACGACGCCGCGGACCGTCGTGTCGATCGTCTTGGAGAGCATCATCTCCAGCCGGGGGCCATGCAGCGCGGCCACCGCGGCCGGCGTTCCGGCGGCCGTCCCCAGCGCCCAGACGAGGATCGTCACGTTCTCCAGGGCGTAGCGCAGCGTCCCGACGACGTTCGGGTCGCCGATCCAGCACTCCGCGCCGGCGTCCTCGATCGGCTGGCGCTTGGTTTCGCTGCGCGTGACGGCACGCACCGCATGCCCGTCCGCCGTGAGCTGACGGGTCAGGGCGATACCGCGACAGCCACCGCCGACAAGCAGGATGCGCACGGGGCGCGAGTCTACGCACGGCGTCGTTGCTCCACCGCCCGGCGCGCTACCGCCCTCGCGCGGAGCGCTCCGCTAGCGTCAGCGCTCCCATGGACTTCGAGCTCAGCGACGAGCAGCAGCTCATCCGCGAGACCGCCCGCGCCTTCACCGACGCCGAGATCGTCGCGCGCGCGAAGGAGAACGCTCGCAACGAGCACTTCGACCTCGAGCTCGTCGGCAAGCTCGCCGCCCAGGGATATCTCGGAGCGATCGTCCCGCGCGAGTACGGCGGCGCCGGGCTGGACTACATCACCTACGGGCTGATCGTCGAAGAGATCGGCCGCGGCGACAGCGCGATGCGGACGGTGATCTCCGTGCAGGCCTCGCTGGTCTGCAGCTCGATCCTGGCCTGGGGCAGCGAGCGCCAGAAGGCGCACTACCTGCCCAAGCTCTGCGCCGGCGAGTGGCTCGCCTGCTTCGGGCTGACCGAGCCCGAGGCCGGCTCGGATGCCGCGAGCCAGCGGACGCGAGCGCAGCGCACCGACGGCGGCTGGCTGCTCAACGGATCGAAGATGTGGATCTCGCTGGCCAGCTACGCCAAGGTCGCGCTGATCTTCGCCCAGACGGACCCGGCGAAGCGCCACAAGGGCCTGGCCTGCTTCCTCGTCGACACCGACCAGCACGGCTTCACGGCGCAGGCGATCCACCACAAGATGGGTTTGCACGGCTCCGACACCGCCTCGATCTCCCTCGAAAACGTCTTCGTTCCCGACGACGCGGTTCTCGGCGAGGTCGGGCAGGGATTCAAGATCGCGATGAGCGCGCTTGACTGCGGGCGCTATTCGGTCGCGGCCGGCTGCGTCGGGATCTGCCAGGGCTGCGTCGATGAGTCGGTCCGCTACGCAACGCAGCGGCGCCAGTTCGAGCGCCCGATCGCAAGCTTCCAGCTCGTGCAGGCGATGCTCGCCGAGATGAAGGTCCGCACGGACGCGGCGCGCCTGCTCGTGTGGCGGGCCGGTGCCCTGCGCGACGCCGGCAGGCCCTTCACGACCGAAACCTCGATCGCCAAGCTCTACGCGACGGAGGCCGCGCAATGGTGCGCCAACGAGGCGATCCAGGTCCACGGCGCCGCGGGCTACGTCGACGACCATCCGGTCGAGCGCTGGTTTCGCGACGTGCGCGTGACGACGCTCTACGAGGGCACGTCGCAGATTCAGAAGCTCATCATCGGCCGTGCGCTGACCGGCATCAGCGCACTGGTTCCCGAGTAGACCTCACGAACGGGACGCGCCGAGCGTTCAATCCACGTGAGCCGCCTCCCACCGTTCCAGCGCCTGCTCGACGCCCACAGCGACGACGTGCTGCGCTTCCTCATCGCCGCCGTCGGGCGCCACGACGCCGACGACGCCTTCCAGGAGACGTTCCTGTCGGCGCTGCAGGCATATCCGCGCCTGCGTCAAGGCTCCAACCTCAAAGGCTGGGTCCTGACGATCGCTCACCACAAGGCGCTTGACGTCCATCGCGCGCGCGGTCGCCGGCCCATGCCGGTGGCCGAGCCCGACGAGCATCCGCGTGCGATCGCGCAGGCGTCCCGACCCGAGCCCTACTCAGACCACTGGGCCCGCGTACGCGCGCTGCCCCAGCGCCAGCGCGAGGTGCTCACGCTGCGCTACGCCGCCGATCTCACCCACGCCGAGATCGCAACGGCCCTGCGCTGCAGCGAAGAGGCCGCGCGCCGCGCGGCCGCAGACGGCCTCAAGAACCTCAGGAAGGATGTGACCAATGTCCCTGCGACCGCCTGATCTCGCTCCCGGCGAGGCCGCCGCGCTCGCCGCCCGCACCGCCGATCGCGCCGCCGGCGAGGGTGTCGCCGCCGTCGCCTACGCGCTTGTCGACAGCCCGGTCGGCCGCCTCGTCACCGTCGCGACGAAGCGCGGCCTCGCGCGGATCGCCTACGAGCTGCCCAACGGCGGCCTGGACGAGATCCTCGACCAGATCGCCGCGCGCCTGTCGCCCGCGATCGTCGAGGCGCCCGCCGCACTTGACAGCGTCCGGCGCGAGCTCGACGAGTACTTCGAGGGCCGGCGCCGCGACTTTGCGATCGAGCTGGACTGGGCGCTCGTCCGCTCTCCGTTCACCCAGCGCGTCCTGCAGGCCTGCGCGAGGATCCCGTTCGGAGCCACGAGCAGCTATCGCGAGATGGCCGGCGCCGCCGGCTCGCCGCGAGCGTTCCGCGCCGCCGGCAACGCGCTCGGGTCCAACCCGATCCCGATCGTCGTGCCCTGCCACCGCGTGCTGGCCAGCGGCGGCGGGCTCGGCGGCTACACCGGCGGGCTGGGCACCAAGCGCGCCCTGCTCGGCATCGAGGGCATCCGATAGCCGGGTACGCTGAGCGCCATGACAGTCGATCTCAACCAGTACGATGTCTTCCTCCTGCGCCAGAAGGTCCAGCTCGTCATCAACCGCTACGAGTTCTTCCTGCCCGGCGCCGATTCGAGCACGCCCGGCGAGCTGCTGTGCTTCGTCGAGCAGAAGCGCTTCGCGTTCAAGGAGGACATCCGCTTCTACGTCGACGCGAGCAAGCAGCAGGAGCTCTTGCGGATCAAGGCACGCCAGGCCTTCGACCCGCGCGCGACGTACGACGTCACCGACGGCGGCGGGCGAAAGGTCGGCGAGATCCAGAAGGTCTTCGGCTCGAGCCTGCTGCGCTCGACCTACCGCCTGAACGACGCGTCCGCCGCCGAGGTCGCGATCGTCACCGAGAAGAGCATGGGGGTCGCGCTCTTCCGCCGGCTGGTCGACTTCGTGCCGTACATCGGAGGGTTCGCGGACTGGCTGCCGATCCCGTACCACTTCGTCTTCAAGCGCGGAGACGTGATCCTCGGCGAGCACCGCCGCCAGGCCTTCAAGTTCCGCGACACCTACACGATCGACATGACGCCGGACGCCAAGCGCACCGTGGACCGCCGGCTCGTCCTCGCGATCGCCGTCGGACTGGACGCGCTGCAGGCACGCTAGGCTTTGACACTGATGGACAACGCTCGTTCCCAGGCATACGGCCGCGTGATGAAGATGCTCGACGAAAAGGGCAAGGTCCAGCTCACGCCCGAGGAGCAACAGATCGTGCGCACGGCTGCCGACGCGCTGCTCTTCGAAGGCGACGCGTACGACGAGCTTGCCGCGGTCGAGGATCTCGTGCAGCAGCTCGCCGACGCTCAACGCTGGACCCCCGATCGCGGACGCCGGCTGGTCGACGACGTCGCGGCCTGCGGGCCCAACGCCGGCGTTCGCTAGCCCTGCCTCTACGGGCTGTCCTCCTGCGGTCCCCCGAGCGCCGCGGCCAGCTCGTGGCGCGAGCGAACGTCGAGCTTGCGGTAGGCGTTGCCGAGATGCCACTCGACGGCCTTGCGCGTGACAAACAGCGCCTCGGCGATCTGGCGGTTGGAGAGGCCTTCGACCGCCAGCGCGACCACCCGCCGCTCGCTCGGGCTCAACGCGTCGGCGCCGCGCAGCGCGGCACGCTGCACGCGCGTCCCCGCGACCTGTAGCTCCTCCAGCGCACGCTCCTCCACCGTGCGCGCTCCGCACACACGCGCGATCGCGAGCGCCTCGCCGAGCGTGCGGCCCGCATCTGAGCGCCGGCCCGCGCGCCGCAGCGCCGTGCCGAGATCCAGCAGCGCGCGGCTGTGCTCCAGTCGCGCTTCGGAGTCGGCGGTGATCCGGACCGCCTCGTCGAGCTGCGCGACCGGAGCATCGACGTCGTTCTGCGCGTCGCCGTGCGCGAGCGCTCGCAGCGCCCCCGAGATCGCCCGCGGCGCGCCGAAGGCGCGGGCAAGCTCGAGCTCCTCGCGGGCGAGCTCGCTCGCCTCCTTCGCGCGCCCGAGCCTGACGAGGGCAAACGCCGAGGCCGCCCGCCAGGCAGCGAAGCAGGCAGGGTTGCGCACTCCGGCGACCACGTCGCGCCAGGCGTCGAAGTGCGTGAGGGCGTCGGCGTCGCGGCGCTCGGCGAGCGCCAAGCGGCCCAGCGCCTCGTGCCAGCGAGCGAGCAACGCCGATCCAGCGAATGGGCTGGGGTCGAAGCGTTCCGCCTTGGCCGCTGCGGCCTTGAACTCGCCGCGGTCGACGTGGATCCCGACGATCGCCCCGTACGCCGCGGGCAGGAAGTGGCGCCAGCCGTAGCGCTCGGCGTCGACCGCCTGCTCGGCGTCGGCCAGCGCCTCGACGAGCCGACCCTGCGCCCAGCGCGAGAAGCCGCGGCACAGGGTCGCGGTCGCGGTCGCCATCATCGAGCCCTGCGCCCGCGATTGCGTCATCGCCGTCGTCAGGACGCGATCGCACCGCGCCAGCTCGTCGCTTGCCAGCAGCGCCACCGCCAGGCCGAACACGACGGTCCCGCCGACGCCCTCCTCGGTGAGCGGCGGGTCGCCGGCAAGCGCGCGGTCGGCGAGCCCGACGACCTCGATGCGCGGCGCGCCGAGCATCACCTGCTGCATGCAACAGCAAGCGAGCAGCGTGCGCTGCACCTGGCTCGGCGGCTCCAGTTGATCTTTAGTCCGCGGCTGCTCCCACGCAAGCAGCGCGTCGCGGCGGTCGGGGTCCAGCAGGCCGAGCGCCACAGCCTCCGCGCGGGATTGCGCGGCGGTCTGCTCGTCGGCACCCTCGATTGCGGCCGCCTCGTCGAAGGCATGGAGCGCTTCGCGATGGCGGCCGCTGGAGCCCAGCGTCCGGCCCAGCACGAGCAGCGTCTGCGCGCGGTCACGGGCGTCGACCGCCGCGGCGAGCGCCTCCTCGAGGCAGCCGATCGCCGTTGCGAGCCCAGTCGCGGCCTCGCTCATGCCCAGCTGGCGCAGGACCGCCGAACGAGCCGCAGGCTCTGGCGGCTCCGCCAGAGCCCTACGCAGATAGCTGGCGGCCGATTCAGGCACCCCGAGCCTCAGCGCGCGGTCTGCCGCCGCGCTGAGCGCTTCGACGACCCACGGCTCGCCGGTCCCAGAGCTGGGCAGCAGATGGGCCGCGACACGCTCGGGTGAGATGTCCTCGTCGCGCAGAATCTCGGCCGCGCGGCGGTGCAGCGCCGCTCGCTCGCCCGTGCCGACGTCCGCGTAGACGGCCGAGGCGAGCAGCGGATGGGCGAAGCGCAGCACGCCCGGGTCCAGCGGGCGGAGGATCTCGCTCGCGGCGAGCGCGTCTGCTGCGGCCGCGACGCGATCCGGGTCGCGGCGGGTCAACGCCGCGACGTGGCGCAGGTGGGCGTCGTCTCCGAGAACGGCGACGGCACGCGCGACCCCGGCCGCGTCGTCGGAGAGTCGCATCAGCCGCACGGCGACCGCGCGCAGCACGGCCTCGGGCGCGAGCGTTCCGATCCGCGCCGCGTTCTCCTTCGTCGGCTTCCAGTCCTCGGCCTCGACCGCGCTGAGCAGCTCGCCGAGCAGGAACGCGTTGCCCTCGGTCATCCGCCAGCAGGCGTCGACGAACGCTTCGTCGCCATCGCCCAGCGCGCGTGCCACCATCGTGCGCGCGCCCCCGTGCGACAGCGCGGACGGACGCACGCGCCGGCTGGTCACATGCGCGGCGATCTGCCCGAGCAGGTCGTCGGGCGCGCCCGGCTCGCCCAAGCGCCGCGCGACGATGATCGATACCGGCATCTCGTCCAGGCGCTGCAGCAGATACAGCACGAGCCGCAACGAGGGCCGGTCGGCCCAGTGCGCGTCGTCGATCGCGATCAGCACGGGGTTTGCCTCGGCGAGGTTGGTCAGCATCCAGAACAGGCCGTGCATCACCGGATAGGAGCGATCCTTGGCCTCGTCTCCCCCCCAGCTCGTCGGGCGCTCGAGCAGCGGACCGGCGAGCGCTGCCGAGCCGGCCAGCAGACGGTCGTGCGTCTCGTCGTCGGCACCGGCGAGCAGAGGTTCGAAGAGCTGCAGCGCGATCCCGAACGCGAAGTCGCTCTCGAGCTCGGACGCGCGCGCGCGCATGACCGTCATGCCGCCACTGCGCCCGCCGGCAACCGCGGCGTCCAGCAGCGCGGACTTGCCGATGCCGGCGTGGCCCTCGACGAGCAGCAGTCTGCCGCTCGAGCTGCGGCCGGCCTCCAGCAGTTCCTCCACCGCCCGCAACTCCGCCTCCCGCTCGAGAAGGATCCCCGTATTTGTGCTGGCGACTGGTGAGCGCTTCGTCAAAAGACTGGGGAGCTGCCCTAGTGTGCCGGGCTCAGCGAACCTCTAAAAAGGAGCCTAGCGGCTGACCGGGAAGGTCAGCTGAGGCGCGCGACACGGATGTCATCTTAAGCGCCACACCACGCGGACCGCACGGAGGCAGCGCACCCGGGACCTGGAGGGTCCCGGGTCCGCGTGGCCGCCTGACGGTGCGATGCATCTAGCTTCGTGGACGGGCCTGGGCCCATTGGGCCTCGGCGAGATCGCCCTCCGGCAAGTCCTCGGGCGTCGGCACCTCGGGCGTGTCACGCAGATACCACTCGGCATCCAGCGCGGCTTGCGTGCCGGAGCCGGCGGCCGTGACTGCCTGGCGATACGTGTGGTCGACGAGGTCTCCGGAGGCGAACACGCCGGGGCGGGCGGTTCGTGTCGAGCGCCCCTCGGTGATGACGTAGCCCTCGTCGTCGAGCTGCACCTGCTCGGCGACGAGCTGGGACTGCGGCTCGTGGCCGATCGCGATGAACGCGCCGGAGATCTCGACGTCGCGCAGCTCACCGCTCTCGCGATGCTCGAGCCGCGCGTGCCGCAGCGCGCCGTTCTCCCCGGCAACGAACTCCTCGACGGCGTATGGCGTCATCCACTCGATGTTCTCGATGGCGCGAGCGCGCTCGAGCATGATCTTCGACGCCCGAAACTCGTCGCGACGGTGGACGACGATGACCTTGGAGGCGAACTTCGACAGGAAGATCGCCTCCTCCATCGCGCTGTCGCCGCCGCCGACGATCATCGTCGGCTTGTCCCTGAAGAACGCGGCATCACACGTGGCGCAGTAGCTGACGCCGCGGCCCCCGAGCTCGTCCTCACCGGCGATCGCAAGCTTCTTGTGCTCGGCGCCCATCGCGAGGATGACCGTGCGCGTGCGGTACTCCCGGTTGCCGACCCAGACGGAGTGAACGCCCCCGGGCTGATCGGACAGCTCGAGCTTCGTCGCCTGATCGGTTACGAAGCGCGTGCCGAACCGCTCGGCCTGGTCGCGGAACTTCTGCATGAGCTCCGGCCCCATGATCCCCTCGGGAAAGCCGGGATAGTTCTCCACGTCGGTGGTCTGCTGCAGGAGTCCGCCCCAGAGGAAGCCCTCGATCACGAGCGGGGCGAGGTTCGCGCGCGACGTATACAGCGCGGCTGTGTAGCCAGCCGGTCCTGAGCCGACGATGACGACGTTCTCGATCTGGTCTCGACGTTCTGAGGTGGTCACTTCAAAAAGTATAGTCAGGCGTTTGCGGCATTCTGTTACGCACTCGCCGGAGCGGTGACCTCGCCGCCACTCGAGCGCTCGTCGCGCCAGCGCGCGACGGTCCGGCGTAGCTGGAAGTAGGCCACGGCGCCGGGGATGGTAGGCAGCCAGAACGCGAACACGCGGTAGGCCAGCACCGCTGGAACCGCGAGCGCGAGCGGGACGCCAAAGGCTGCGAAGGCCGCGATCATGCCGCCGTCGACGCCTCCGATCCCGCCGGGAAGGGGGAGGAGGTTGCCGAGGAATCCGACGTAATAGCCCATGACGATCACCGGCCACGGCGGCGGATCTCCGAATGCGTGAAAACACGCCCACAGACACGCGATGTTGAAGCCCCAGTACGCGATCGCACCGAGCAGCGCCGGATCGCGCTCGCGCACGTGACACAACGACTCGCGGATGCCCGCCGAGAACGCCGCCGGCGCGTTGGCGAGCCGTTGCGCGAGCCGCGCGAGCCGCCCGCCACGGCGCGCGAAGCCCTCAAGCCGGCCTTGCAGGTCCGGCGGCACGCGCGAGAGGACGAGCCCGAGGACGATCACGGTCAGCCCGAGCAGCGCCGGGATCACCGTGATCCCAAACGGCGCCGGACCTGTGAGCAGACCGAAGTACAGGCCAAAGCCGCATACGACGAGCGCGAACATGTAGACCGCGTAGGTCAAGATCAAGAACGCGAGCGTCTTGTCGGCCACCTGGCGGCGCGGCATGCCGGCGCGCCTCAGCGCCCAGGCAGTGAGCGCGATCCCGCCGGCGCCGCCGGCAGCGAACAACCGCGTCGCCGCTAGGCCGGCCATCGTGATCTGGTAGCTCGCCTTCCAGTCGATGCGCGATCCCGCGCGCACGAAGACGCCCTGGAACATCATCACGTAGCCGCCGAAGGACAGGATGGAGAAGGCCGCCGCGCCCGCCAGCCACCACTTGTTGCCCTTGCCGACCTTCTTGCCGGCGTCTTCGAGGTCCGCCAGCTGCGGGAGCACGAAGTACAGGAACGCCACGGCCGATACGACGAAGATGCAGAAGAGCACGACTTTCTTGCGCGTGACCTGCACGCGGGGCATCTCGTCGAGATCGTCGTCATCCTCGCCTGGTCGAGGAGGATCGACCTCAGGGGGCTTGACCGAGGTATCCATTTGCGGTGAGTCCGTGCGGGCACGGCGAGTATAGGTAGGCCGTCTCACCGGGCGGCGGGGCCGGCCCGCTTTTGGCTGCTCGCTCCAGTCAGCTGTCCAGCGGACCGAGCAGCCAGCTTCCGACGGAGCCCGAGTCGTGGTCGAAGTAGTACGCCGATCGCTTCGGGCAGATCGCGGTCGAGATGCGCTCGATGCGCCCGTCCCCGTCGGCGTAGCGGCTCCTCTACCGAGTGATCTCGAAGCGGTAGTTCTGTCCGTAGCGGCTGTCCCATGCGTTGCATCCGGTGTTGTCCGTGTTCTGAAACCACAGCTCGACGTGCGTCGCGTCGGCTGGGACGTCGATGGTCAGCGGCTGCTTGGCGACGGCGCCGCTCTGCACCTCGCCGCCGGGAAGGAAGCGCGCGTAACCGGCGATGTTCCACGCGTCCTGCCCGCGGTAGCTCGCTCTGCAGTCCGGCAGGCGCTCAGCGGCATACTCGATCGTGAGCTGCTCGCCCGCGCGGATGGCGTCGCTTTGCTGCTGTGACCAATTCGCGGCGAACCGGAGGGTCGTCATCGCGATCGGACCTTTGCTGCTCCAGAGCGCTGCACTGCGTACTCGGGAATCGTCACCGTCTGCGACACGTTGCCTCCTGAGGGCTGGTTGCCGGCATGCTAGCTCCGATCGGTGAGTGGAAATCGCGGACCGGCTCAGATCCGCACACGCCGCCGTCGAGAGGGCCTTCGCGTCACAGACCTGCTGGTAAGATCCGCGCGATCGTACGATTGAACTGAGGGCAGCAGGGTGGCGAACGGCAACAGTCGGAACGCAGGTCCCCTCGAAGACGTGGTCCAGACCGTGGCCGGGTTGGCCGATCTGGCGTTCTGCCAGGTCAAGAGGATCGTGAGCCCTGTCAGCGACCTCATTGAGCGCTCGGACCTCCGAGACCTGACGCGTGACGGGCACGACGACCTGAGGGCGCGCGGCTCGTTGGCGTTGAAGCGCTACGCGTCGGCTCCGCAGCCGCACCTGGATGCGCTGGCAAGAGCGGCCGCACGCCGCGCCGCCGGCACCGATGCATGACCAACGCGCCTTCAAGGCCAGGATCGATGATGTGCTGCACGACTTCGTGGGGCAGGAGGCCCGGCAGCTGACGGCGATCAGCGCGGATCTGGCGCCTGTGGCCGATCAGCTGCGATCGACGATGGCCGACGGCAAGCGGCTACGAGCCGCCTTCTGCTACCTCGGATGGCTATCGGCCGGGCAACCTGACAGTGACGCAGCGATCAAGGCAGCCGCCGCGATGGAGCTGGTGCACGCGGCGGCCGTCGTTCATGACGACATCATCGACGACAGCAGCACGCGGCGGGGAGTGGCGACCGCCCATATCGCGCTGCGGTCCGCGATCGGGAACCGCGAATGGCGACAAAACGGTGCGATAGGCCTCGCGATCTTGGTCGGCAACCTGCTGCTGTCGTGGGCCGGTCAGCTGTTCACTTCCTGCGGGCTGCCTCGCGCATTTCTGGCACGCGCCCTGCCGCTGTGGTCGCAGCTCGCGCGCGAGCTCGTGGCCGGAGAGTGCCTGGAGATCATGCGAACCGGGGATCCGCATCACACCGAGCGATCGTTGGAGATCATTCGGTTCAAGACAGCCAAGTACACCGTCGAGCGTCCCCTGCACATCGGGGCCACGCTCGGCGGCGCCCCCCTGAAGCGGCTGCGCGCCTTGACGTCCTACGGCCTGCCGATGGGCGAAGCGTTTCAGCTGCACGACGATCTGCTGGGCGTGTTCGGCGACTCGCTGCGCACGGGCAAGAGCAATCTGGACGACCTCAGCGGCAACAAGCCCACGGCGCTGATGGCCGTGACGTTGGCCGCGGCGCACGGGACCGATCGCATCGAGCTGCTGCGCCGGCTCGGACGCCGCGACCTCGCCGACAGCGACCTGCGTACGATCCGCGAGATCATGGATCGCGTGGGCGCGCGCGCTGCTGTCGAATCGATGATCGAGGAGCGCGCGGCGTCGGCTCGGTCCGCGATCGACGTCGCCGGCCTTCCAGCGGTCGCAGCGGATGGTCTGCTCAGGCTGACGTCGGCGGTGATCACCCGTGACCGCTGACATGCCTACAGGAGGAGTGGACGCATGAGCTACACCGCGCAGTCCATGGATGCCCTGCGCCTGCACGGCGACGAACTCGCCGATGCGACCGTTGCCACGATGTTCGAGCGTGGGGAGGTGAAGACCTTCAACAGCCTCATCAGGTGGTACACCCATATTGGCCAGGACATCCCCGACGGACTTCCCGACGCGGCCCGGCTGTTCCTCGAAGCAACGAGCATGCCTCCGTCGTGGATCGACTGGGACATGATGGAGAAGGCCCGCCTGTTCTTCCTCGACAACGACGTGCACATCTCAACCGCGCTGTCGTTCGCATCAATGCCGGCCTGCTACTCCATTCCGCACGTCGCGAAGCTGCTCAGTGCCACACACTCGCTTAATTATCCCTCACGACGGATGGCAGAGACCGGCCAGTTCACGGTCTACCTCATGCAGCCCGACGCGTTCGAGGCCGGCGGCAGGTTCATCCCTGCTGCCCAGAAGGTGCGCCTCCTGCACGCCTCGATCCGCCACCACCTGCGGC
>DASVPU010000494.1:0-33447 GCA_036389475.1 Solirubrobacteraceae bacterium
CTGTCGGAGGTACAGACCGTCTGCCTGCGCCTGTGGCAATCGCCGGATCCACAGCAGCTGCTCGCCGACAAAGGCGTGCAGGGACTGCTCGAAGACGAGCTGGGTGAGGCACTGAATGCCTTCCCGACCGACCTGCGCGCCGTCGCCGTCGCGCTGCTCAGCCACATGATCACCACGGCCGGCACCCGCAACGTCATCTCCGCCGAAGACCTGCGCCAGCGTGTCAACGCCGAGCACCCCGGCATCGCACCGGCGCTACTGGATCAGGCACTAGAGCGCCTCGAGCGCGACTCGAAGCTCGTGCGCCGCGAGCGGCGCCGCGACATCTACCTGTATGAGATCACCAGCGAGTTTCTCGTGCCATGGATCAGCCAACGCCGCGAAGAGCTACGCCTCGCCCAGGAGCGCCAACGCGAGCGCCGCCGGCTACGCATCTTCGCCTCGATCACCGCGGGGCTGCTGATCGTCGTCGCGCTCATCGCCGCGCTCGCCTTCTGGGCGCTGGGCCAGCGCAGCACGGCTCAACGCCAGACGACGCAGGCGGCCTCGCTGGCGCTCGCGTCGACGGCGTCGACGCAGCTTTCCAAGCGCCCGGACGTGTCACTGCTGCTCGCTCTTGACGGCTATCGGGAAAGCCGCCGCGCCGAGACGCAAAGCAGCCTGCTCGCCGCGCTCACGGCTGCCCGCGATCCAGGTGTCCTGGCGATCTTGCATGGCCACAGCGAGCGTGTCTACAGCGCCGTGTTCAGTCCCGACGGGCGCACGCTGGCGTCTAGCAGTGACGACAAGACCGTCCGGCTGTGGGACGCGCGCACTCGCAAGCCGCTCGGTGAGCCGTTGCGCGGTCACCAAAGCCGTGTCGGCAGCGTGGCGTTCAGTCCCGACGGGCGCATGCTGGCGTCCGCGGGTGACGATCAGACGATCCGGTTGTGGGACGCAAGCAGCCACAAGCCGCTCGGCGAGCCGTTGCGCGGTCACAAGGGCCCGGTCTTGGGTGTGGCGTTCAGTCCCGATGGGCGCACGCTGGCGTCCTCGGGGCAGGATCAGACGGTTCGGTTGTGGGATGCTCGCACCCACGAGGCGCTGCGCGGGCCGCTACGGGGCCACGATGGCGCGGTTTTCAGCGTGGCGTTCAGTCCCGACGGGCGTACTCTGGCGTCCGCCGGCGCCGATCAGACGATCCGGCTGTGGGACGCGAGCAGCCATAAGCAGCTGGGGGCGCCGCTGAAGGGCCACGCCGATTCGGTTTCGGCTAACAGTGTCGCGTTCAGTCGCGATGGACGAACGCTGGTGTGCGCCTATGACGACAAGACGATCCGGCTGTGGGACGTGCGCACCCACAAGCCGCTGCGCAGGCTGACCGGCCATAGCGACATCGTCCAAAGCGCGACGTTCAGTCCCGACGGGCGCACGCTGGCATCCGCCAGCGAGGACCACACGATCCGATTGTGGGACCTGCGCTCGCAGACGGCGCTTGACAGCGCGCTGAACGGCCACAAGAGCGCTGTCTACAGCGTGGCGTTCAGTCCTGACGGGCACACGCTGGCGTCCGCCGGCAAAGACGAGACGATCCGGCTGTGGGACGCGGGCACCGACAACCAGCTCGGCGATCCGCTGATGGGCCACAGCGGCCCCGTCCGAAGCGTGGTCTTCAGTCCCGACGCGCGCACGCTGGCCTCCGGGGGCGGCGACAACACGATCCGCGTATGGGACCTGCGCACCCACAAACAGCTGGGCAACCCGTTGCGAGGCCACACCAATGCAGTGTCAAGCGTCGCGTTTAGTCCCGACGGGCGCATCCTCGCGTCCGCAAGCGGGGACAGGACGATCCGCCTGTGGGACACGCGCACCCACAAACCGCGCGGCAAGCCGCTGACAGGCCACACCGCCTGGGTTGAAAGCGTGGCGTTCAGTCCCGACGGACGCACGCTGGCCTCCGCGAGCGACGACCATACGATCCGGTTGTGGGACGCGCAGACCCACAAACCGCTCGGCACGCTCAGGGGACACACAGGCTGGGTCCTAGGCGTGGCGTTCAGTCCCGACGGGCGCACCCTCGCATCCGCCAGCGACGACAAGACGATCCGCCTATGGAACACGCGCACCCGCAAACAGCTCGGCGCGACGCTGAGCGGTCACACCAACTTTGTCTTCAGCGTGGCGTTCAGTCCCAACGGACGCGCGCTGGCCTCCGCCAGCGAGGATCAAACGATCCGCTTGTGGGACGCGCGCACCCACAAACCGCTTGGCACTGCGCTGCGCGGCCACAAGAGCCGTGTCCGCAGCGTGGCGTTCAGTCCCGACGGACGCACGCTGGCATCCGCCGGAGACGAGAAGACGATCCGCTTGCGGAAAAACATCTTTTGGCGCAACGGTGATGAACTGCAGACCGAGGTTTGCAAGCTCGTCGGAACCGGCCTCAACAGAACTGAGTGGGCGCAGTACGCCACCGGCATCCCCTATCACCAGACATGCCCATGAACGCAAGCCGCCAACGGACCGTGATGTGACTATGCGCGCACTGCGTCGTCACCGTCTTCGATCGCGGTAACTCATGCCGCTCACCCTCCACGTCCTGCCCCGACGCGCGGGATCGCTTGGTACGCCTATTGCTTCACGACCAAGCGGTCACCCTCGGCCCTGAGTACCTCCCAGGAATGATCCGGCCAGTCGCCGTGGGCCTGTAACACGAGCCGGTTGGCCTCAAGCGACCACCGCCCGGTGTGCTGCTCAGGCACGTCTACCGGGCCGGGCGAGCTCTCGACATAGGTTCCGTCTGGGCGAAGCTCAAAGGAGGTTCGCCCGCGCGACGGTGGGAACGGATAGGTCGCGGGGCGAAACACCATCTCCTGGTCGATGTCTTCTTCGTGCGAGTGAACCCAGCGCCCGTGAAGCGCTTCGCGGTCTATGGTCACGTCCTAGACATCATAGGCCGGCCAGCTTCTTTCGCGGGCCCGCCAGCGTCGCGTTCATGCGCGCGACCTGACCATTGGTGAACATGCACATCGTGTCATCATCGACGTAGTCCATGAAGTTCATGAACATGTCCCCGTTGGGACCGTTGTTACATGTGATGTGCGGGAACGTCGGCTTGCCCATGTTCGCAGCCTGAGCCGGGGGAGTGTCAGAGACGAAGTCGCTGCCGCTGCAGTCGTTGCGGTCGCCCCAGATGTGTCGCAGCCCCAGGAAGTGCCCGATCTCGTGCGTCGCGGTGCGGCCCTTGTCAAAGGGGGCCGTGGCGGTGCCCTTGGTCCCGAAGGCGGTGCTCAGGATCACCACTCCGTCCGTCGCCGCCGGCCCACCCGGGAACTGCGCGTAGCCAAGCAGGTTGTCGCTCAGCCGGCAAACCCACAGGTTCAGGTAGCGGTCGGTCGGCCACGGATCCACGCCGCCCAGGCGCTCTGACTTGACGCCGTTGTCGGGGCCGAAGGCGGCGACCGTGGTGGCCGTGCGCGTGATCCCCGAGGTCTGGTTGCCCTCCGGGTCTGTGGTAGTCAGGGCGAACTGGATGTTGGAGTCGATGACGAGCCCCTTCCACGGGGCGGGCACCTTGCTCTTATCGGGGTTCTTGGCGCGAAAATCGCGATTCATCGCCGTGATCTGGCTCTTCACCTGGCTGTCGGAGATGTCTTGCTCAGCGGTGTTGTGCACGACATGCACGACGACGGGAATCGTCACCAGCTTGGCCACGACCCGCATGGCCTCCCCGCTGGAGATGCTCTGGCGCGTCTGCTCCTCTGCCTCGAGTCGCCGCGCACGGTACTCGGGCTTGGTCTCCACGAGCAATTCGTGGACCACCATGTGCGCGCAGCTGCGCTGCTTGGGTACCTCCGCAGTACTCATTGCGTCCCCCTCCTGTCATTGGAGATTCTGCCTATGTATCGGACAGCAGGCGCAGCGTAAACCGTGAGACGGCCGGCGGATAGCTCTGGAAAGTGTGAGATCCGTCCGCCGCTGCTACTCCAGCCCGATGCCGCCGTCGTAGAGCTTGAGCACTCGTACCGCGCCGTCGACGACGTCGAGGTGGGCCATGTCGAGGCACAGCCGGCACAGGACGCACTCGTCGACGTTCTCCGCGACGATCTCGACGATGCCGGCGGCTGGCTCGCGGTAGATGTCGACGGGGCAGACCTGCGTGAGGTGGCCCGCGAGGTTGGGCTCGTTGGCCAGCGCCTCGTCGTCGACCTCGATCCCGATGAAGACGCCGTCGGTCCTCATACCGGTCCTCCTCCTCTGACCCATGACGGAACACTCACGCTCGGCAGCTTGACGGCTCGGCGAGCAAGCTTGTTCTTCATGATCTGCGGGATCTCGGAGATCTCCTCGGCCACGGTGATGCCGGCGTCTGCCAGCCGCGCGATCTTCTCGGTCGCCGTGTCCTCCTTGCCCTCGACGATCGTGCCGGCGTGGCCGAAGCTCATGCCGGGCATCTCGTCCATGAAGCGTCCGGCCATGAAGGCGACGATCGGCATGCGGCAGTCGTTCTCGATGACCCAGGATGCGAGCTCGGCCTCCATCCGGCCGCCCGGCTCGGTGTAGATGACGATGCCGTGCGTCATCGGATCGGCTTGGAAGAACGGCATCAACTCGGCGTACGTCGAGCCGATGATCGCGTCGCCGCCGATCGAGACCGCGGTCGACTGCCCGAGGTCGGCGGCGCTCAGCGTCGAGGACATCTCGGTCGTCATGCCGCCCGAGCGGCTGATGACGCCGATCGGGCCGGGCGTGTAGGCCTGTGCGGCGTTCTTGGCCGGTCCGCCGATGCCGCCCATCTTGATGACGTCCGGCACGATGATCCCCAGGCAGTTGGGCCCGATGATGCGCGTTCCCCGCATGCTCGCGAGCTCGACCATCTCGGCGACGTCGCGGCGGGGGATGCGCTCGGTGACGATCACGATCAGCCTGATGCCGTTCTCGATCGCTTCGAAGACGGCGTCCTTCGTGAAGGCGGGCGGCACCGTGACGACCGAGCCGTCGATCAGTCCGCCGTGGGCCTCGACGCATTGCGCGACCGTGTCATAGACGTTCACGCCGTGCACGTCGCGGCCCTTGCGCCCGGGGGTGACGCCGCCGACGATCTTCGCGCCGCTGCCGTAGTCCAGGCACTCGCGCGTGAGGTTGACCGCCTCGCGGCCGGTGATCCCCTGGACGATGAACGTCGTCTCCGCATCGATGAGGATGCTCATCGCGAGCGCCCGCCTCTTGGCTTCACGCTGGGCATCGTCGAGCAATGACGCGATGTCACGACACGGCCTCCTTGGCCTGGCCGATCTTCGCGACCGCGCGCCGCGCCGCCTCGTGCATCGAAACCGACCGATCCGCATACTCGATGCCGTACTTGTCGAGGATCTTGAAGCCCTCTTCCTCCCAGGCGCCAGGGATGCGGAAGATCGCGATCTTCTCCGCGGGGTCCATGTCGAGCTCCAGGCAGGCCTTGATGACGCCGCGGGCGACGATGTCCACGCGCGTGTTGGAGACGATCGACATCATCACCGCGATCTTGTCCACGCCCGGCTTGGTCAGCACGAGCTTGGCCAGCCCGCAGGTCTTGGCGACCGACGGGTTGCCGCCGATCTCGCAGTAGTTGGCGGGCTCGCCGCCGTGCGCGCGAACGGCGTCGAAGAGCGTCAGGGAGCCGCCGCCCGCGCCGATGACGAGGCCGATGTTGCCGTCGAACTCGGTGACGTTGCCGGCCACGCCGCGATGATCGGCGCCGTCCACCTCGTCGCCCTTGAGCTCGAACTCCGTGGGCTCGCGCGCCAGGCGCGTCTCGTCGTCGCCGACGCCGAGGTCGGCGAGCAACTGCTTGTGTCGCCCTCGAGCCTCGTTCTCCATGTCCATGTGCGCGTCGAGCGCGACGAACGATCCGTCGTGCATCTCGCAGAGCGGGTTGATCTCCGCGAGCACCATGTCATTGTCGACGAAGAGCTGCGCGAGCTTGCGGACGATCGGCGTGAGGCGCTGAAGCGCAGAGCCTGTGACCCCGGTCTGCGCGATGCACTCCTTGGCGTGAAAGTCGCTGATCGGAAGCAGATTGGAGAGGTGGGCCCGGCCGAGATGGTCGGGGTGGTCGGTCGCGACCTCCTCGATGTCGATGCCGCCCATATCGCTGAACAGGATGACGGGCTTCTTTGCGGTCCCGTCCCATACCACGCCCGCGTAATACTCCTTCTTCACCTCGGCCTTGGGATCGACGAGGACGCCGCGCGGCATGTGGCAGTTGATCTCGAGCTCGAGGATCTCGGCCGCGTACTGCTCGGTCTCCTCGGGCGTGTCGGCGAACTTCACCCCGCCGGCCTTCATGCGCCCGCCTGTGAGCACCTGGGACTTGACGACGGTCGGGCCGCCGATGCGCTCGGCGATCTGCCTCGCCTCGGCCGGGTCGGTCGTGAATCCGAAGTCCGTGACCGGGATGCCCGCGCGCTTGACGATCTCGCGGGCCTCGTACTCGAAGAAACGCATCTGCTCCTGACTTGCTTAGGGGCGGCGACTAGAGCGGGACCCTATAAGAAGAATGGAGTTCAACGTCATGTGTCTGATGAACGTTCGCCTTCGATCAA
Organism: Solirubrobacteraceae bacterium; assembly: GCA_036389475.1. GTDB lineage: Bacteria > Actinomycetota > Thermoleophilia > Solirubrobacterales > Solirubrobacteraceae > CADCVQ01. Next base: position 6,561 of record DASVPU010000494.1, read on the forward strand.
TAGGTCCGATGGTCTCGCGCCCAGTTCGCCTGCGTCGAACAGGTCCTGTACGAGCGGCCGCGCTCGCGGCCCGCGTCGCTCGCCTCAGGCCGGCGCGCCCTCCATCTCGTAGACCTCGGCGAGCTGGGGGTCCTTGCGCGCGAGCATCTCGGCGAGATCGACCATGACGCGGCACTGCTTCCACGTGGCGTCGTCCTGCATCTTGCCGTCGATCATGTGCACGCCGCGGCCATCGGGGATCGCCTCGATGACGCGCTTGGCGAAGCGCACCTCGTCGGGGTCCGGCGAGAAGACCTTCTTGGCGATGTCGATCTGCACCGGGTGTAGCGACCACGCGCCGACGCAACCCATCAGGTACGACGCGCGGAACTGCACCTCGCAGCCGACGACGTCCTTGATGTCGCCGAACGGGCCGTAGAACGGCAGCAACCCGCGCGACGTGCACGCGTCGACCATGCGCCCGATCGAGTAGTGCCAGAGGTCTTGCATCGCGCTCGCCCGCGGCGCCTCCGTGTTGTCGGGATCGGGATCCTCGATCGTGCGATAGCCGGGGTGTCCGCCGCCGACGCGCGTCGTCTTCATCCTGCGGCTCGCCGCCAGGTCGGCGGGCCCGAAGCTCATGCCCTGCATCCGCGGGCTGGCCGACGCGATCTCCTCGAGGTTGGAGACGCCCAGGGCGGTCTCCAGCAGTGCGTGGATGAGGATCGGATGGTCCAGGCGGGCCTTCGCCTCCAGCTGGGCGAGCAGGCGATCGACGTAGTGGATGTCCCAGGCGCCCTCGACCTTGGGAACCATCACCACCGACAGCTTGTGGCCGATCTCTGTGACGAGCTGCGTGAGGTCGTCGAGGACCCACGGCGACTCGAGCGAGTTGATGCGCGTCCACAGCGCCGTGTCGCCGAGATCCATCTCACGCCCGACGGTGATCAGGCCCTCACGCGCGGCCTCCTTGCGCTCGACCGGGACCGCGTCCTCGAGGTTGCCGAGCAGGATGTCGACCTTCTGCGCGATGTCGGGCGCCTTGGCGACCATCTTCTCGTTGGAGAAGTCGAGGAAGTGGATCATCCGCGACGGTGTGACTGGGATCTCGTGCAGGGGGTCGGGCGCGCCGATTGCCAGCGGCTTGAAGAAGGCACGGGGGTTGCGCACGGGTCGGGCTCTCCAGTGGTCGAGGTCGGCGATCGGTGCTGCTTACAGGCGCAACCTATCGCGTCGACGGGGCTTCCCGGCGCACGGAAGAGAAGCGCGCTAAACTTGACGTTTACGTAAGATGCTGAATCACGAGCAACAGCCCCGCAGGCGCATCGGCGTTCACGGCCAGCACCGGCACTACAAGTGGTGGGCGCTGTCGTGCACGAGCCTCGGGATGCTGCTGGCGACGATCAACTCCGGCACGCTCATCATCGCGCTGCCCGACCTCGAGCGCAGCCTGCACACGAGCGTCCTGCAGCTCGTGTGGGTGATCCTCGCCTACATGATCGCCTCGACGGTGCTCGTGCTGACGGCGGGGCGTCTGTCAGATCTCTTCGGACGCAAGCGCGCGTACGTCGGCGGCTTCGTCGTCTTCGCGGCGGCGTCGCTCGGCGCCGGCTTCGCGACCGACGCGACGCAGCTCATCCTCTGGCGCATCGTCCAGGGGATCGGGGGCGCGTTCCTGTTCGCCAACGCCGCGGCGCTCGTGACCGACGCGTTCCCGCGCGAGCAGCTCGGCGTCGCAATGGGGACGAACACGATGGTCGCGGCGATCGGGCTCGTGCTGGGCCCGGTGCTCGGCGGCGCGCTGGTGGCGATCGACTGGCCCTGGGTGTTCTGGTTCAACGTGCCGCTCGGGCTGCTCGGCGGCCTGTGGGGCGCGCTTGTGCTGCGCGAGTTGGCGACGCCTGACGCCCAGCGAGGGTTGGACATCGCCGGCACGCTGACGTTCGTCAGCGGGCTCACCGGTCTCGTGCTCGGCATCTCCCGGGGTGGCATCACGAGCTGGAATGACCCGATCGTCATCGGCGGGCTGGTCGTGGCAGCCGTGCTGCTGCCGCTGTTCGTGCTGATCGAGCACCGCGGCCGCGCCCCGATGCTCGACCTCGAGATCTTCCGCAACCGCCTGTTCGCGGCGGCGACCGGTGCGGCGTTCATCAACGGCCTGTCGCGCTTTGCGCTGATGTTCGTCTTCGTCTTCTACTACCAGGGCGCGCAGGGCGACGACGCGATCACCGCAGGGATCAAGCTCGCGCCGCTGGCCGTCGGGATGCTCGTCGCCTCGCCGCTGGCGGGGATGTGGGCCGACCGTCACGGCTCGCGCACCCTCGCCGCGACGGGCATGGTCGTGACGGCTGCCGGCCTGGCCCTGATGACGACGCTGCAGGTGCACACGCCCTACTGGCAGGGCATGCTCTGGCTCGCGATCGTGGGCATCGGCTCGGGCATGTTCAACTCTCCCAACACGGCCGCGATGATGGGCGTCGTGGCGCCGCACCGGCGCGGAATCGCCGCCGGCGCGCGGATGATGCTGCAGAACACCGGCGCCGTCTTGTCGATCGCCTTCGTCCTGGCCGTGATCACGAACGCCGTGCCACAGGATCTGCTGCTGCGGATCTTCTCCGGGCTCACGGAGGGACTCTCCGACGCGCGCCTGGCGCCGTTCATCCACAACATGCACGTCGCGCTTTGGGCGCTGGCGGCCGTGTCGCTGCTCGGGGCCGTCGTGTCGATGCTGCGCCCGGCGCATGGCGGGGCCGAGCGCGCGGCGCGGCCTGCATGCGAGCAGGGCGACGCGAGCGTACCGCGGGCAGCGCGGGCCGGTGCGCCCGAGCGGAGCGTCGCATGAGCAGCGCCCCGACGCAGGCCGGCGGCCTGCGCATCGGCGAGCTTGCCGAGCGCGCCGGCACGACGGCGCGCACGATCCGCTACTACGAGGAGCTCGGCCTGCTGCCGCAGGCGCCCGACCGCGACGCCGGTCGCCACCGCCTCTACGGCGAGAGCGACGTCGAGCGCCTGCGCGAGCTGCTGCGACTCAAGGAGCTGCTCGGGTTGACGCTCGACGAGCTGCGCGAGGTCGTCGCCGCCGAGGAGGCGCGCGGCGCGCTGCGCGAGGAGTGGCATGCGGGCGTGCCGTCGCCTGAGCGCCGCGAGGAGATCCTCACCGAGGCGCTCACCCACATCGATCGCCAGCTGCAGCTGCTGCGTCGCCGGCGCGACAAGCTCGCCGAGCTCGAGCGCGAGCTGACGCAGCGGCGCGAGCTCGTCGGCCAGCGCCTGCGCGAGCTCGCCGACTGACCCGCGAGACGCCGCGCGATCGGCGGCTTCCCGCACCCGGCAAGTGCTGTGCGCCGGTCGCCGACGAGCTTGAGCGTGCCGCTCCGTCTCGCTGTTCGGCATGATCCGCGCCCACGCGACCTTCCAAGGAGACCGACGGATGAGCGACGAGTTCACGACCGACCAGGCCGAGCGCGAGGCGTCCGGCGCCCATCCCTACGGCCGCTATTTGGAGGAGTTCGAGGTCGGCGCCGTCTACAAGCACTGGCCGGCCAAGACCGTGACGGAGAGCGAGGATCACCTCTTCTGCCTGCTCACGATGAACCACCATCCGCTGCACCTCAACGACGTCTATGCCAAGGCGTCGCAGCAGGGCCGCAACGTCGTCGTCGGTCCGATGGTCTACTCCCTCGCGCTGGGCATGAGCGTCTCCGACGTCAGCGGCAAGGCGATCGCCAACCTGGCGACCGAGGAGCTCAAGCACCCGGCTCCGGTCTTCCACGGCGACACGCTGTTCTGCGAGTCCGAGGTGCTCGAGAAGCGCGAGTCCAAGACCAAGCCGGACCGCGGCACGGTCCGTGTCCACACGCGCGTGCTCAACCAGGACGGCGTGCTCGTGGCCGAGTTCAAGCGCCTCGTGCTCGTGCCGCGCAAGCATCGCGGAGCGGCGGCGGAGCAGTGACGCCGCCCTCTTCACACAGCGAACCAACAGCCGCATCGAAGTTGCGCGACAATCTGCGCCAACGCAAAGAAACGACGAGGAGCTAACGCGTGAGCGACACGACGACCGTGCCGACGAAGAACGAGAAGCTGATCAAGTGGGTTGACGAGATCGCCGCCCTGACCAAGCCGAAGGACATCCATTGGTGCGACGGGTCGGCAGAGGAGTACGACCGCCTGGCCCAGCAGCTTGTCGACGCGGGCACGTTCACGAAGCTCGCGGACGCCAAGCGCCCCAACTCCTACCTCGCGCGCTCGGATCCGGGCGATGTCGCGCGCGTCGAGGACAGGACGTTCATCTGCACCGAGACCGAGCATGGCGCCGGCCCGACGAACAACTGGACCGATCCGGCCGACATGCGCGAGAAGCTCAACGGCCTCTTCGACGGCTGCATGGAGGGCCGGACGATGTACGTGCTGCCGTTTTCGATGGGCCCGCTCGGCTCCCCGATCGCGCACATCGGCGTGGAGCTGACCGACTCCGCCTGCGTCGCGGTGAACATGATGATCATGACCCGCGTCGGCACCGGCGCGATGGACGTCATCGGCGAGGACGGCGAATGGGTGCCGTGCGTGCACTCCGTCGGCTCCCCGCTGGCCGAGGGCGAGGAGGACGTGCCCTGGCCCTGCAACGCCGAGAACAAGTACATCGTCCACTTCCCCGAGACACGCGAGATCTGGTCCTTCGGCTCGGGCTACGGCGGCAACGCCCTGCTCGGCAAGAAGTGTTTCGCCCTGCGGATCGCGTCGAAGATGGCGCGCGACGAGGGCTGGATGGCAGAGCACATGCTGATCCTCAAGCTCACCTCCCCCGAGGGCGAGGTCAAGGTCGTCACCGGCGCGTTCCCAAGCGCCTGCGGCAAGACGAACCTCGCCATGCTCATCCCGACGCTCGAGGGCTGGACGGTCGAGACGATCGGCGACGACATCGCCTGGATGAAGTTCGGCGAGGACGGGCGCCTGTACGCGATCAACCCCGAGACGGGCTTCTTCGGCGTCGCTCCGGGCACCGGCGACGACACGAACCCCAACGCGATGGCGACGGTCGCGAAGAACACCCTGTTCGCCAACGTCGGGCTGACAGACGACGGCGACGTCTGGTGGGAGGGCATGACCAAGGAGCCGCCGGCGCATGCGATCGACTGGAAGGGCAACGACTGGACGCCCGACTCCGAGACGCCCGCGGCACACCCCAACGGTCGCTTCACCACGCCGGCCGCACAGGATCCGGCGATCGCGCCCGAATGGGAGGACCCCAAGGGCGTGGCGGTCGACGCGATGATCTTCGGCGGGCGCCGGGCGACCGTCGTGCCGCTGGTGACAGAAGCCTACGACTGGGAGCACGGTGTCTTCCTCGGCTCGACGATGAGCTCGGAGATGACCGCCGCCGCCGCGGGCGGCATCGGCCAGCTGCGCTTCGACCCGTTCGCGATGCTGCCGTTCTGCGGCTACAACATGGCCGAGTACTTCCAGAACTGGCTCGACATCGGCGCTCGCGAGGGCGCGCAGCTGCCGAAGCTCTTCTACGTCAACTGGTTCCGCAAGGATCCCGACAGCGGCAAGTTCCTCTGGCCGGGCTTTGGCGAGAACTCGCGCGTGCTGGCGTGGATCTTCGGCCGCTGCACTGGGACCGCCGAGGGCGTCGAGACGGCGGTGGGGATCGTGCCGTCGCCGGGCGCGCTGGACACGAGCGGGCTGGATATCTCCGACGAAGACCTCGCGAAGGTGCTGACCGTCGATCCCGACGCGTTCAAGGCGCAGCTCCCGCAGGTGCGCGAGTTCTTGGCGAAGTTCGGCGACGACCTGCCGGAGGAGATGGGAGCTCAGCTGGAGGCGTTTGAAAGGCGGTTGGACGCGGCGTAGGCCCGGGCGAGAGAGGCGTTGTCGCTCTGGTGGGCTATAGGTCCACTAGCGCGACACGCCCCCTCCGGCGCTACGGCTTGTCGATCGCCCTCGCGAGCGCCGCAAGGCGCTCGTCCCACTGCGTGCCGACGGACTCCATCCACTCGATCGCCTCGCCGAGCGGCCCCGGGGTCGCCTGGAAGCGCACCTCGCGACCGGCGCGCTGCGCGTCCACGAGCCGTGCGCGCTCGAGCAGCGCGAGGTGCTTGGCCACCGCTTGGCGGCTGACTGGAAGGCGGGCGGCGAGCTCTGTCGCGGTGCTCGCCTCGCCGCTGGCGACCGAGTGCAGGACCGCCCGCCGGGTCGGATCCGCCAGCGCGGCGAAGACGGCCTGGGCCTGATCGGCGTCCGAGATCACACGCCCACCGCGCCGGCGCAGCGACGCAGGCGCTCGAGCGCTGGCTCCCAGTCGGCCAGGCTGAGCACCCATGCGCGGCCCAGCGCGAAGCTTGGCGACGCTGTCGCGGCGGCGGCGCTGCGCGCGCGCGGGCCGGACTGCGCGCCACCTGCCCAGGGAGAGCCGCAGACGGGCTCACCGGCGTAGCCCGACTCGACGACGACGACGCGCGTGCCGTCCGCCACGGCCTCGAGCGTGACCTCGACGAGCGTCGCGAGCGCGCCCGGCGCGTGCCACCAGAACGACAGGTGCTCGCCGGCCCGCACCTCCTCGACCGTCGCCCAGCGGGTCTCGCCGTCGCGCAGGGTCAGCTCGCCCTCGCTGCCGGGCTCGAGCTCCAGCGCGCTGCTGTCCTCGGTCAGCCAGCGCTCGAGGTCGGTGACGGCCTCCCAGGCGGCGTCGGGTTCTACGGGAAGGGTGATCTCGCGGGTGACGTCCATCGACGGCTCCTTCATCGTGCAACTGATCGGTTGCATGCTACCGTGTCGCAAACGTAACGTGCAACCTCTCGGTTGCGCATCCATGAAAGGAGGACGCGGTACATGCCCCTCGTCCCGATGGTGATCCAGCAGGACGGGCGCGCGGAGCGCTCGTTTGACATCTACAGCCGGCTGCTCAACGAGCGCATCGTCTTCCTCGGCCAGCCGATCGACGACGAGGTCGCGAACCTCGTCGTCGCGCAGTTGCTGCACCTCGAGGCCGCCGATCCCGATCGCGACATCTCGCTGTATGTCAACTCGCCGGGTGGCTCCGTGTACGCGGGCCTCGCGATCTACGACACGATGCAGTCGATCGCCTGTGACGTGCAGACGATCTGCTGCGGCATCGCGATGTCGATGGGCGCGCTGATCCTCACCGCCGGCGCGCCGGGCAAGCGCCAGACGCTGCCGAACGGGCGCATGCTCATCCACCAGCCCAGCGGCGGGTACCAGGGTCCGTCCTCGGACATCGAGATCCACGCGCGAGAGACGCTCGCGCTGCGCGGGCGCCTCGACGAGCTGTACTCCAGGCACACCGGGCAGCCGGCCGAGCGCGTGCACGCCGATTCGGACCGCGATCGCTTCATGACGCCCGAGGAGGCCGTGCAGTACGGGCTCGTCGACGGGATCATCTCGCCGCGAGCGTGACGCGCACCCGCGCCGTTGAACTGCGGCGCGCCAAACACGGGCACCCGCATGGGTCGATCGTGCCAGCGGGTGTTCGCCGGGCCCGCGGGCGATACGGTCCGCGGCATGGCTGCCAACGATCTGACGGTCACCGACGAGAGCGATCCCGCGCTGGACGCGGTGCCGGCCGGCAAGGAATGGGGCAGCGAGCTCTACGCGATCGCGACAAACCAGTTCACGCGCGCCGCGACTCTGCTCGAGCTCGACCCCGAGTTCCGCACGCGGCTGGCCGAGCCACGGCGCTCGATCGTCGTGAACTTTCCCGTGCGGATGGACTCCGGCGGCGTGCTCGGCCTGACCGGCTATCGCGTCCAGCACACGCTCACGATGGGCCCGACGAAGGGCGGCTTTCGCTACGGGCCCGACGTCTCGCTCGGCGAGTGCTCCGCGCTGGCGATGTGGATGACATGGAAGTGCGCGCTGCTCGGCCTCCCCTACGGCGGTGCCAAGGGCGGGGTGCGCTGCGCGCCGTCGCAGCTGAGCGTCGGCGAGCTTGAGCGTGTCACGCGCCGCTACGCAGCCGAGCTGATCCCCGTGATCGGTCCCGATCGCGACATCCCCGCGCCGGACATGGCGACCGGCGAGCGCGAGATGGCCTGGTTCATGGACACCTACTCGCAGATGATGGGTCACTCGGTGTTCGAGATCGTCACCGGCAAGCCGGCCGTGCTGGGCGGGACGGTCGGGCGCCGTCAAGCGACCGGCCTTGGCGTCGTGTACGTCCTGGAGGCCGTCTGCGAGCGCATCGGCATGGATCTGCGCGAGGCGCGCGTCGCGGTTCAGGGCTTCGGCAACGTCGGTGCGGTGGCGGCGCGTGAGCTGTACGCAATCGGTGCCCGCGTCGTCGCCGTCTCGGACCGTACCGCCGGGCTCGTCGACCCCGGCGGACTAGACGTTGCGGCGGTCGAGCGCTGGCACGATGTTCACCGAGCGCTCACCGGCTATCCCGACGCTCAGGAGGTCGGGCCGGCGGACGTCCTGGAGGTGGAGTGCGAGATCGTCATCCCGGCTGCGCTCGAACGTCAGATCACCGAGGACAACGCGCCGCGACTGAAATGCGAGCTCGTCATCGAGGCCGCGAACGGGCCGACCACGACCGAAGCCGACGCGATCCTGCGCGAACGCGGAATCCTCGTCGTGCCCGACGTGCTCGCGAACGCCGGCGGCGTGACCGTCTCCTACTTCGAGTGGGTGCAGGACCACCAGCGCTACTCGTGGGACGAGCTCGACGTGCAGGAGCGCCTGCGCCGCCAGCTACGTGCGGCGTTCGGCCGCGTGACCGACGCCGCCGACCGCCTCGGGACCGATTGGCGCACGGCGGCGCTGTCGGTCGCGATCGAGCGCGTGTCCGAGGCCGCGCGGCTGCGCGGGATCTACCCGTAGCGACTCCAGCGGGCTGTTCTCGCGGAGCGTTGCACGGTCCGCGGCGCTGAAATCACGCGTAGCGCGGATGCGTCGCGGACATAGTTGTGATGAACCCGATGCAAGGAGACGGCATGGCGACCACGCCGATCGGAGGAATTGAGATCAAGGGTCCGGCGGGCGACCGCTTCGACGAGATCCTCACCCCAAACGCGCTACAGCTCGTGGCGAAGCTGCACCGCGAGTTCGACGCCACCCGCCGCGAGCTGCTGGCCGCGCGGGTGGAGCGCCAGAAGGAGCTTGACTCGGGGGCCACGCTCGACTTCCTGCCGGACACGAAGGAGGTGCGCGAGGGAGATTGGCAGATCGCTCCCGAGCCCGACGCTCTGCAGAACCGCCGCGTCGAGATCACCGGGCCGACGAGCCGAAAGATGGTCATCAACGCCCTCAACTCCGGCGCCTCCGGCTTTATGGCCGACTTCGAGGACTCCAACTCCCCAACCTGGAACAACATGATCGGCGGCCAGGTGAACCTCGCCGACGCCATCCGCCGCACGATCTCGCACGAGGAGAACGGCAAGGAGTACCGGCTCGACGGCGAGCTGGCGACGCTGCTGGTGCGCCCGCGCGGCTGGCACCTCGTGGAGCGCAACCTGCTGGTCGACGGCGAGCAGGTGGCCGGCGGCCTCGTGGACTTCGGCCTGTACTTCTTCCACAACGCCCGCGAGCTGCTCGAGCGCGGGGCCGGGCCGTACTTCTACCTGCCCAAGATGGAGTCCCACCGCGAGGCCCGTCTGTGGAACGACGTCTTCAACCTCGCCGAGGACCACGTCGGCCTGCAGCGCGGCACGATCAAGGCGACGGTCCTGATCGAGACGATCCCGGCCGCGTTCGAGATGGACGAGATCCTCTACGAGCTGCGCGATCACTCGGCGGGCCTCAACGCCGGTCGCTGGGACTACATCTTCTCGGCGATCAAACGCTTCCGCACGCGGCCGGAGTTCGTCACGCCGGACCGCAAGAAGATCACGATGACCGTGCCGTTCATGCGCGCCTACACCGAGCTGCTCGTGAAGACCTGCCATCGGCGCGGCGCGCACGCCATGGGCGGCATGGCGGCACAGATCCCCAGCCGCACCGACGAGCAGGCCAACCAGCAGGCGTTCGCCGCGCTGCGCGAGGACAAGCGCCGTGAGGCGGGCGACGGCTTCGACGGTACCTGGGTTGCCCACCCCGATTCGGTGCCCGCGGCGATGGAGGAGTTCGACAAGGTCCTGGGCGAGCGGCCACACCAGGTCGATCGCCGGCGCGACGACGTGGCGGTCAGCGCCGAGCAGCTCCTCGACGTGCCGGCCACGGAGGGCGACATCACCGAGGAGGGGCTGCGCAGCAACGTCAACGTCGGCATCCAGTACATCTCGGCATGGCTGCGCGGCAACGGCGCCGCCGGCATCTACGGAATGATGGAGGACGCAGCCACGGCCGAGATCGCGCGCGCTCAGGTGTGGCAATGGGTCCGCCACGGCGCCGAGCTCGACGATGGGCGCACGATCACCGCTGAGCTCGTTCGCGAGCTGGAGTCCGCGGAGCTGGAGAAGATCCGCGAGGAGATCGGCGACGACGAGTGGTTCCAGAAGGAGGGCCGCCCCGACCTGTCACGGGAGATCTTCGAGGAGGTGGCGCTGGCGGACGAGCTCGTCGAGTTCCTGACGCTGCCGGCCTACGAGCGGCTGGAGGAGAACACCGGCTCGATGTAGCGATTGACGGCACGATCGCGTGTCCCGGCGCTGCGACGGCGGCTACACGTGAGCTTCATCACTCCCGGGCGTCCGGCCCCTCCGGGCTGCACTGCCGGGGTTGTTTATGTGTCGCGAGCGCGAGATGCGCACCGTTCGCGACGAGCTCGCCGAGCGCGAGGTCGGTCCAGCCGCGGGCGTGGGCGCGCGAGATGCTCGGCGTGCGCCCGGGGCAGTACCGCGGCGGTCAGCACGACCCGGAGCGTGCGCGTGCTACTAGAGGGTCGAGCTCACGTCGCCGCCGAGACGCCGGGCTCGGCTCCGAGCCTGAGGGCGCCGGCGATCGTAGTGCGTGGCGCCAAGCGCAGTGCGTCGCCGAGCAGCGCCGGCTGGGCCGAGACGTCGCCGAGGAGCGCGAGCTCGACATCGGCATCGACCGCTGAGCGGAGTGCGACCGCGATCGTGCGCAGGCCGCTGACGTTGTAGCTCAGCAACAACGCGACGCGCTCGGCCGAACGTCGAGGAGCTGCTCGAGCCGCCGATCGTTGCTCGGGGCCGAGCCCAGGCACTGCGACTTGACCTCGTCTCGTCCAGGCCGTGACCCTCGCAAGCGCCTTCGCGTTGCACGCCGGTGCGCGCTGGCCGGTCGCGTTCGAGCGTCGCGCGCGCCGATCGCCGGCACCTGTGGGCGGACACGCGCGCTGGCGCGCGGCGGCGCGCTCGCGGCCGGCGTCTGCCGGCTCGGGCACACTGGCCGAAGAACGCCATCCGATAACCGGCGGTCTATGAAGAAAGGCGTGGCGATGTTCAAGATCAGGCAGGACGAGGCGGCGCGCTCCCGTAGCGTCCCCGCGCGACCTGACGACTTCACGATCACATTCAGCGAGCCCGGGCTGGGCATCAGGCCGGCCGCTCTCGCGCCGGCCGCCGGCTTCGGATCCGCCGAGCCCACCAGCGCTTGGCCCGCCCGTCGCAGCGATCGGGAGCTTGACCCGTCGCCCGGGGATGCGGGCCCGCCGATCCTTTATCCCGACGGCACCGTGACCTTTACGGTGCACGACTTTCAGACCGGCACAAACTTCGTGGCCTCGTTCCACTGCCCGCTCTATAGCGGGAGGCATGCCCGGCCTGCCGAGTTGCTTGACGGACATCGCGCGTGGGCGCGTGCGTTTGACCTCTTCGCAGACGACGATGACTACGCTCGCTTCTGCGCGGCGCGCTTTGACGATCTCGTGTCCGCTCAGCGCCACATGCTGTCGCTCGAGGCCGCACTCGTCGTGTCGCACCTCATGACGTGGTTCTTCGTCTACGACGACGTTCAGGAACGTCAGGATGCACGCAACCTCGGCGGCAGCACGGTTACCCACCGCGCGGTCAGGCGCCATCTCGAGGTGCTCGACGGCGACTCGCCGCGAGCACGCGACTCGCCGACCCTGTTTGCGTTCGCTGACTTGCTTCGCCAGGCGCGCCAGCTTGACGCCAGCGACGACGAGTGGTACCGGCGGACAGTCGAGCACCTGCGCGAGTACCTCTACGGGACGCTCGGGGAGGGCAGCCTCGATCCTCCCACAGGCGCCAACACCGCCTTGCATTGGCAGGTACGGCAGTTGACCGCCGGCGTGCCGCCCGGCTGCGTTCTCACTGCAGGCGCTCTGCGCATCGTACCCTCCTTCGGCACCGGCGACGTGTTCGTGCGGCGCATGGAGCAGCTGAACATCAACTACAACGTGTGGATCAACGACCTGCTCGGCCTCAATCGCGATCAGCGCGACGGACTGCACAACACGATTCTCATCCTGCGCAACGAGTTTGGCCTGTCGCTCGAGCAGGCCACGCGCATGAGCGCGCATCACAGCGACCAAGAGCTGCGGGCGTTCCTGAACATCGAGCGTGAGCTGCCGCGGCTGCTCGGTGAAACGTGGCGGTCTGAGGCGGCGAACATCGCGGCCTACGGCGAGGTCCTGAAGGGCTGCATGCGCGGCCTCGTCGACTGGACCGCGAGCAGCCACCGATACCTCGCCGCGAAGGACATGTCGCTGAGGGGCGGCTGATGGCATTCAGGATCGCGCACCCGCCGCCACCGTTTGGCGCGACGTCCGAGCCGAGCGCGCTCGCCGACCGCGGCCGGCATCAGCCCGCGCCGCTCGAGCCGCAGGCGACCGCTGGTCACGGCCAGGCATGCGACGCCGCGCCACCGGACTTCCCGCCGTCGATCGAGGTCCACAAGCGTTCATTCGAGAACTGGTCGCACGAGATCCGCGTTGACGATGTCTGGATTTGCACTCCCGTCGGCGGCGATGACGTCGTCAGGCTCGCGAACTGGGCGAGCGACCACGGCTGGCAGCTGCGACCATGTGGTCGCAACCACGGCTTCTCTCCGCTGGTGGTCGGCTCGCAGGACGCGGAGAACCTCGTGCTCGTCGACTTGACCGAGCATCTCACGGCGGTGAGCGTGAATGACGGTCCTCCTCCGAGCGTCACCGCGCAGACCGGTGCGACCATCGAGTCGGTGCTGCTGGCGTTGCGCGAGGCGGGCTATGGGCTGGCCGCCACACCGGCGACCGGCGACCTGAGCCTGGGTGGTGTCCTCGCGATCGGCGCGCACGGCACGGGAGTTCCAACGAGTGACGGCGACTGCGCCTACGGCTCGTGGAGCGACGTCGTCGTGTCGCTGACAGCGGTGGTGTGGGACCCCGCCGAGGGCGCATATGTGCTGAAGGCGCTGAGTCGCTCGGATCCCGACAGCGCGGCTCTGCTGGTCCATCTCGGGCGCGGGTTCATCGTCGAAGCGACCCTGCGCGTGGGCGAGGACACATGCCTGCGCTGCCAGAGCCGCTGGGATATCGCCGCGGCCGAGGTCTTTGCCGTGCCCGACGAGGCGGGACCCGACGCGTTCGCGGCACATGTCGAGCGCTGCGGCCGCGTCGAGGCGACGTGGTTTCCGTTCACCGCCGCGCCGTGGATGAAGCTCTGGTCGCAGGCGCCCGAGCGACCGTGGAGCTCAAGGCCCGTCAGAGGTCCCTACAACTTCCCCTTCACCGACGGCATCGCTCCGGAGGTCTCGGACCTTCTGTGTCAGATCACAGCCGGCAACAGCAGGTTCACGCCCGCGTACTGCAACGGTGCGATTGCCGTGATCGTGTCCGGCCTGCTCGCGACCGGCAGCGCGGACATGTGGGGACCGTCGATGAATCTCCTGCTCTACGTCAGGCCGACGACGCTCAGGATGACGACCAGCGGCTACGCGATCGTCACGCGCCGAGCGGAGATCCAGCGCGTCGTCAGCGAGTTCTACGCGCACCTGAGCCAGGCCATCGGCGACTACCAGAGGCGTGACCAATACCCGATCAACGGGCCGCTGGAGGTTCGCGTCACCGGGCTCGACGACGCTGGCATGATCGACATCCCCGGCGCCGTCGGACCGCTGCTCTCACCGGCGCGAGCGAGAGCCGATCGCGGCGACTGGGACGCCGCCGTCTGGCTGGACCTGTTGACGGTGCCCGGCACGCCACACGCCAATCAGTTTTATCGGGAGATGGAGACCTGGATCTTCGAGCACTTCGACGGCGAGTACGCGACAGCGCGCCCGGAGTGGTCAAAGGGCTGGGCGTACACGGTCGGTGGTGGCGCCTGGACCGACGCCTCGACGATCTCGACGACGATTCCGCAGGCATTTCGGGCCGGCCACCGGCCCAGCGACGCGTGGGACGCAGCACGCAGCAGATACGAAGCCCTCGATCCACAACGGATCTTCACCAACGCGTTGCTCGACGCCCTGCTTCCCGCGGCGATACCGCAAACGCCGGCCGATCCTGCCGCTGCCCCACGCCTGCTGCCGGGCACACACCCACCGAGCACATGAGCGCAACTCGCGGCGACGGCACCGGTGCGGCCACTGCTCGCGTGGACTGGGATCCTGTCGGCCGAGAAGGGAGTCATTCGGCCGTCGTCATCTCTACGCTCGACGGCAAGCAAGACCGCCTCGCCGTTTCACCGTCCGCGGGGTAATGTGCGGCCCATGGCCGTGCGTTTGCGCTTTCGCTGTCAGTTCTGCGATTGCCGTCCCGATCCGCTCACGCAGCTCAGCCTCGAGAAGACGGTCGCCCAGATCGCGTCTGGCACATACGTCGACGCGATGCCCGAGAAGTGGCTCGTCTGGCACGGTCGCGGACCGTACGGGCCGATGCGCTACGCGTGCCCCGATCATCGCGGCGACCTCGTCGCCTACCTGCGTGAGCATTACGGCACGCTCGGACCCCACCCGTGGAAGCGTCCCCCGTACCCGACGGAGATCCACAGCACCGATCGCGAGCGCGACGCCGCCAAGAACCTGCCGGCGATACCCCGACGGGGCGACGTCCCCCCGGTCCAGTAGCTGCGACCGACCGCGGCGATCGCAGGCGTTCCGCTTGACCCGTGGCGACCGCGCAGCGGCGGGCCAGGCGAGCAGCACGAAGAAGCGCGACCTCGCCAATGCCCGCTGGATGCCTGGATAGGGCCCGCGCGCCTCGTGGAGGCTCGTCTCGTCGCGGAACACCCGCAAGGAACGCCTGACTTACCAGGGCGTGCCGATCGTTTGCAAGCCCACCCGCAGTGCAGCCGCGAGCCGACCGTGAGCGAGCCGGCCGCAGGACACGAACGCGTCGTAGCGCACATGCGCCACAGCGTCGAGTCCGCTGCTGAGAGTGCTGCTCATCGCGATCGTGGATCGCCAGAACCGCGCATTTGACGAAGGTTCGCGGCAACCGCTAGAACGGCACCTTATGAGGCATCCGATCGTGGGTTGGAACTCCATCCTGGTCTTCAACGAGGTTGCCACGCCAATCAACTGCGCCTACAAGCGCGAACGCCAGCCGCGCGCTGCTCGATCCAAGCTGCTCGCGCGACCATCCACCAACGAATCACTCGCCCAAGTCGCAAACTTCCTCCGGGATCCCGCGCCAGCCGTCGAGGCGGCGTAGGACCGAGTCGCAGCTGGCGAGGGAACGCTTCCCCCGCCGGTCGCGGTCAATGGCGGTCGTCGCCGGTCGCTGCCGGCGGCCGTGACTCCTCGGCGAGCGAGGTGATCGCGAGCTGGCCGCGGGCGGCTTCCTCGAGGACGGTCGTCGCTTCCTCCGCCGAGCGCGCGTAGAGCTCGACGAGCAGATGGACGACGATCGAGTCGCCGTCGTGCTTGTGGAAGCGCACGTGGGTGAAGAACTCGCGCGTGCCGTAATCGCCGAAGGCGGCATAGGAGAGGGCGTCCCCGGCCTCCGGGCCGGAGCACGTCTCGACATCGTCGGAATCGACCGTGACGGTGCACGAGGCGACCCACGGGGTGCCGGCGATCATCCGCTCCCAGCGGTCCTCGATCGGCTCGACGCGGCCGTTGTGGAACCCCAGGTGCGGCTGATCGTGCATGCACTCCAGGCACTGGACGACGGCCTCCTGCAACTCGTCGACTGGCTCGGCGCGCTCGCCGGTCTCTGGATCGATCTTGTGGATCCCCTCGTAATGGACGTGGACCTCGAGATCGGTCGACCAGCAGCGGTAGCAGCGCAGCCATGAACGGGCTTCAGAGGCTTCCATCGTTCCATATTAGGTCGCGCTCGCTGAGCATCGTGATTCGCACGTCCTCGACCCCCGGGCCCGGCCGACATCGGGCCGACCCTCTGGGCATCCGCCGAGGCTGGGCAACCGCCGTAGCCTCGATCGCTCCGGGCGTCAAACCGAACCGCATCCGTGGGTGGTGCGGTTCAGCGAAACGTGAAGGCGTAGCCGCTGACGTCGGGGTCCGCGCGCAGCGTCAGAACATGCTCCTCGGTACGCGGCAGCCGCACGAGGTGATACAGGCGCTGGCGGCGCACGGTCAGCACGCCGTCGTGGACGTCGTTGCCGGCCTGCGCAGCGCTGATCGGCCGGCCGTCGAGCGACACCCGGAGACGGCGGGGCCGGTCGTCCTTCGAGGACAGCACGAGGAAGACGCCCTTTGAAACGACGCGGGCGCGCAGCGTCGCGTGGCGCACCGCGCGCGCTGACTCGTCATCGATCGTCCAGCGGCCGCCGAGCGAGAAGACGCTTCGTGGCAGCGACGCCGCGCCGGCGACGGCGTAGTCGTGCGTGCCGGCACGCGGTCCGATCGGGGAGAAGCTTCGCGCGCGGGCCGTGCCGAGGTACGTCTCCGGGGTCGCCTCCCGCCCGGGCGTGAGCAGCTCGCCACGGGTGCGTGCGGCGCCGCCGAGGTCGTGGCTGCCGGCCTCGGCGAGCAGCGTGCGGATCGCCGCCTCGGTTTCCTCGTAGCCGCCCTCGCCGAAGTGCGTGTAGCGCACGCGCCCCTTGGCGTCGATGAGGTACTTGGCCGGCCAGAACTGATTGCCGAACGCGTTCCACGTGCCGAACTCGTTGTCCTGTACGACCGGGTACCGCAGCCTGCGCTCGCGGATCGCGTCCTGGACGTTCGATGCCGACCGCTCGAACGCGAACTCGGGCGTGTGCACGCCTACGATCGTCAGCCCGGCACGGCGATAGCGCTCGTCCCATGCCCGCAGATACGGCAGCGTGGCGACGCAGTTGATGCAGGTGTACGTCCAGAAGTCGACGAGCGTCACGCGACCACGTAGTCCGGTGATCGTCAGCGGCCTGGAGTTAAACCAGCGCTGCGTGCTCGCGAACTCGGGCGCGGGGCCGAGGATCGGCAGCTCGGGGTGCCGAGCGTCCGCTAGGCCACCGCCGGACGCCGACGCAGGCCGGGCGGCGTCCGCCTTGCGCGAATCGAACGTCGAGCGCCCGCGCACGCGCACCAGACGGTCCTCGACGGCGGCGGAGCGCTCTAGCCCGCGGGTCGGGTTGGTGAGGAATGTCGGCAGCTCGCTGGCGAGAGCCGTCTGGAAGCGGAGGTCGAGCTTCGTGAACATCAGCACCGCTGTCAGCACCATGACCACGCCGAACGCGCGCTCCAGCAGCTGGCCGCGGTTGCTCGGGCGCAGCCGGCCGATCACGCGCCGGCCGCCGAGCGCGAGCCCGAGCAGCGTCAGTGCGGAGCCGAGGCCGTAGGCGATCGCGATCGTGACGATCTCCCCTGTGGTCCCCTGCGACGCGCTGACCGAGATCACGGCCGTGAGGATCGGGCCGGCGCACGGTGCGTAGACGAACCCAAGCGCGCCGCCGACGGGCAAACCCGACCAGAAGCCCTCGCCCGCGCCGCGCGGAGTCAGGCGCGAGAGGAACGACAGGCGCAGCGCGATCCACGCCGACGCGCGCGGGACGAGCAGAGCCACCCCGAACAGCGCGAGCACCACGATGGCGAGCATTCGAAGCGTCCCGTCGGCGAAGCCGACGCCCCGGACGACGGACGCGATGCCGACGATCGTGATCGTGTGTGTGAGCGTCAGGCCGGTCACGATGCCCAGTGGTCGCCGGCGACCGCCGGTGCCGCTCGCCGACAGCAGCGCCGGCAGGACCGGAAGCACGCACGGCGTGATCGCGGTGGCGGCGCCCGCCAGGACGGCGAAGATCAACAGCACGAACATCTGCACACCAGTTCTCGCATTTCCACGTTACGGATGCATGACGGCGTGCGTTCGCGCGCGCGACGCTAGGCTGCGCGCCAATGAAGGCCAAAGTCCTCGCCGTATTGAAGTCGCCGTTTCGCCTGCTGGCGAAGCTCCTGCGCCTGCTTCGTAAGCCGCTCGCCATGCTCGGCAAGCTCTTCGGCCGGCTGGGACCGCTGTTGGCCAAGCTCGGGCGGCTCAAGGGCAAGCAGCGGATCGTGCTCGTCGTCGGGCTCGCGGTCGCGGCGATCGTCCTCGTGCTCGCGATCAAGCCAGGTGGCGGCGACGACAGCCAAGCCGTGCACAAGACCCTCGACCGCTTCGCGCAGGCGACGCGCGAGAAGGACTACCAGACGCTCTGCGACGACCTGTTCGCCAGCGCGCTCACGGAGACGATCCGCAGCGTCGGCTTGCCCTGCGAGATCGCGCTGCGCACGGGCTGGGGCAGCCGCCAGAACCCGCAGCTGAAGGTCATCGGGGTCGAGGTCAACGGCGACCAGGCGCTCGCCCGCACCCGCAGCACGGCGGTCGGCGAGAGCCCGGCGGACGAAACGCTCCGGCTCGTGCGGGAGAACGGATCGTGGCGGCTGGCGTCGGCGCCGGCTGCCGAGACCGGGAGCGCCGCCACGCCCTAGGCCTGGGGGCCGAAACGCTAGCGGCGCAGCACGATGTAGGTGGCCGCAAGCACGAAGCCGATCTGACCGAACGAGAGCGCCGTGCCGAGGTTCGCGGCGTCAGCGAGCTCGGCGACGACCGTGGCGAGCATGAAGGCGCCGAGCATGATCGCGAGGTCGACGAGCGCGCTGGCACTCACGCCGTGGCCTTGTCCGCGAGCGCGCGCGTCAGCGCGGGGACGTCCAGCGCCGGGTCCCGCTCGTCGAGGAGCTTGAGCGCCGCGCGGCGGCCCCCGAGCGCGCGCAGGCCGCGCTCGCCGTGCTCGGCGGTGAAGTCCGCCAAGGCACTGGCGCGCCGCGCCGCAAGCCTCCGCGCCGGGACATCGAGGCGCTCGCGATGCTCGTCGAGCGCTTGCACGAGTTCCCCGAAGCCGCTCGCCGGCGCCAGCGACGAGACCGCGAGAACACGGGTGTCGCGGGCGCCGAGCGAGCGCAGCGCGGCGTTGAGGTCGCGGCGCGAGCGCAGCGCGACCGGCCCGAGGTCGGCCTTCGCCACGACGAGGACGTCGGGGATCTCCATGATCCCGGACTTTAGGAATTGCAGCGTGTCTCCGGAGCCGGGCTGCACGACGACGGCGACGGTATCGGCCACCTCGGCCACCTCGGTCTCGGACTGACCGACGCCGACTGTCTCGATGACGACCACGTCGAAGGCGGCCGCGAGCGCGTGGGCAGCAGCGCGCGTTGCCGGCGCGAGACCCCCGAGGCGCCCGCCGGCGGCCATCGAGCGGATGAAGACGCTTGTGTCGGCCGGATCGACAACGATCCGCGCACGATCGCCGAGCAGCGCTCCGCCGGAGCGCTTGGACGACGGGTCGACGGCGAGGACCGCGACGCTGCGTTCCCTAGCACGCCATTCCCGAACGAGCTCCGACAGCAGCGAGGACTTGCCCGCGCCCGGCGGGCCGGTCACGCCGACGAGGTGCGCCGGCGCCTCGCCACCGAGCGCGGCGGGGGAGACGCCCGCGAGCAGCGCCGCGATCTTCTCGCGCTGCGCGGGCGCGCGGTTCTCGACGAGGTTCAAGACCGCCGGCGCCGCGGCCAGGTCGCGCTCGCGCAGCCGCCCGGCCAGATCACTTCCGCCGTCAGGCACGGCGCTGGGCGGCACCCCGAGCGGGCTCCCGCCGAAGCCGAGCCCGACACTCACGGGAATGAGATCGTTGTCGTGGCATCGAGCTCATGGTCGGCATGCTCGTCCGCCCTCGCGATTCGGCGGCGCGTGCGCTGGGTCAGGCGCTTGCCGCGACCCCGTTGCGCTCGGCCACGAGCGCGACGATGTCGCGCATGATGCGCGTGAGGTCGAAGTCCTTCGGCGTGTACACCGCCGCGACGCCGGCCTCCTTCATCGGCGCCACGTCGGCCTCGGGGATGATCCCGCCGACGACGACGGGGGCGTCGACGTCCGCCTCGCGCAACCCTTGCATGACCGACGGGATCAGCTCGCGGTGCGAGCCTGAGAGGATCGACAGGCCAATGACGTGCACCCCCTCCTGCAGCGCGCTCGTGACGATCTGCGCCGGCGTCAGGCGGATGCCCTCGTAGACGACCTCCATGCCGATGTCGCGAGCGCGCACGGCGATCTGCTCCGCGCCGTTTGAGTGTCCGTCCAAACCGGGCTTTCCGACGAGGATCTTGATCCGGCGGCCGAGCGCGTCGCCGACGCGGGCGACCTCGTCGCGCAGCTCCTCGAGCTCCGGGCCGGTCGCATCGGGTCCGGCGCTCGCCTCGCCGACGCCGGTCGGGGCGCGGTAGTCGCCGAACGTGTCGCGCAGCGCCTGCGCCCACTCGCCGGTCGTCGCGCCCGCACGGGCTGCAACGATCGTGGCGGCCATGATGTTCTCCGAGTCGTCGGCGGCGATGCGCCTGACCTCGTCCAGCGCGGCATCGACCGCGGCCTGATCGCGGTCGGCGCGCCATTGCGCAAGTGCCTCCCGGGCCTCGGCCTCGACGCCCGGATCGACGGTCATGATGCCGCCGTCCTCGCCCTCGGCCAGCGGCGACGGGGCCGTCTCGCGGTACTTGTTCTGCCCGACGACGACGAGCTCTCCGGCCTCGATGCGGCGGATGCGCTCGCGGTGGGAATCGACGAGCGACGCCTTCATGTACGGGACCGCCTCGACCGCTCCGCCGTGCTCCTCGACGACCGCCATCTCCGCGCGCGCGCCGTCCATCAGCTCGCGCACGAGGCCGTCCATGACCTTCGAGCCCTCGAAGATGTCGGGGTACTCGAGCAGGTCCGTCTCGAAGGCGAGGATCTGCTGGATGCGCAGCGACCATTGCTGGTCCCAGGGGCGCGGCAGGCCGAGCGCCTCGTTCCAGGCCGGTAGCTGGATCGCGCGCGCGCGGGCGTCGCGGCCCAGGGTGACGCCGAGCGTCTCGAGCACGATGCGCTGGACGTTGTTCTCGGGCTGCGACTCGGTCAGCCCGAGCGAGTTGACCTGGACGCCGTAGCGGAAGCGCAGGTGCTTGGCGTCCTCGACGCCGTAGCGGTCGCGGCCGATCTGCTCCCAGATCGCGCCCATCGCGCGCAGCTTCGCGTGCTCCTCGATGAAGCGCACGCCCGCGTTGACGAAGAACGAGATGCGGCTGAACACCTTTCCCATGAGGTCCTCGTCGACGCGCTCGCGCACGGCGTCGAGAACCGCGATCGCGTTGCTGAGCGCATAGGCGATCTCCTGCACCGGCGTCGCACCCGCCTCCTGGAGATGGTAGGAGCAGATGTTGATCGGGTTCCACTTCGGGACCTCGGTCACGGTGTACGCGACCATGTCGGCGATCAGCCGCATCGACGGGCCCGGCGGGAACGCGTAGGTCCCGCGCGCGAGGAACTCCTTGATGATGTCGTTCTGCGTCGTGCCCTGCAGGAACTTGGCGTCGTGGCCCTGCTCCTCGGCCGCGACGATGTAGAGCGCCAGCAGCCAGGCCGCCGTCGCGTTGATCGTCATCGACGTGTTCATCGTGTCGAGCGGGATCCCGTCCATGAGCTCAGCCATGGCCCCCCTGTGGCCGATCGGCACGCCGACCTTGCCGACCTCGCCACGGGCGAGCTCGTGGTCGGAGTCGTAGCCGGTCTGCGTCGGCAGGTCGAATGCAACCGACAGACCCGTCTGGCCCTTGGCGAGGTTCGAGCGGTAGAGCTCGTTGGACTTCTTGGCCGTCGAATGACCCGCGTAGGTGCGCATCATCCAAGGCCGGTCGGGTTCTGCCAGACGGTGATTCGGTGTCGCGCTCACGGGGTCGGATCGTACTCGCGTGCGAGGTCTAGTCGCGCTCCGGACGGTATCTGTCGGGTGGGACCGAGTGCGGAGGAGGAGTTATGGCAGAGGAGGAAGTGGGCGCGCAGAAGCACTGCTACGAGCCTTCCGGCCGCTTTCGGTTCGCGCAGGGTTATGTGGGTAGCAACGCCTCGATGCGCGCCATCGACGTCCACCACCAGGGTCTGGAGCACGTGATCTGCGCGTGGCACGTCGACGACGTCATCATCGATCCCGGCCCGGAGTCCAGTCTGGACACCCTGCTCGACGCGCTCGGCGGCGAGCAACCGCGCGCCCTGCTGCTGACGCACATCCACTTCGACCACGCGGGCGCGGCCGGGGCGCTCGTGCGCGAGTGGCCCGACCTGGAGGTCTGGGTGCACGAGCGCGGCGCGCGCCACCTCGCCGACCCGACGCGTCTGGTCGCGTCGGCCAAGCGGCTTTACGGTGAGGACTTCGAGCGGCTGTGGGGCGAGGTCGTGCCGATCCCTGACCGCAACCTGCGCGTGCTGACCGGAGGCGAGAGCCAGGACGGATGGGATGTTGCCTACACGCCGGGCCACGCCTCACACCATGTTTCCTATCGCCATCGCGACAGCGGCTGGGTCTTCGCCGGCGACACCTGCGGTGTGCGGCTGCCGGTCGGGGATCTGCTCCTGGCGCCGACGCCGCCCCCGGACTTCGATCTCGACGCCTGGCGCGCGTCGCTCGACACGATCGAGGCATGGGAGCCGGCGGCGCTCGCGATCACGCATTTCGGGGACTACTCCGACGTGGACGAGCACCTCGAGCGACTGCGCCGCGCGCTCACGCATTGGAGCGACCGCGCGCGCAACGTCGACCGCGCTGGCTACGCAGCCGAGCTGCGCGCCGAGTTCCGGGCGTCGCTGGACGATCGCGCCGCCGAGTCGTTTGCGCAGGCGATGCCGCCAGACGACCAGTGGCTGGGGATCGACCGCTTCCTGCAAAGGGCTGGAAAGAACGGCTGAGCGTTCGTATCCTTCGGGACCGTGAGCCAGACGATCGAGAAGCCGCGGACCGGCGGTCCGGGCAGCGGGCTTGGCGGGCACTGGCGCGTCATCGTCCGCAATGACGACCACAACACCTTCGATGGTGTCGCATACGCGCTCGCGCGCTACATCCCCGGCATCGACGTCGACCGCGGCTACAGCATCGCCAACCAGATCCATCGCAGCGGGCTTGCGGTCGTCTGGAGCGGCCACCGCGAGCCGGCCGAGCTGTATTGGGATCAGCTGCAGGGCGCGGGCCTGACGATGGCGCCGCTCGAGCAGGGCTGAGGCCCCGGGCCCCTGCGAGAGCCTGGTGGGCCGAAGCTCCCAGGCTGTCCAGCGATAGGCCACACCTCGATGCAGACTCCTTCAGTCTCGGCCCCTGATCGGTTGTCAACGTCCGTTCAGGTGCATCGATAGCCGTGGCGTTCGGGACGTGGACGGCATCGGTGCCGGAGCTGTTTGAGAGTCAGGTGGCGCGCGCGCCGGATGCGCCCGCCGTGGTGTTCGAACGTGCCGAGCTGACGTACGCGCAGCTCAACGGACGAGCAAATCAGCTGGCGCGGCTGCTGGTAGCGCAGGGCGCGGGCCCCGGACGATGCGTGGCCATCGCTCTGCCGCGCTCCATCGAACTGGTCGTGGCGGCGCTTGCGGTCTTCAAGGCCGGCGCCGCATATGTGCCAATTGACATGGACCATCCCGCCGATCGCATCGCCTACGTGATCGCTGACTCGCGACCGCTGTTGCTGCTCACGGCCGATGCCGTCGCTCGATCTGCTCACCGTATCGCCGCCAATCACCCCGCACTCACCACGCTATCGCTTGACGATCCCGCTACCGCCGAGCGCCTGGCATCCTTGGATGCGCGTGCCGACCTGAACGACGCGGATCGGACATCTCGCTTGTTGTCGCTGCATCCCGCCTATGTGATCTATACGTCGGGATCGACGGGCTGGCCAAAGGGCGTCTGCATCTCACACGGCAACTTGACAAGTTCTTGGGCGCGATTCAGGCGCGATTACGGTTCCGTCCACGTGACCGCGTACTTGCCGCAACGACCTTCGGCTTTGATATCGCGGGCTTAGAGCTGTTTCTTCCACTTGTGAGCGGCGGCACCGTGGTCATGGCGGGGTCGTCGGTTATTCGCCATCCGGACGCGTTAGCCGACCTGATCGTCCGCGCGCGCGTCACGGTCATGCAGAGCACCCCGACGCTGTGGCAGGCGTTGATCGACCAGGTCCCGGACTCCCTGTGCGGCTTGCGGTTGCTCGTCGGCGGGGAGGCGCTGTCGGCCCCGCTGGCGGCGCAGATGCGCAAGCTCGGGAATGAGGTCGTCAACCTCTATGGGCCGACCGAGACCACGATCTGGTCGACGGCCGCGGACATCGTCGACGCGGACGGTCCGCCGCCGATCGGACGGCCGCTCCTCAATACGCAGGTGTACGTGCTGGGGCCGTCGCTGGAGCCGGTGTTGCCGGGTGTGCTGGGGGAGTTGTATGTCGCGGGAGACGGAGTCGCCTTGGGATATGTGAACCAGCCAGGGCTGACGGCCGAGCGGTTCGTGGCCAACCCGTTTGGCGCGCCGGGATCTCGCATGTATCGCACGGGTGACTTGGCGCGCTGGCGGGCGGACGGGCTGCTTGAGTTCGGCGGACGCGTGGATCACCAGGTCAAGATCCGTGGCTTCCGCGTCGAGCTAGGTGAGATCGAGACCGTGCTGATGCGGCACACCGCTGTGCGACAAGCTGCGGTCGTGGTCCAGGAGGATCAATCGGGCGACAGGCGCATCGTCGCGTACGTCGTCCCTTCCCTCAGACAGATGGCTCTAAACCAGATCAGCGAATGGAAGCAGGTCTACGATGCCGCGTACGCCCGGCCGGGTCAGCACGAATTGGGTGAAGACTTCGGGGTGTGGAGAAGTAGCTACGACGGCAAGCTGATTCCGATCGAGCAGTTGCACGAGTGTCGCGATGCGACGGTCTCGCGGATCTGGTCACTGGGCCCGCGCCGCATACTGGAGCTTGGCGTCGGCACCGGCCTTCTGCTGTCCAAGCTCGCGCCACGCTGCGAGGAGTATTGGGGAACCGATCTCTCGGGCCGGGTGATCGACAGCCTCCAGTCGAAGGTACTCGAGCAGGGTGAGCTCGCGGGGCGCGTCGAGCTGCGGTGCCAACCCGCGGATGTCGTCGGAGATCTTCCAGCGGGTGTCTTTGACGTCGTCGTCGTCAACTCCGTCATCCAACACTTTCCAAGCGCCGAGTACTTGCTGCGCGTGCTGCGCGCAGCGATGACGTTGGTGACACCCGGCGGATCGGTGTTCATCGGCGATGTGCGACACCTTGGCCTGGCGCGGGCGCTGCATGCGGACATCAAGCTCCACCAGGCTGACCCCGCCGCTGATCCTGCATCCGTAGGCCATGCCGTGGACCGGGCTGTGGCGCTGGAGAGCGACCTGCTGGTTCACCCAGACTTCTTTGCAGCGCTAGCCGGCGAAATTCCTGAGATCGCCGGCGTAGATGTTCGGATCAAGCGTGGGCGCCACCACAACGAGCTGACCAGCTATCGATACGACGTGGTCCTTCGCACGCAGCCGGCCAGGCTGACGGCGCTGGGAGACGTTCCGCGACTGCGATGGGGCAACGACCTGTCGAACCTGGATGAGCTGGCCGCGTACCTGACAGAACGCCGGCCGCTATCCGTGCGGATCGTCGCAGTTGCCAACCGGCGCGTCGCGCGCGAGGTGGCACGGATGCGGATGCTGCACGACGGTGGCGCGATCGAGGACGTGCGGCGCTTCGAGCTGGCTGACAGGCAGGAGGGGGCCGATCCCGAAGCGCTTCAGGAGATCGCCCAAACGCACAGGTATCGCGCGGCTCTGACCTGGTCTGCGACCGTGGAGGGCCAAGACGCCGATGGCAGCTTCGACGCAGTGCTCGTCGACGCGGCCGCAGGGCCCGCGCTCGGCTTCGGAGAGGTTCGCGACTTGTACCCGGCGGCAGCCGAGATGCCGCTTACGAGGTACACCAACAATCCCGCGTCCCCGGCCGCCGGCTCTTCCATCGGCGCTGTCCTGCGCGCCCACGTGGCCGAAGCGTTGCCCTACTACATGGTTCCGGAGGCGTTCGTCGCGCTCGACGCGTTGCCGCTGACGCCCAACGGGAAGCTGGACCGCGGAGCGCTGCCTACCCCGTCGATCGGCGCGCCGCCTGCTGACCAGAGACCGCGTACTGCGCTGGAAGAGGGCCTCTGCGAGCTGTTCGCCGGCGTCCTCAGCGTGGCCGGGGTCGGCATCGACGACAACTTCTTCGATCTTGGCGGTGACAGCCTCACGTCTATCCGTCTTGTACGGGCGATTCGCGAGCAGCTTGGCATCGCGTTGCCGGTGGGCGCGCTGTTTGTCAGTCCGACGGTCGCCGCATTGGCGAGCCTCGCAGACGGTCAAGCGACACCGCAACCCGCCCCGGCCGAGAACGTCGATCTCGTCGCCGAAGCGGTGCTTGATCTCGCCATCTCCGTCGAGGGCAGTCCTGCGGGCGGGCCGCGCCCCGTCGGGACTCCGAACCGTGTCCTGCTGACCGGCGCGACCGGCTTCCTTGGCGCGTTCGTGCTCCGCGAGCTTCTGGAGCAGACCGAGGCCGAGGTGCACTGCCTGGTCCGGGCGCCCGGCGAGAACGAGGCCATGATCCGCATCCGGACCGCGCTCGAGGTCTATGGCCTGTGGGACGAGCAGTATGCAGCCAGGGTCATGGCCGTTTCCGGCGACCTCGAGAAGCCGCGGCTCGGCCTGGCAGCGGCTCGGTTTGACCGACTCGCCGAGCAGCTGGATGCCATTTATCACAACGGGGCGCGCGTGAACCTCACCGACCCCTACGTGCGCTGCCGAGCGAC
>DASVPU010000495.1:0-1813 GCA_036389475.1 Solirubrobacteraceae bacterium
CCGGCCTGCGCAACATGCCCTTTCGCGATTTCGAGCACAACCGCGTGTGGCTGATGCTTACGCGCATCGCGCACGACCTGATCGTCTGGACCAAACGCTTGCTGTTGACCGGTGAGCTCGCACGCGCAGAGCCCAAGCGCCTGCGCTACCGACTGCTGCACGTCGCCGCACGCCTCGCCTTCCACGCGCGCAAAGCAACACTACGCATCCACCACGCCTGGCCGTGGGCACACGCGCTCGCCGACGCATTCAGGCGCCTCCAAGCGCTCCCCGCCGCCGCCTGACCGGCAGCCGGCGCGCACGACACCCAGCCCGCAGGACCCGGCGCCATCGCCGCGACCAACGCCGCCCGCAACGGGCCGCCGCGGCCTATCCGCGGCACCGTTCTTGCGAGAAATCCGCACCCTCGGCGCAGCGCAGGCCCAAACACACCCAGAAATCACCCTCCAGCCCCGAGCAGACTCACATCACGCCGCTTCCTGCACGATCCGGGCGCCCCGATCTTGCAGCAAGGTGGGCGCCCCGACCGAAGTCGGGGCGCCGGAACGTCCGGTTGAGCAGGGATTCTTCTGGTTGCTGAGGCCGAAGGACGAGCTCGGGAGGATCACCTTGAGGGTGCAGCGCGATGGCCGCAACGTCACGGTAGAAGTCACGTCGGACGGAGAGGGGCTCGTGTCGCATGCGGGCAGCGCACTGCTTGCGCAGATCGCTGATAAGAGCGGGCTCACACGGGCGTTGTCGGTGCGTCTGGAGGGCCTCAGGCAGCGCCGGTCCGGGCATGATCCGGGCCGCGTCGTGCGCGATCTGGCGGTGATGCTCGCCGACGGCGGCGATTGCCTCGCTGATCTCGGGGCGGTGCGTGATCAGGACGCGTTGTTCGGGGCTGTCGCTTCGGACTCGACGGCGTTTCGCGTGGTGGACAAGATCGCCTCGTCGCCCGGGCTGCTGGACGCGTTGGCCGACGCTCACGCCCGCGCGCGAGAGCACGTCTGGAAGCTGACGGGGGCGCCCGAGCGCGTCACGATCGAGATCGACGCGACGTTGGTGACGAGCCATTCCGAGAAGGAGGGCGCGGCCGGCACGTTTAAGGGCGGCTTCGGCTTTCACCCGATGCTGGCGTACTGTGACGAGACCAGCGAGGCGCTCGCGGGGATCCTGCGTCCCGGCAATGCGGGCTCGAACACCGCTGCTGACCAGATCGCGGTCGTCGAGCAGGCACTGCAGCAGATCCCGGTCGATCTGATCGAGGACATTGAGATCTTGGTGCGCGCCGACTCGGCGGGCGCGACGCACGACCTGCTGGACTTCTGTTGCGAGCACCGGCTGCGCTACTCCGTCGGCTATGAGCTCACAGACCAGGTCCGCGCCGCGATCATCAAGGTTCCCGATGACGCGTGGGTCTGCGCGCTCGCCGCCGACGGCAGCGAACGTGAGAACGGGCAGATCGCTGAGATCACCGACCACGTCGATCTCAGCACCTGGCCAACTGGCTCGCGGCTGCTCGTCAGGCGCGAGCGCGCGCATCCCGGCGCGCAACTGTCCTTCACTGACCACGACGGGCACCGCTTCCAAGCGACGCTGACCGACCAGCCCGACGCGGACATCCAGATCCTCGAGCGCCGCCAGCGCCAGCGCGCGAACGCCGAGGACCACATCCGCAACGACAAAGACACCGGCCTGCGCAACATGCCCTTTCGCGATTTCGAGCACAACCGCGTGTGGCTGATGCTTACGCGCATCGCGCACGACCTGATCGTCTGGACCAAACGCTTGCTGTTGACCGGTGAGCTCGCACGCGCAGAGCCCAAGCGCC
>DASVPU010000496.1:0-2782 GCA_036389475.1 Solirubrobacteraceae bacterium
CGCGAGCCCAGACGCCCGGCGTGTTGTACGAGCGGCTCGCGCGCTTCGTCGCCGGCCTCGGCGCAGTGCCGACGGCGATCGCGCCGGCCGACCACGACCGCCTGATGGCGGCGATCTCGCACTTGCCGCACGTGGTGGCAAACCTGCTCGTCGCGCAGGCGACCGAGGCGCTCGGCGGCGAGACGCTGCCGGCGACGGGGCCGAGCTTTCGCGACGCCACACGTGTCGCGGGCTCCAACCCCGCGCTGTGGGCGCAGATCTACGCGGCCAACCGGGAGGCGCTCGACAGCGAGATCGACGATCTCGTCCGGCGCCTGGGCGAGGTTCGCGCGCTGCTGAACGGTGGCGACCTGGAGGCCTGGCAGGACGCGGCGGCGCGTCAGCGCCAGGCGCTGCTGGACGTCGGGCTCATCGGCGGCGTCGGCGCGGTGCGCGAGGTCCGCGCCTCGGTGCCCAACAAGCCCGGCGTGGTCGCGCAGATCGCGCTCGCCCTGGGCCGCGCGGGCATCAACATCACCGACATGTCCCTGGCGCCCGAGGCCGACAACCACACGGGCGTCATCGCGCTCTGGGTGGGCGCCGGCGACGCCGAGCGCGCGATCGGGCTCGTCGCCGGGCTCGGCTATCCGGCGGCGTAGTGGCGCGCTTCGCGCCCGCGCGGCGGCTGTGCGGCGAGATCACCGCCCCGCCGGACAAGTCGATCTCCCACCGCGCTGCGCTGCTCGCCGCGATGTCCGTTGGGCCGGTGCGGATCTCCAACTACCTGCGCGCCGCCGACACGACCTCGACGCTGGCAGCGCTGCGCGCCCTTGGCGCGCTCGTCGAGAGCCGCGACGACGAGGTCGTCGTGCGCGGCGTCGGGCTGCGCGCGGCGCGCGAGCCGGGCGTGCCGATCGACGTCGGCAATGCCGGGACGCTCATGCGCCTGCTTCCCGGCTGGCTCGCGGCGCAGGACGGGCGCGTGTTCGAGCTCGACGGCGACGCCTCGATCCGTCGCCGGCCGGTCGATCGCATCGCCGACCCGCTGGCGCGCATGGGGGCGCAGATCGAGGCGACCGGCGGGCGCTTTCCTCCCTTCGTCGTGCGCGGCCGGCAGCTGGAGGGGATCGAGTACGAGTTGCCGGTCGCCAGCGCGCAGGTGAAGTCCTGCGTGCTGCTCGCCGGCCTGCTGGCCGGCGGCACGACGACGGTGATCGAGCCCGCGCCGAGCCGCGACCACACCGAGCGGATGCTCGCCGGCGCTGGGGTGGCGGTGCGCCGCGAGGGGTCGCGGGTGAGCGTGACGAGCACCGACTCGCTCAGGCCGCAGGGCCTCACCGTCCCCGGCGACCTCTCCTCAGCCGCGTTCATGATCGCCGCGGGCCTCCTCGTGCCGAGGTCGCGCCTGCTCGTTCGCGACGTCGGCGTGAACTGGACGCGCACCGGCTTCCTGCGGATCCTGGAGCGCATGGGCGGCGTGGTGCTCGGGGAGCTCGAGCCGGTGCCCGCGTCCGGCGATCGCACGGTTGCGACCCGCGAGCCGATCTGCGACCTCGACGTCGCCGCCGGCCCGCTGCGGGGCACGACGGTCGAGTCCGGCGAGGTGGCGCTCGCGATCGACGAGCTGCCGCTCGTGGCGCTGCTGGGCTGCTTCGCCGAAGGCGAGACCGTCGTGCGCGGTGCGCAGGAGCTGCGTGTCAAGGAGAGCGACCGGATCGCGGGGGTCGTCGAGGGCCTGCGGGGACTGGGGGCCGAGATCGAGGCGACCGGCGACGGCTTCGCCGTGACGGGCACCGGCGGGCTGCGCGGCGGCAGCATCGACTCGCGCGGCGATCACCGCATGGCGATGCTCGGCGCGATCGCGGGACTGGCGTCGCGCGAGGGCGTCGAGGTGCTTGGGATGCAGGCGGCGGACATCTCCTATCCGGGGTTCGTCGACGATCTTGGGCGGTTGATCGAGACGAAGTAGCCGCCGAAGTCAGACCGGGAACACCGCGCCAGACTCGCTCTGCGCTCAAAGGAGCGGGAACTTCTGCATAGTGCGCCGCAGAGTCGACGTCCACCGAGTCCCAATATGAACGGTTTGCCGTGGTCTCAGCGGGAGCATGTGGCTCAGTGCTGCGGAGGTTAGTGCGATCGATTACGGGCCAGTGTAGGCGGAAAACATCTCCGCCAGTTCTATCAGGTGATCTTCGCCGTCGCGGTTACCGCTGTCTCACGGCGGAAGATGTCTCGATGTTGCGCACCTTACCCCAGTGTCCTGATACATCGCGAGCGTGGAGCTTCAAGGTGACCGGGATCCGCCGTGCGGTGCTCGGAACCGTCACCTTGATCCTATTTGGCCCGGCGTGCAACCTACGACCTGTCCAGTGCGTTTTACGGTGGGCATTCTGTCGCTGGACAGCAACCCACATGGTCGCGTCCTCGTCGAGGCGGAAACGCGCAGTCCTCGTCCTACCTCGTCCGGCTAGAGAAGCCTCGAAGATGTGAGGT
Organism: Solirubrobacteraceae bacterium; assembly: GCA_036389475.1. Taxonomy (GTDB): domain Bacteria; phylum Actinomycetota; class Thermoleophilia; order Solirubrobacterales; family Solirubrobacteraceae; genus CADCVQ01. The sequence continues at coordinate 2,473 of DASVPU010000496.1, forward strand.
GCCTGTTTATCCCTCGCAAACGTGTCGTTTTGATCCGTCAGCCGAAAGACAGCGCCCGTCGTCATCCACACGCCAAGCCCACAGATCACTGCGCAGAAGAGACTCAGACCGAACGATCTGCGGCGGAAGCCCGCGAGACTTGCAGACATGCTCTCGCTCAATACTGCTGTCACACCGAGTACTGCCGCCCCGACTACGGCAATCATCATGGCTGCTGCGTAGCCGACGAGGATGACCCCGCCGAGCTGGTAGAGAAGGAAAAGCACGCCGGTTGAGCCGTACAAGGTCACGACTTCAAGTGGCCGCACTC
>DASVPU010000497.1:0-14578 GCA_036389475.1 Solirubrobacteraceae bacterium
CGAGCTTTGAGTGTTGTTTGCCATCCGCGCCTTCCGGAAGTGGCCGTCTCGGGAAGCGTCTATTAATTAAATTAGCTGCTGGGTTGATGGTGTAGTCCAACTTTGGTGGAACTCGTGGCCGGTGATGTTGACGGCTGCCAGCTGGGCGCCGCTGACCTTGACCTTGGGGTACTGGTCGTTGTCCAGGCGCGCGTAGACGTCCAGGCCCGAGCGGGTGGTCGTGACAACGATCGAGTCGATGATCACGTCTCATCGGATTTCGCAGACTTGTGGTCGGAACTGCGGGCTGAGGCACGCGCTGTCGGCGTCGCGCTGCTAAGGCGCTCTATCCTGCGCGATGTGACGGGCTCGTTGGTGCAACACGAGCGGCTGCCGGACGAGTTGTGGCCGCAGCACACCAGTCAGGCGTACCGGGTGCTGTATGAGGGTCTGGGGTATCACGGGGGGCCGCGCGAGGTGAGCGGCATGGTGCTGGTGCCTGACTCGCCTGTCCCGGCCGAGGGCCTGCCGATCGTCGCGTACGCGCACGGCACGGCGGGGCTCGGGGACAGTGCGGCGCCCTCGCGGATGGGGCTGACTCGGCTTGAGCGAGAGCACGTCGCGCGTTGGCTGGCGTCGGGCTACCTCGTCGCGGTGACCGACTATGAGGGATTGGCGACGCCGGGCCCGCACCCGTACCTCAATGGTGAGGCGGTCGCCGACGACATCGTCGACGCGGTGCGGGCTGCCCGGCAGCTGGGGGTGTCGACGCGTGGCAGCTGGGTGGCCGTCGGGTTCTCGCAGGGTGCTCATGCCGCGCTGTTTGTGGGCTTGATGGCCAGCCGATACGCCCCGGAGCTGGACTTCCGCGGGACGGTGGCTCTCGCGCCGCCGGTGCACCTGCCGCTGCTTGTGAGGAACCTGACCGCCGACGGCTCGCGGCCGGTCTCGGTTGTGACGTCGTATCTGCTGGCGGGCCTGCCGATCTCCCACCCCGAGTTTGATCCCAGCAGCCTGCTGACGGAGGAGGGCGGGCGGCTGGTGCAGCTGGCGGCTACGGCGCCGCTGCTGGAGCTGATGCGCGCCAGCCGCAGTCTGACCAACGACCGCGTCGGCACGACGAACTTGCACGACCGCGAGGGCATAGCCCGGCTGCTGGACAGCTGTCGGGTGCCCACGGCACGGTTTGATCGACCCGTGTTCTTGACCGCTGGCGGTGTCGACGAGGTCGTGCCCCTGCAGGTCGTCGAGCTCTTCGCCGAGGATCTACGCAGCGCCGGCAGCGAGGTTGAGTTCGTGCGTCATGAGCACGCAAACCACGCCGATGTGCTGCTCGCCGACCAGGACGCCATCATCAGCTGGGCGGCCCGGCTGCTTGTTGCGCCCGTGCGCTCGCCGGGGCGAAGTGCCGACGGCGCGCGCTCGCAGTTCAGCCTGCTGGATGCGACCGGCGACGGCTACGTGACCCGCGATGATTACGAGGCGTTCGCGCTGGGGCTGGTGCAGGCGTTCGGGCAGCCGCCCGGATCGCCCGCCGCGCTGGCCGTACGGGAGGGATACCGCCAGCTGTGGCGCGCGCTCGCCGGCCGCGCCGATACCAGCCAGGACGCCCGGATCAGCGAGGCCGAGTTCTTGGCGTGGATCGACACCGTCGGCGCCGATGAGCGCTTCGAGGATGACATCGCCCCGTTGGCCTGGGCGGTCATCGCGCTCGCCGACACTGACGACGACGGCGTGCTGAGCGAGCGGGAACTTGCGCGCCTGCTCGCCAGATGCGGACTGTCCACTGCCCACGCCCAACAGGTGTTCGCCGACCTCGACCAAGATCGCAACGGGGGTGTCGACACCCGCGAGATCGTGGCCGCGATCCGCGCGTTTTGCCTGCAACCCGCCGCTCAACAGCCCGGCTCCTGGCTGTTCGGCACGATCTGACCGGCAGGCATCGGCCGCTGGGTGCTCAACCGCCATCACTTTCGCCCCGCCTTCGATCGGCGGCGTCTCACCCGCCTGAGCGCCCTACAGGCTGCACGGCGACAACCACCAAGCGACGCCACGGAGGCCCGTGCGGGCCTAAGGAAGCGTCGATCTTTAGAATCGGGGTTTGATGGATCGCGGTAGGGACCGCCGTTGCCGGCGGCCCCCCGCGCAGATCCCAGCGTGCACTGCTTATCGGCCTCGGCCGGCCAGGCACTACTCGTGGAGCGCATCCCGGTGCTGCGCATCGATGGTTTCTGCAACGCCGCTCGTCATCGCAACCGGCTGCGACTGATCCAGCCGCGTCGAGCGAGCCGCCTGGACGCCGGCTCGAGCCGAGTACCGTGGGCCCCTGTCGGCCCGCGATACAGATCTACTACACTGAGACGCAGATTTCTTAGGCACCAAAGAAGGAGACCCACCCCACATGGGCAAGACCATCGGCATCGACCTGGGCACCACGAACTCCTGCATGGCCGTGCTGGAGGGTGGAGAGCCCACCGTCATCGAAAACTCCGAGGGCGGTCGCACGACCCCCTCCGTCGTCGCCTTCGCGCAATCCGGCGAGCGCCTCGTCGGCACCGTCGCCAAGCGCCAGGCCGTGACGAACCCGCAGAACACGATCTTCTCCATCAAGCGCTTCATGGGCCGCAAGGAGGCCGAGGTGCACGAGGAGGAGTCGATCGTCCCCTACAAGGTCGTCGCCGGCAAGAACGGCGATGCCCGCGTCGATGCGGGCGGCAAGCAGCACACCCCGCCCGAGATCAGCGCGATGATCCTCCAGAAGCTCAAGGCCGACGCCGAGGCGTACCTCGGCGACAGCGTCGATAGCGCCGTGATCACCGTCCCGGCCTACTTCAACGACGACCAGCGCCAGGCCACCAAGGACGCCGGCCGGGTGGCCGGGCTCGACGTCAAGCGCATCATCAACGAGCCGACCGCCGCATCGCTTGCCTACGGTCTGGACAAGGAGCACGACCAGACGATCCTCGTCTTCGACCTCGGCGGCGGCACGTTCGACGTGTCCGTGCTGGAGATCGGCGAGGGCGTCTTCGAGGTCAAGTCGACCGCCGGTGACAACCATCTCGGCGGCGACAACTTCGACAAGGCGATCGTCGACTGGCTCGCGTCGGAGTTCAAGAAGGATCAGGGGATCGACCTCAAGAACGATCCGATGGCGCTCCAGCGCCTGTACGAGGCGGCCGAGAAGGCGAAGATCGAGCTGTCGACCGCCCAGGAGTCGCAGATCAACCTGCCCTTCATCACCGCCGACGCAAGCGGGCCCAAGCACCTCGACGTGCGCCTCACCCGCGCGAAGCTCAACGAGCTGACCGCCGACCTGCTCGGGCGCGTCGTCGCCCCCGTGCGCCAGGCGCTGGACGACGCAAAGGACAAGGGCGCCGCGAAGATCGACCATGTCGTCCTCGTCGGGGGCATGACGCGCATGCCGGCCGTCCAGGAGAAGGTCAAGGAGCTGACCGGCAAGGATCCGCACCGGGGCGTGAACCCCGACGAGGTCGTCGCCGTCGGCGCCGCGATCCAGGCCGGCGTACTCGCCGGCGACGTCAAGGACGTGCTGCTGCTCGACGTGACCCCGCTGACGCTCGGCATCGAAACCAAGGGCGGCGTGATGACGAAGCTCATCGAGCGCAACACGACGATCCCCACGCACAAGAGCGAGGTCTTCTCGACCGCCGAGGACAACCAGCCCTCGGTCGAGATCCACGTCCTGCAGGGCGAGCGCGAGATGGCGAACTACAACAAGTCGCTGGGCAAGTTCCAGCTGACCGGCATCCCGCCCGCGCCGCGTGGCATCCCGCAGATCGAGGTCGGCTTCGACATCGACGTCAACGGGATCGTGAACGTCACTGCCAAGGATCTGGGCACCGGCAAGGAGCAGAAGATCGAGATCAAGTCCGGCTCCGGCCTCACCGATGACGAGATCAAGCGGATGGTCGCCGATGCCGAGTCGCACGCCGACGACGACCGCCGCGCGCGCGAGCTCGCGGAGGCCCGCAACGGCGCCGAGAACGCGGCCTATCAGGCCGAGCGCCAGCTCAAGGATCTCGAGGAGAACATCGACGAGTCGCAGAAGACCGAGATCGAAGGCCTGATCAAGGACCTGCGCGACTCGCTTGAGTCCGACGACGCGGCCGAGCTGAACGCGAAGGCCGAGGCACTGCAGACGGCGTTCCACAAGATCTCCGAGGCGATGTACGAGCGCGCTCGCGCGAGCAGCGAGAGCTCGTCCAACGGCGCCGATGGCGCTACGGCCGCAGACGCGTCGTCCAGCTCCGACGAGGACGACGTCGTCGATGCCGAGGTCGTCGAGGACGACGTCACCTCCAAGCGCCGGTAGCCCGTGAGCACGGAGGAGCAGAGGATCGAGCAGGAGGCGCCGGCGGAGGGGGAACCCACCTCCCCGGCGCCGCCGCCGCCCGACGACGTCGCGGAGGTCCCCCGACCGCCCGAGCCCGCGTGCGATCCCGCAATCGCCGCGGATGCGGCGCCCGAGCCGATCGCGGTCGAGGACTCCCCGCTCGACGACGGCGCCAACCTGCGCGCCCGCGCCGACAAGGCCGACGAATATCTCGCCCTCGCCCAGCGCACGAAGGCGGACTTCGAGAACTACCGCAAGCGCATGCTGCGCGATGTCCGCGCCGCCGAGGCGCGCGGGATGAGCCGGCTGGCGAAGGAGCTGCTGCCCGCGCTCGACAACCTCGACCGGGCGGTCGCTGCGCTGGAGGGCTCCGACGGCGAGCACCACCTCGCCGACGGCATCCGCCTCGTCACCGCCGAGCTGTCGGCGGCGCTGCAGCGAACCGGCATCGAGGGCTACGCCGCCAAGGGCGAGCGCTTCGATCCGGTCTTCCACGAGGCCGTCGCGCAGACGCCCGTCGAGGGCGCCGAAGCCGGGACGATCGTCGAGGTCCTGCAGGCCGGCTACCGGCTGAACGATGCCGTGCTGCGCCCGGCTCGGGTGGTCGTCGCCGCATAGGAGCGCAACGATGGCATCTCAAGATCACTACAAGGTGCTCGGAGTCGAGCGCAAGGCCAAGCCGGACGAGATCAAGAAGGCCTACCGCAAGCTCGCGCGCAAGTACCACCCCGATCGCAATCCCGGCGACGTCAAGGCCGAGGAGCGCTTTAAGCAGGTCTCGCAAGCGCATGACGTCCTGTCCGACCCGGCCAAGCGCAAGGACTACGACCGCGCGCTGGCCAACCCGTTCTCGGCCACCGGACGCGGCGGCACCGGCCAGCCCGGTTTCGACGCGGGCGGCTTCGGCGACATCCTGTCGGACCTGTTCGGCCAGGCCCGCGGGCGCCCGAGCGGCTCGACAGCGCGCTCGCGCCAGGAGCGCGGCCGCGATTTGGAGGCCGAGATCTCGATCGGCTTCGAGCAGGCGATCAACGGGGCGCAGGTGCCGATCTCGGTCCCGACCTACGAGCGCTGCAGCACCTGCAACGGCACCGGCGCCAAGCCGGGGACCTCGCCGATCGTGTGCCCGCAGTGCTCGGGCCGCGGCATCGAGTCCGAAGGCCAGGGCCTGTTCTCGATCTCGCAGCCGTGCTCGCGCTGCGGCGGCAGCGGCACGGTCATCGAGCAGCCCTGCCAGACGTGTCATACGGCTGGGCGGCTGCGGACCGTCAAGCGCTACAAGGTCAACATTCCCGCAGGCGTCCAGGAGGGCAGCCGCATCCGCCTCGCCGGCAAGGGCGAGCCCGGCCGCAACGGCGGGCCCGACGGCGACCTGTACGTCGTCACCCACGTACAGACATCGCCGATCTTCACGCGCAAGGGTGAGCACGTCGAGGTCGAGGTGCCGCTGACGCTCCCCGAGGCGCTGCGCGGCGCCGAGATCGAGGTGCCGACGCTCGACGGGCGCAAGACGCTGCGCGTGCCGGCCGGGACGCGACCGGGCAGCGTTCAGCGCCTGCGCGGCGAGGGTCCCAAGCGCCTGGGCAAGGCCGGCCGCGGCGACATCCACTATCGCTTCACGCTCGAGCTGCCCGACCGGCTCACCGCTGAGCAGGAGGCGGCGGTGGACGATCTCGCGAAGGTCTTCAACGGCAACCCGCGAACGAGGCTCTTCAGATGACGATGGCTGACGAGTTCCGGCACAGGTCCTCGCGATGAGCCCTCGGCGGCGTACCACCACACGTATCGAGGTCTCCTCCAATCGTGGCGTGTTCATGATCTCGGTCGCCGCCGAACTCGCCGACATGCACCCGCAGACGCTGCGCATGTACGAGCAGCGCGGCCTGATCGAGCCCAAGCGCTCACCGAAGGGCACGCGGCTGTACTCGCACGAGGACGTCAAGCGCCTGCGCCGCATCCAGCAGATGACGGCCGAGCTCGGACTCAACCTGGCCGGTGTCGAGAAGGTGCTCGAGCTCGAGGCGCAGCTCGAGCGCACGCGCAGCCGCGTATCGGCGCTGGAGCGCCGCCGTCACGAGCTGGAGACCGAGATCCAGGCCCTCGAAGGACGGCGCGAGCAGGTGCGCGCGGACCTCGTGCGCTACGAAGGCGGCACCGGCGCGGCAATCGTGCGTGTGGCGGACGCCAAGCCGTTCACGATCCCAATCGAGCATCGCGACTAGTGCTGGTCGGCGTCGGGGAGTAGAGCAGCGACGCGCGAGGGCCCGTGGTCTGCAGCCAGGCGCCGGCATCGATGCCGCGCGCAGACGCCGGCTGGAGCGGGTTGGCCGGGTGCAGGCACCGCGCCGCGGCCAGGGGCCACGCGGCGTCGCGATCGGTGAGGATCTCGGTGAGCAGTTCGGCCCGCGCGGCCCCGACGGCGCGGGCGCCCCAGCCGAAGACGCGCTCGGCGCCGAGTACCGCGTCCGCCTCGGAGCGGGCGTGGACGAGCCGCTGATAGTCCGCTCGCGCAAGCTCGCCGGCATGGTGGCGTAGCGCATCGACGACGCGATCGAAAACCCCCGGCTCGAGCGGGACGTAGAGCGTCGGGAGTGCGGCGTGGCCCCACAGATGCCAGATCCACCAGCGCGGTCGCGGGCCCCTGTGGTCAAGTGCGCGGAAGGTCGCCCGGCCGACGCTTTCGTGCGCCGGGTGGGCATCGTGCGGGCCGGGCCCGACGACGAGCGCCGGCGCCGTCGCGGCGATCGCTGCGCTCAGCTGATCGGCGAGATCGTCCTCGGCGAGCGCGAGATCGTCGCCTGAGGAAAGGCTGGGCGGACCCTCGGCGACCACCGGGGTGAAGCCGACTGCGGCGCACGCGGCGCTCAGTTCCGAGCGGCGCCGCAGGTGTTGCTCCGGTCGGCCCAGTGAGCACGTGAAGGCGACGACGTCCCAGCCGTGGTCTGCGAGCGCCACCAGGGTTCCGCCGGCGCCCAGCAGCTCGTCGTCGGGATGAGGCGCTATGTGGAGGACGACCGGCACCGTGCGCTCGCCCGAGACTAATGGCCTGTTGGTCGCACGCGCCAGTGGCTCGGCGAAACGAGCAGCGCGAGCAGCGTATGCCGGAGGAGCACCGGAATTTCCTGGGGTGGGGTCCTAGGGTGCTCCCGGTAAACCTGCGCTAAGGTGCTCCACGCAGTGCGGTGGGGCAGTCGCATGGATGTGACTACACCGCACCTACAGGGACACGGGGCCGGGGATCGCGTCGGACGCCAAGGGGGCGAACGGCGGGGACAGGCGCCACAGCAAGGTCATTCATTGCGGGCATGGAGGCACGACTATGAGACGACGGATCGTCGCAGACTGCGCTGCTGCTCTCACGCAGAGCCGGCGGCCCGTGCTGAGAGCGCACGTACCTTGGCGCCCACAGCACGTTGACATCACCCAGGTGAATCGCGACGCCCTGAAGTCGTTGGCCGGCAGGACACATGACGTCCAGGGATCTTGACGTGCAGGGTGCCGATAACTCTCACGACTCACAGGATCACCTGGCGACGATGCTCGCCGAGATGGACAACCGCCTCGAGATGCTCCAGCAGGAGCTCGAGTCCCTGGTGCCCCGGACCCGGACTTCGCAGCCGCAGCGCGCAGCGCTCGTCGCAGCTGCCGATCCGCCCGCCGCTGCGCCTGCCCCGAGGCAACCCGATCCCGCGGCCGACCTGCCGGCGGGTCTGCGCAAGCGCGCCACGCGGCAGATCACGGCCGTCGCCCGCGGGCGGAGCGCTCCGGGCGCCATCCAAGACGCGGCGCAGCACTCGCGGGAGCCGGCCCTGCGGTCAATCACGCCGGACACGATCGTTCGCCAGACGATCCTCCAAGCAGACGAGGAGGCCCGCCGAGTGGTGCAAGACGCGCGCGATTGCATCGCGGCTATCGCTGCCCGCACCCGCGCGCAGCTCGTGCGCTCGGTGAGCGCGCCGGATGGCGCACAGTCCTCCTCCTTGCGCAGGGCTGGGACCGCGGCCTCTACCGCCCCCGAGCGGCGCGAGTACGAAGGCACCGTCACGGTCCAGGCCGGCCCGTTCGGCGACATCGTGCGGCTCAACGAGTTCGAGGCGGCGCTGAAGTCGGTCCCGGGTGTCGAGGACGTCTACATCCGCACCTTCGAGCGCCACCACGCGCACTTCAGGCTACGGATGGTCGAGCCCAGGCCGCTGATCGGCGACCTGCAGGTCCGGGTCCCGGGCCGGCTGCACGTGATCGAGGCCCACGACAGCTCCATTTGCCTGGAGATCGCCGTCGTCGAGGACGAAACCGATCGGGGAACCCGATGAAGGTCTTCCCCGTCGTCGTGCTCGTCCTGCTGGCGTTCGCGGCCTTCTTCATGACGTTCCTCATCGCCCCGCTGGCCGTGCTGACGATCTTCTACGTCATCTATGCGGCTCGGACGTCGAGCTCTGCGGCGGCGCCGGCGGCGCCGCCGGAGCCGCATCTTCGCTGGGCGACCCAGCCCGAGCCCGAACCGGTCGCGCCGCCGGCGCGCCGCGCGCGCCTCACGGTGGTGTCGAGCAGCGGGGACGCCGCGCATGACGTAGCCGCCGCAGACGGCTCTGGCACGCCGCTGGGCTCACCGAGCCCGAGCCCGAACAACGACACGTCGACCTTGAACGACAGGCAGTCATGACCCGCGACGATTCGACGCCCGATCGCGACTTCGATCCGGATGCCGGGCTGCACGAGGAATCCTCTGTGCCGGTGAACGCGCTCGCGCTCGCCCTTCGCTACGGCATGCGCTACAGCGGCCTGCGCGAGGTCGAGCTCGACTCACGACTGCTGCTCTACGTCCCGCTCGACGTCTGCGAGCGCGAGACCGTCCTGCCCCTCTCCGTCAGCAAGGAGTTGCTCGAAGTGGCCACCGCATCCCCCGATCCGGACATCGAGATCGTCCGAGGACGCTTCCCCGAGCTGGAGATCGAGCTCGTCCTCGCACCGACCGAGCGCATCGCCGAGTTGCACGACGCGCTGAAGGCGGCGGTCTGATGGCCGGCTTCGAAGACGGCGACGGCGCCCCGGTCGACGACTCGACGTTCTACCGGCGCCTCGCCCATCACGCCGGCCTGCAGTTCGCCGTGCTCGAACCGGACGCGAGCAGCGATCCCGACTTCACCGAGATCAACCCGCTGGCGTCGCGCCTGCTGACCGAGGAGCTTTGCCGGCACTTCCACATGCTGCCGATCGCCTATCGCGACGGCGTCGTCGCCGTCGCCTTCTGCGACCCCTTCGACAAGCTCGCCAGCGAGCTCGCGACCGCGCTGACGTCTGCCGAGGTACAGCCCGTGCTCGCCGAGCCCGGCGACGTCGAACAGGCGATCACGAGGATCTTCGGCCCGCTGCGGACACCGCACTTCGAGGATCTCGGCCCGGCGCCGCAGGAGTCGCCGCGCGTCGGCGATCTGCTCGTCGCCAACGGCGCCGTGACCGACGAGCAGGTCGAGGCGGCCCTGCTCGAGCAGGAGCGGACCGGCTCGCGCTTGGGCGAGGTGCTGCTGCACTCCGGCGCGATCCGCGAGACCGATCTGATCGACGCGCTGGTCGAGCAGTTCCAGCTGCCGGCGCTCGACATCGAAGGCGGCCACATCGACGCGGACGTCGTCAAGACGATCCCGGAGCCGGTCGCACGCGAGCTGCGTATGGCCCCGGTAGCCACGGACGAGACGACGCTGTACATCGCGGTCGTGGACCCGATCAACACCGCGACGGTGCAGCGGCTGCGCGAGTTCACCGACAAGGAGATCGTCGGGTTCCTGGCGCCGCTCAGCCAGGTCGACGAGATCCTCGAGGCGACCTACCGCGAAGACTACTCATACCTCGCCACCGACGACCTCCGCGAGCGCTCGCCCGAGAACTGCGCGTTGCGTGTCGTGACCACGGGCCAGAAGATCTTTTTGGTGACGATTGCGGTCGTCACCATAATCGGCTTCGTGCTTGCTTCGACCGCGACCGCGGTTGCGCTCGTCGGCCTCGCAAGCGTCTTCTACCTGGCCGCGTCGCTGTACAAGTTCCGCCTGATCTACAAGGCGCTCGGCAACCCCTACGAGGTCGCGACCTCGGAAGCGGAGGTCGACGCGCTCGACGAGCTGACGCTGCCCGTCTACTCGATCCTCGTGCCGCTCTACAAGGAGGCCAGCGTGCTGCCAGCGCTCGTGAAAGCGATCGAGGGCCTGAACTACCCCAAGACGAAGCTCGACGTGCTGCTGCTGTGCGAGGACGACGACGACGAGACGGTGCTCGCGATCGAAGCGATGGACCTTCCGCCGCACTTCCGCCTGATCGTCGTACCCGACTCGCAGCCGAAGACCAAGCCGAAGGCCTGCAACTACGGCCTGATGCTGGCGCGCGGCGACATCACGGTGATCTTCGACGCCGAGGACCGCCCTGATCCCGACCAGCTCAAGAAGGTGGTCGTCGCGTTCTCGAAGTGCCATCACGAGGTCATCTGCGTGCAGGCGAAGCTCAGCTACTACAACCCCGACCAGAACCTGCTGACGCGCTGGTTCACGACCGAGTACTCGATGTGGTTCGAGCTCCTGCTGCCGGGGCTCGATGCCGACGGGGCGCCGATCCCGCTCGGCGGGACCTCCAACCACTTCCTCACCGAGCGCCTGCGCGAGCTGGGCGCCTGGGATCCGTTTAACGTCACCGAGGACGCCGACCTGGGCATCCGCCTGCATCGGGCCGGCTACCGCACCGCGATGGTCGACTCGACGACGCTCGAGGAGGCCAACTCGGATGTGAAGAACTGGATCCGCCAGCGCTCGCGCTGGATCAAGGGCTACATCCAGACCTATCTCGTGCACATGCGCAACCCGCTGCTGCTGATGCGCCAGGCCGGATTCGCCGGCTTCCTGTCCTTCCAGCTGCTCATCGGCGGCACGTTCATCTTCCTGCTGAACCCGATCTTCTGGGCGCTGACGACGCTGTTCTTCTTCACCCATGCCGGCTTCATCCAGGCGATGTTCCCGACGTTCATCTTCTACCTGGCGGCGTTCATGCTGTTCGTCGGCAACTTCGTCTTTCTCTATCTGAACGTGGCCGGCTCGATCCAGAAGGGCCTGTTCGGGCTGGCGAAGTACGCCCTGATCTCTCCCCTGTACTGGGGCCTGATGTCGATCGCCGCCTGGAAGGGCTTCATCCAGCTCGTCACGAACCCGTTCTACTGGGAGAAGACCGAGCACGGGCTGCACCAGGGCGGAGCCGCACCGGCGGCGGCGCGGGTGCCGCGGGCCGAGGGTGGGCCGCCGCCGATGTCCCCTGGACGGGCCGCCGCCGATCCGCAAGCCGCTGCTGCGCCCGAGCGTGAGCTCGCGACGCCGGTCGGCGGGCGGTAGTCGTGGCGACCCTCCTACAGCCCTCCCCCGATTCGCCCCCGGCCGACGAGACCTCCGAGCAGCCCGCGCGGGCGGGACGAGCGCGGCCCCATTTCGAGCACGTCGCAGAGGAGGTCCGGCTGCCCCGGTGGATCGAGAGCCTGGCGCTCTTCCTGATCGCCGCCGGGATCTTCTTCTGGGTCGGCTACAAGACGGTCGTCGAGGATGGCGTCGTCGTCTTCGACGCGCTGGACCGGCTGACGCGCGCCTACATGGTCTGGCACAACGAGCCACCCAAGCTGGCCGCGATCGGCTTCGTCTTCCCGCCGTTGACGACGATGAGCTTCCTGCCGTTCACGGCCATCAAGCCGCTGGCGACGTCGCTCGTCGCGCTGCCGCTGGTCTCGGCGCTCTTCGGCGGGACGATGGTCGTCTCGATGAACCGGCTGTTCGCGCGCTGCTCGATGCCGGGGCTGCGGCGCTGGCTCGTGCTCGCGCTCTTCGCGCTGAACCCGCTGGTGGTCTTCTACGCCGGCAACGGCATGAGCGAAGTCGTCTACATGGCGCTGCTGACGGTCTCGCTGTACTGCTTCATGTCCTGGTTCTTGACGGCGCAGCCGCGCTTCCTCGTCGGGGCGGCCCTGGCCTTCTCGCTGCTCGTGCTGCTGCGCTACTCCTTCGGCATCTGGGCGCTCGTCATCGCCGTGATGATGGCGCTCGGTCTCAGCCGCCGCGGCGCTGACAGCGACGAGAGCGAGGGCACGCTGGTGGCATTCCTCGCCCCGCTGATCTACGCGGTCGGCGTCTGGCTGCTCTTCAACTGGCTGATCGTCGGCGATCTGCTGGGGTGGCTGAGCAACTCGGGTGCCTTTGCCGTCAACGCACCGCAGGCCGGCGCCGCCGGCGATGTGGGCATCGTCGACGTGCTCACGCGCGGCGGCCAGCTCACGCTCGGCGTCTTCGCGCTCGGCATCCTCGTCGTGCCCGCGCTCGTCATGACCGCCGTCAGCAAGCGCGACGAGATGTCCTGCTGGCTGTCGATCCTCGCGCTCACCGGCCTGGTCATCATCGGCGCCGGTGCGCTGATCGCGCAGGACTTCGACGTCCTCGCGATGCGCAACGCGCTGCCCGTGCTGATCGTCTGCGTGGCCGGCGCCGCGTGGCTCTACCAGATCCTTCCCAACATGCGCACGATCATCTGGCTGGCGGCGCTGGCCGGACTCGTCGCGACGGGGATCGGCTCCTGGTATGAGATGCAGCGCTATCCGTTCCAGGGCCAGGAGCAGGCCTTCGTGAACGCGCTCAAGAGCGGCGCCGACCAGAACGGATCGAACTCGATCGGCGGCTATCGCGTCGGAACGAACCCTGAGCAACGGATGGCTGCCTACGTCAACGCCAACGTCCGCCGGCGATCGACGATCCTGACCGACAACGCCCAGACCTTCGGCGTGATCCTGCTCAGCGGTCGCCCGCAGCTGTACTTCGATCGCGTCGACAAGGGCGACAGAACCTTTCAGCAGGCCGTCCTGCGGCCGTACGGGCGGGTCACGCACATGCTGATGGCCAAGCAGGCCAGCGGCGACCTGATCCGGCGTCGCTATCCAACGGCGGCGAGCCGCGTCGTGGCCGGGTTGACGCCCGTGTTCGAGACCGAGCGCTACGTGTTGCTGACGCTCGCCGACCACGATCCGAGGCGTCCGCGCGGCGTGATCTCGACGAGCGGCAGCGGTGAGGCCGGCGGCCAGGTGGGCGGGCGGGCAACACCGGCTACAGACCGGAGGGTGTCGCCATGAGCTCCGGCACGTTCGGCGGCGAAGCGGTGCAAACCGACGTGATCGAGGCCCAGATGGGGTCGCGCGTGGACGAGATCATGTCCGCCGCGCGCAAGGCGGCGGCGCAGCTGCAGGCCGAGGTCGAGCGGGTCTCCAACGAGCGCGCGGCGCAGATCGAGACGGTGGCCGCGCGGCGGGCGCATGCGGTGCGGATGGAGGCCGAGGCCGACGCCCAGCGCCTGCACGGCCAGGCGCGAGCGACGACTCAGCAGTACGTGGCGGCCTCCAGGCGGCTCGTCGACGAGTTCGCAAAAGAGCGGATGCTGCGGATCGCCGCCATCGGCGACCGGCTCGCCGTGCAGGCCGACGCGCTGGTCGAGCGCCTGACGCGCAGCGACGAGGTTGCGCGTCAGCTCAACGAGCTGCGGGCCGCGCTTGCTGCTGCCTGCGAGCGGATCGCCGTCGAGGCAGTAGGCGACCCTCCCGATCTGCCCGATCCACCCGCTCTCCCCCCTTCCGAGGCGGACGCTGACGCTGACGCGACCGCTCAAGCCGATTTGGCGCCCGCGAACCCGACGCCGAAGGAGCACAACGATGACGCCTGAGCGCGCATGCCGCCACGTCGCGATCCTCTGCCTGCCCCTGCTGACCGCTGGCCTGCTCGCCGCCTGCGGGAGCGACGGCGGCGGCGCGGACGCACGGACGACGCCCGCCGCGAGGACCACACCAGCCGTGACCACAATTCCCACTGCGGCCGCGTCGAGCAAGACCACGACCGCCGCCGGCACGGTCGGCCTGGACGGTCAGAGCAACGGGAGCACGACCGGCGCCACGCAGGGGTGCTCCAACGGGATGGCTCCGCGCACCGATCTCACGAGCGCCGGCGCCCCGCTGCCGGCACGCAGCCAGGTCGTCTTGCCGCGACCGTTCTCGGAGAGCAGCCCGTGGAACACGCCTGCCGACGCCCGCGCGGTCGACCCGCGCTCCGCTTCCTGGATCGCGAGCGCCTCGCGCCGCGTCGGCGTCGTCGCCGCCGCCGACCAGCGCAGCGTCGGTACGGCCAAGCGCAAGGCGCGCGACCTGCGGCTGTACGTCAACACATGCGCCTGGACGCCTACGATCGTCGG
>DASVPU010000498.1:0-6619 GCA_036389475.1 Solirubrobacteraceae bacterium
TGCCGCTGCCGCCGCGCACGGGCACGACGCTCTTCGGAAAGACGGTCGAGACGGTGCTCGCCGAGCGACCGTGTCGCGTGATCATCGAGTCCGAGCCGTCGCGCGCGGCGTAGCGGGGGGCGAACATCGCCTTCCGGCTCCTTATGAGGAGCATGGATTCACAACCCGCTCTCCACAGCCACGACGGTGCGCTCACCGCCTACTAGGTCCTGCAGCCGGTCCGCAGCACGGCCACGCTGATGGGACTCGTCGAACACATGGCACGCTCGGCGGCCCTCCAAGCGTTCCGCGCCGGATGCGCCGCCAGTGGACGAGGTGCTGTCACGCCTGCTACGTGACGTCCTCGGCGCGCCGATCGAGCGGGCGCACCCGCGGTCGGCGCTCGAGCAGACGGCATTGATTCTCGCCGACACCGCGGAGATCGTCGGCTCGGAGCTGCTCTCGTGCCGCTCGACGGCCCGTACATGCGCCCGCGGCGGCCCAGGCGGGCGCAGCGCCGCGCTCGTCGACCGGGCTGACACGCACGCGTTCGCGCCGCGTAAACGAGACGTCCGGGATCCGATACCTGCCCCGGCGATGGGAATTAACGACAGCGGAACAAGAGGAGCGGCATACGCCTTCGCTGCGACGTTGGGAACGCTTTTTCAGCTCTTCCTCGATATGGGCGCGGCGGGTTTCGAACCTGCGACCTCTCGCGAGTGAAGCGAGCGCTCTCCCACTGAGCTACGCGCCCTCGATCCGGAGCCGGCCGCCCGCCTAAGAGGGCCGCTTCGGGCACGGGAAGGTTAGCGGCCGCCGAGGGGCTTGAGCGTCCGGTGGCGCGCGCGCCTCGCGCGTGGCAATCTCCCGGAAGCGCCATGTCCAGCACGGTCAAACAGCCGCGCCGCGTCGACGGGCCGACCAGCCACGGCGAGGAGATCTGCCACATCGTCACCGAAGAGGATCCCGACACGGCCCTCTGCGGGAAGGACGTGACGGGCTGGCCATGGAACCCCCCGTGGCCGTACTGCGTCGTCTGCATCGATCTGATGCACGCACGCGGGGGGTAGTAGCCAACACAGAAGAGCTTGTCTCGGGCACCCCAGGCTCAACGCTCGCCCTTCTCGCGCCGTGCCGCGCGCTGCATGCGCTTGTAGCTGCGCCCCAGCCGCTCGCGCGCCATCGAGGCGGCGCGGCGGTCTTCGATCCAGGTCTGCTCGCGCTCGAGCTTGCGCCATGCAGCCAGCCGCTCGGGGTCGCCAAGCTCGCGCACGGCGCAGCCCGGCTCGTCTTCGTGAGCGCAGTCCGAGAAGCGGCAGCGGGCGGCGAGCGACTCGATGTCGGCGAACGTCGCGCTCAAGCCGCCGGCGTCCCAGAGGCCGGCTTCGCGGATCCCGGGCGTGTCGATGAGCAGCGCGCCGTTGGGCAGCGTGAGCAGGTCCCGCGTCACCGTCGTATGGCGCCCGCGGCCGCCGTTGGCCTCGCTCACGGCGCCGATCGCCTGGCGCTCGTAGCCCAGCAGGGCATTTACCAGCGTCGACTTGCCCGCGCCCGACGGGCCGAGCAGAACCGTCGTGCTGCCCGGCTCGAGCATCGCCGTGACGGCATCGACGGATGCTTCGTCCTGGACGCTGACGGCCACACCGTCAGCGAGTCCGAGACGGCGGGCAAGCGCGGTTGCGGCCTCAGCGCCCAGCGGATCGAGGTCGGCCTTCGTCAGCACGAGCGCCGCCGACACGTCTCCGGCTCGCGCCAGCGCGACGATCCGCTCCACGCGGCGCTCGTTGGGCTCGGGCAGCGGCTCGACGACGAGCACGAGCTCGACGTTCGCGGCGAGCACCTGACCGGCGACGGGCGTTCCGGCGGCGCGGCGGATGACCACGCCCCGGCGTTCGAGCACGAACGCGATCACGCCGTCGGCGTCGAGCGCGACCCAGTCGCCGGTGGTCGGGGAGCGCTCGCCGGGAGAGCGCAGGCGCCCGCGTGCTGCCACGAGCGCGGGGGGGCCGCCGGCGGCCGGCGCGACGAGCCAGCGTGCGCGGTGTTGGGCGAGCACGCGCGCGGCGGTGAGGCCGGGGTCGCCGAGCTGGTCGAGCTCGGCTTCTAACCCCGATCGCCGGCCGACGTCGCCGCCTGAAGGCTGCACGCGAAGATCCTCCACGGTGTCGTCAGAGGCACGAGGACGGCGTGGGTGCCCGGGCGCTGCCCCAGGCGCCTGATCAGCCGGCCGCGACGTGGGTGACGAAAGCGTGGAGTGGAGCCGTCATGCACTCATGATCGTAGGCCGTGCCGGGCGGCGGCGCAACGGCGCCCCACATCGGGCGAAGGTCCAGGATCGTGGCAGCCGGTTGCTCAACTAGGCGTCCGTGCCCGATTGCAGGGCCATGACTTACGCAACAGCGCCTGTATGTCTGCGTGCAGCGCTTCGTCTCGTGGTAACCGCGCTTGTCCTGCTGATGGTTGCTGCCGTGCCGCCGGCGCCCGCGCAGGCACAACCGGCACAGCAGGCTCAGGCTCAGCGGGCGTCGGCTGTCGTCTCCGATCTCGTCGTAGGCAGCAGTGTTCTCGACAGCGGTGACGACCCAGCCGGCATCGGCGGGTTCGGTGCCCTGGACGACGATGGGCTCGACTGGGACGGCCCCGCACGCGACCAGTTCCAGGACGAGCTGCCGAGCACGAGCTCGACCTTCGTGTCCGGCACAGCCGCGGGCATTCGCAGCGACGGCAAGGCCACGATCCCGCGCACGGCGCCAGAACGCGTGCGCTCGCTCCTGTCGCACCTGAACCGCATTGTCGGCAAGCGGTACAAGTGGGGCGGCGGCCACGCCAAGCTCGCCGACAAGGGCTATGACTGCTCCGGCGCTGTGAGCTACGGGCTGATCGGGGCCGGGCTGCTGGCGTACTCGATGGTCAGCGGCGACTTCGCCCGCTGGGGCAAGGACGGCGGGGGCCGGTGGGTCACGATCTACGCGAACAAGCGCCACGTCTACATGGAGGTCGCCGGGCTGCGATTGGACACGAGCACGATCGGCGACCTTGCTATCCGCAAGGGCGTGCGCTGGCGTCCAATCATCGGCAAGCGCACCGGTTTCAAGGTTCGCCACGTCGCGGGCCTCTGAAACGGTCGAGGAATACGCGGCGCTCGACGGACTCTTGGAAGCTAATGCCGGACAGCACAGCACCGCCGCGGTCGGCGCGCCGCGCCTGCAGCCCGGGCACGGCCGGCGCGATGAGCGCGCCGGCGCGAGCACGGCGGCCCGATCGGCCACGCGGCGACGACGCCGTCGCTGAATGCCTGCGGCGAGAGCGTGCGACCCGTGCCGAAGATCGACGCGAGCACCGCGACGCCCATGACCCCGCCCAGCTCACGAAGCGCGTTTCGTGGCGCCCGAGAACCTGACCCGCCGCGCTCGGGCGCACGGCGCTCGCGGTCGGCGCGAAGGCGAGCCATGCCGGTCTCCGCCATGACGAACGGGATGATGAGGCTCGAGAGTAGGCGACGTCGGCGAGGAAACGGCGCCCAGCCAGGCCGATGCCACAGCCTGCAGCGCAGGTCGCGATCCAATCCGATTGCTCAGGACACCGGCGATCGGAGCGACGAGCATCGGCATCCCAGGTCCATGACAGCGTTCGCAAACCGGCCTGGAAGGGCGGGTAGCCCTGCGCGGTCTGAAAAAAGAACTGCGAGAGCTGGAAGATCGAGCCGAACGCGCCGAAGAACATCGCGAACGACACGCCGTCGGAGGCCGAACCCGCGCGAGCGCAAGAAACGCAGCGGCAGCATCGGGGCCGGCGCGCCGCTCCCACAGCAGGAACGCGCCGACCAGCGCGGCTCCGGCGACGAGCGATGCGAGGACCGCCACCGAGTCCCACCCGATCGACGGGGCGCGCACGATCGCGAACGTGACGCCGAACAGCCCGCCGCCGGCGAGTGCGAGGCCCGGCAGGTCCAGCGGCGAAACCTACTTCTGGCGGCGCCGCTGGATCAAGACGATCACGATGACGATGACGACCGCCGCGCCGGCCTGGATCGCCAGCGAGACGTTCTTGCCGCTCGGCGAGGCGGCGTCGTCGATCACGCGAAACAAGATCATGCAGCCGAAGAAGACGGTGACCGCCCAGAGGATGATCTTGCGGTCCACGACCGCCCAA
Organism: Solirubrobacteraceae bacterium; assembly: GCA_036389475.1. Classification (GTDB taxonomy): domain Bacteria; phylum Actinomycetota; class Thermoleophilia; order Solirubrobacterales; family Solirubrobacteraceae; genus CADCVQ01. Next base: position 4,132 of record DASVPU010000498.1, read on the forward strand.
GCTATCTGGATAGACTCGAACGCGGACCGTGCTAGGCGGGGAGGTAGCGGTGCCCTGTCGCTCGCAATCCGCTCTAGCGAGGCCGAATCCCCTCCCGAGGGGCACGGCCTCCGGGGACAGTGCGCCTGCGCTGACGTTGATGGTCCGGGTCCCGTGCGGTGTCGGCCCGTGAATCAGGTCAGGTCCGGAAGGAAGCAGCCTTAAGCGGTCACCGATATGCGCAACGGGGGTTCCCGGACCGGAGTCATCGCAGACGAGAGCGCCCGGGGACTGTTGCCTCAGAGGCGGGTGCACGGTCCGTCTTTTCAGCAGCGCGCATAGACGATCCACGCCGCGTTGGCGCGCACGCGCGCGAAGCCCCGCGGCGGCGGGGCCACGCGCTTGTCGCGATCGCGACGGTCCAGGATGTAGTCGCGGGCGACGTTCGTCGTGGCGGGGACGAAGTAGGTCCCCCTCGCGGGCGCTCGCGAAGACTGCGCATCGGCGATCTGCGCCGGGTCGAGCTTCAGCCAGAGCGCGAGCAGCGGGATCGGGCGGCGGTTGGGCACCGCCGCTGGGCGGCACGGCAGCCGCGGTCGCACGACATCCGCGAGCCGGCCCTGGATCGTCTCCTGCGTGCTCAGCGCCTTGCTCAACCGCTCGATGCGCCGCGACTGGTCAGGGACGAAGACGAGCAGCGCGACGATCGCGATCGCCCCGAAGCGCGCCCACCACGTCCGCTGTGACGAGCCGCGGCGCAGGTCCAGCCAGCCGAATGCCCCGCCGCCGGCGAAGATCGCCAGCAGCGTTGCCGTCAGCAGCAGGTAGCGGGTGATGATCGGCAGCCCGGCGGCCGCCAGAGCGCAGAACGCGGCGAGCGCGAGCAGGCCGGCCGACGCGCCGAGGCGGACGTGCCGGTTGCGGTGCCAGACCAGCGCCAGGAGCCCGCCGCCCGCGGCGGCCAGCAGCACCGGCTCGCGCAGGATCTCGCCGAGCCGCCGCGGCAGCGCCGCGGGTACGTTGTCCAATCCCGTGACGCGCCCCAGCAGCGCGGCGTTGTCACGCGTGCCGACAAGCGAGTGCAGCGGGTCGCCGCTCAGCAGCAGGTCGTGCAGCGCCCACAGCAGCGGCGCGGCGACGGCGAGGACGATCAGCGGCGCGGCGTCCCGCCACCCGGCCGAGGTGCGCGGCGACGGGCCGCGCATCGAGGCCCGCAGGCCGGGCCCCAGCAGCCAGACGAGGTAGGCGGCGCTGAACAGCCACGCTTCGGGACGCAGGAGCCCGGCGAGCGCGAGTAGCGCCAGGACGGGCCCGCCGCCGCGCGGGCGCCGCGTCTCGACGAGCAGCGCGCCGAGCACGAGCACGAGATAGGGGATGTCCACGTAGGCGCGCGCGCCGAAGTCGAGCACAGGCACGCGCGTGAGCACGATCGTCGCGGCAACTGCCCCCGCGGCGGTGTTGAACCACGCGTGACCCAGCGAGAACACGACCCAGCCGAGCAGCGCGAGCGAGATGAACCCGAGCGCGACGGCAGCGTTCGCGGCCGGCTCGCCGTGGAGCCCGCCGACCCGCAGCGCGCTCAGCGGCGAGAGCAGGATCGCGCCGAGCGTCGCGAGCGGATGCGGGGTCGGCGCGATCGCGACATCGAGGTCAGGGAGGGTGCCGCTCGCAAGCTGGCGCCCCCAGACGAGCGCGTAGAGCGTGTCGTAGTTGACCAGCCCCGGTCCGGTCAGCAGCCTGAGCGCGACGGCGCCCGCGAGCACCCCTGCCGCGAAGCGGATCCGAGCCATCGGCCGCGAGCGTAGTGGAGCACCGCTATGAGCGAGCGGGCTGCCGGCTCGACCGCTCCCGGCTCGGTCCTACGACCGATCGAGGCTCGAAGCTATGCTCGCAGTCCCGTGTCCGAGGTCTCGTCGCTCTATCGCCGCCATCGCCCGCGCACGTTCGGCGATCTCGTCGGGCAGGAGCACGTCGTGCGCACGCTGCGCAACGCCGTGACGCAGGGCAAGGTCCACCACGCCTACCTCTTCGTCGGTTCGCGCGGCACCGGAAAGACCTCGATGGCGAAGATTCTCGCCGCCTGCCTGAACTGCGAGCGGGGGCCGACGATCGAGCCTTGTGGCGCCTGCGACTCGTGCGTCTCGATCGCGTCGGCGACCTCGCTGGACGTGATCGAGATGGACGCCGCGTCGAACAACTCCGTCGACGACATCCGCGATCTGCGCGAGTCCGTGGTCTACGCGCCCGTGTCCGGCCGTCACAAGGTCTACATCCTCGACGAGGCTCACATGCTCTCCACGCAGGCGTGGAACGCGTTCCTCAAGACGCTCGAGGAGCCGCCGCCGAACACGGTCTTCGTCCTCGCCACGACCGAGGCGACGAAGGTGCTGCCGACGGTCGTGGACCGCTGCCACCGCTTCGACTTCGCCCGGCCCGCGGTCGAGCAGCTCGCCGCGGTCGTGCGTCGCGTCGCCGAGGCGGAGTCGATCTCCGTCGCGCCGGATGCCGT
>DASVPU010000499.1:0-12473 GCA_036389475.1 Solirubrobacteraceae bacterium
CTCGCCGCCGGCGGCTCGCCCGCCGGAACCTCGCCCGACTCCTTCATCTCGACGACCTGGCTGAGCTGGCGCGCCAGGCCGCTGATGAGGTTGGAGAGGCTCGTCGCGAGTCCGGTCAGCGGCGACGCGACGATGTTCACGAGCTGGGCATTGAGGATGTCGCGCGAGGGAAGCCGCGCGATGGCGACGACCTGATCGGGTGCCAGCGCGTCGCCGCCCATGACGCCGCCCTTGAACGCCAGCAGGTTCGTCCCGCGGGCGAAGTCGGCGACGGCCTTCGCGGCCATGGCCACGTCGCCGCGTGCGAACGTCAGCGCAGTCGGGCCCTCCAGAAGGGCCTTGAGCCCCTCCACTCCCGCCTTGTCCGCGGCCCGCTCGGTAAGCGTGTTCTTGACGACCCGCAGGGTCGCATCGGCATCGCGCAGCTGGCCGCGCAGCTGCAGCGCCTGCGCAACCGTCATCCCGCGATAATCGACGGCGAAGACCGCCGCGGATTCTGTGATCTGAACGGTGATCTCCTCGATCACCGCAGCTTTCTGCTCTCGGTTCATCTGCCTCCTCGCCGGGACTTCTCGCGTGATGCGTCACATCCGCGCGCCCGGGGTCTGCGGTGGCCCCGAAGATGGACTACGCGGCTGACGCCGGCGCGGCCTCCTCGAGGATGTCGCGGGTGCGGGACGGGTCGACCTTGACGCCTGGGCCCATGGTCGAAGCCACCGTGATCGTGCGCAGGTAGCGGCCCTTTGCGGCCGACGGCTTCGCGCGGACCAGCTCGTCGATCACAGCGGCGTAGTTCTCCAGCAGCTGGCGCTCTGAGAAGTCCTTCTTGCCGATCGGCAGGTGGACGATCGCGGTGCGGTCGGTGCGGTATTCGATCTTGCCGGCCTTCGCCTCCGCGACCGCCCTGCCGACGTCCATCGTCACGGTGCCGACCTTCGGGTTGGGCATCTTTCCCTGCGGTCCGAGCACGCGCCCCAGCCGGCCGACGACGGGCATCAGGTCCGGCGTCGCGATCGCCACGTCGAAGTCTGTGAAGCCGCCTTCGACGCGCTTGGCGAGATCGTCGGCGCCGACGACATCCGCTCCCGCCTCCTCGGCCTCGCGCGCCTTGTCGCCCTGGGCGAAGACCGCGATCTTGACTGCCTTGCCGAGGCCGTTGGGCAGCGCGATCGTGCCGCGCAGCTGCTCGTCGGCGTGGCGCACGTTCAGCCCCGTCCGGACGTGAACCTCGACGGTCTCGTTGAACCGCGGCCCCGGCAGCGACTTGACGAGCGCGATCGCCTCGGCCGGCGTGAACTCGTGCTCGCGATCGACCATGTCGCGGGCCGCGAGGAATGTCTTGCCACGCTTAGACAACGTCGACCCCCATGCTGCGTGCCGTCCCGGCGATGATCTTCGACGCCTGATCGAGGTCGCTGGCGTTGAGATCCTCGAGCTTGCGCTCGGCGATCTCGCGCAGCTGGGCCTGCGTGATCGTGCCGACCTTGACGCGGTGCGGCTCGCCCGACCCCTTGTCCAGGCCGATCGCCTGCTTGATGAGCACGGCAGCCGGCGGCGTCTTGGTGACGAACGTGAACGAGCGGTCCTCGTAGACGGTGATGACCACGGGGATCGTGGTGCCGGCATCGCCTTGGGTCTGGGCGTTGAACGCCTTGCAGAACTCCATGATGTTGATGCCGTGCTGGCCCAGGGCAGGACCGACCGGCGGCGCCGGGCTGGCCTGACCGCCGACGGCTTGCAGCTTGATCTTTGTGAGGACTTTCTTCGCCATGATTTCCGGTCTTTAGATTTTCTTCACTTGGTCGAACCCGACCTCGACCGGCGTCTCGCGACCGAAGATTGACACAAGGACCTTGAGCCGAGAGGCGTCCTCGTTCATCTCCGAGATCTCGCCGGAGAAGTCCGACAGCGGCCCGGAGATGACCTTGACCGACTCGCCGATCGAGAACGTCGCCTTCTTGCGCTCGCGCACGGCCACCTCGCGGTGCAGCAGGCGATCGACCTCGGCCTGGGTGAGCGGCACCGGCTCGTTGGACGCTCCGACGAAGCCGGTGACGCCGGGCGTGCCCTTGACCAGGCCCCACGAGTCCTCGTTGAGCTCCATGTTCACGAGCACGTAGCCCGGCATCGTGCGCTTCTCGACCGTGATCTTCTGGTTGTCCTTCATCTCCGAGACGGACTCGGTCGGCACGACGACCTGGCGGACGTTGCGCTTCTGGTTCAGCGAGACCACGCGGTGCTCAAGGTTTTGCTTGACCTTGTTCTCATGGCCTGAATAGGTGTTCACGACGTACCAGCGAAACATGGTTGCTTTCGGAAGATTCGAGGTCTACAGGATCAGGTCGACGAGCTTCTTGGCTGCGAGGTCGGCCAGCCCGAGGAAGGCGCCGGCGACCAGGACGAAGCCAAGGACGACGGCTGTCGCCTGCCCGACCTGACGGCGATCCGGCCACTGCACGCGCTGAAGCTCGGCCCAGCAGGCCCGGAGGAAGTTGACGAGCTTAGAGCCCGGCTGCTTGCGGACGGGCACGGAGGCCTCGGCGGTGCCGGAACCGGGTGCCGCGGGCAGCGCCGCATCGTCGCTTTCGAGGTCATCGTCGTGATCGAGATCGGGATCGGTGTCGGGCGGCGCGACGCGACCGCCCCGCTTGGACAGCGACGGACGGACGGCCTCGTCGACGTCGTCGGGCTGTCCGTTCTCCTGGTCTTTGCGCTTGCGATCCTTCGCGCGCTGGCGGTTGCGTGCCATCGGATGCGCTGGTTGGGGTCGCTACCGGGTCTCCCGGTGGCCGGTGTGGCGCCTGCACCACTTGCAGTATTTGCGCAGCGTGATGCGCTCCGGGTTGTTGCGCTTGGACTTATTCGTCTGGTAGTTGCGCCGCTTGCACTCCTCGCATGCGAGGGTTACAGCGATACGCACGTCTCCGCGGGCCATTCGGCAGCTCCGTGACGGCAAGAGGACAGAAAAACGACCTGCGCAGGCAGGTCTGCTAGCCAGTCTAGCGCGTCGCGATCTGCGAGTGCCTTGGCCCCTGGCGAGTTACGCCCGAGCGCTCGCCTGCGGGTCAAGCCGCGTCATGTGAACGCTCGCGTCGAGCCTCGAGGCCGCGCGGCCCTGGTAGACGCCGCGGACGGGAGGGACGTCGGCGTACTGCCGGCCGTGGCCGATCTTCACGTGGCGCTCGCCGGCGAGCTGGCGGTTGGTCGGGTCGGCGCCGACCCAGACGGGCTCGCCGCGGCCGTTCTCGCTGGGCAGCAGCGCCTCGATCCAGGCGTGCGTCTCGACCTCGACCGAGTTGTCGCCGCCGTCCTCGGGCGCCGCCCAGAGGTAGCCGCTCACGTAGCGTGCGGCGATGCCGTTGCGGCGCAGCATGATCAGGCCGAGGTGGACGTAGTCCTGGCAGACGCCGGCGCCGGCCGCGAGGAACTCCCCCACGGTCGAGCCGACATACGTCACGCCGGGGCGGTACTCGAAGCGGTCGGCGATCAGCTCGCACAGTCCTTCCAGGGTCTCCAGCGGCGTCTCGGAGCGCAGTGCATCGACCAGCTCGTCGAGCGTGTCGTTGAGCGGATCGTCCTGCGTGGACAGCAGGTACTCCCCCGCCGCCTCGGCGTAGGCTTCGGTCTCGAGCGCGGACCACGGCGCATCCGGCGGATTCAGCGGGTCGGCTGTGACGACGCGCGCGCGGACGTCGATGGTCAACCTCGTATGGGCGCGGACGATGCCGAACTCCAGCACCTCCGTGCCGAAGTAGTCGGAGTGGCGTCCGACGCGTGCCTCGGGTTCGATCCGCACGGTGAACTCGTCGCAGCGCTGGCAGGAGTTCGTCGCGGGCCGTACGCGCAAGGCGTTGAGGTTGTCGGTCACGGGCGCGTCGTAGACGTACTCGGTGAGAAAGCGGATGGCGAAGTGCATGGGTTCAGACACGGCCTATGCCGCTCGCGCGCCGCCGAAGTAGCGCTGGGCGATGTCAGCGTCGACGAGACCGAGCTCGCGCTGGACCTCGCGGCAGGTGACGCCGAGGTCGGCGTCCCCCTCGGCGCTGCGGCGAAACTCGAGGTCGGCCGAGAGCCGGCTCAGGCGCAGGATCGGCTCGGAGTTGCGTGGCCGGGCGTCGGCTGTGCGCAGCGCGCCGTTGACCGAGTCGACCGCGGCGGCGACGGAGTCGGGGTAGTTGCGCTCGAAGAGCAGGAAGCGGGCAACCGGCCCCGCGTGCGCGGGCGCCGGGACGGCGCGACGGTAGGCCTGCAGCCCGCCGACGGCCTGCAGCAACGCGATCGCGTGGCCGTCGTCCGGCCCGCTGCCGCGGCCTGTCGGCAGCGCCACGCGCAGCATCCGCAGCACCATGTCCCCCGCCTCGATGCGCCCGCCCGCGTAGAGGAACGCGCTCGCCTCGTCGCGCAGCATCGTGCGCGAGGTCAGGCCCCAGAACAGCGCCGAGCGCTCCTTGACGTGCTGGTAGAGCGCGATCGGACCGGCGCGGACCGGCTGCGAGAGGTCGCCGTCGCGCAGGCGCAGGTGCGTGGTGTTGATCGCCTCCCACATCTCGGTCGAGATGACGTCGCGCACGGTCGTCGCGCCCTCGCGCGCGCGGGCTATGCAGGCTACGACGGAGGCCGGATCGCTTGCGTCGAACGTCAGCGCGTCGAGCACGTCGTCGCTGCGCGGACGCTCGTCGCCGTTGAGGCGCCCGCCCATGATGTGGGTCAGCGAGTTCCAGGACAGGCGCGTCGCGCTCGGGTCCTCCGGGCGGCCCTGGAGGTCAGCGAGGTAGACGCCCTCCAGCAGGCGCGACATCGACTCTGCGCGCGCCAGGTTGCGGCCGAGCCAGAAGAGCTCCTGGGCGATCCGGGCGAGCACTACTGCTGTTGCTGCTGGACCTGGCCGGTCCACGCGCCGTAGCGCAGGTCGGGAAGCGTCGGCGGCAGGCTCTCGGGCCGGGAGGGCATCGCGCTGTCGCTGTGATCCTCGCCGTTCTCCAGCACCCACGTGTCCTTGGAGCCACCACCGCGGGAGGAGTTGACGATCATCGAGCCCTCGACCAGCGCGACCCGGCTCAGGCCGCCGGGAACGATGCTGATCGTCTCGCCGAACACCGCGAACGGACGCAGGTCGACGTGGCGCGGCGCGAGGTTGCCGTGCTCGTCGGCCGTCGGGACCGTCGACAGGCTCACGAGCTCCTGCGCGATCCACTTCTCCGGCGAGCGGCGGATGACGTCGGCGAGGCCGGCCAGCTCGATCGGGTCCGTCGTCGGTCCGATGAAGACGCCCTTCCCGCCGGATTCGCCGGTGGGCTTGAAGACCAGCTCGTGCATCCGCTCGAGCGCGTCTCGCATCGCCTCGGGATCGGACATGAGGTAGGTCTTGACGTTCTCCAGCAGGGGCTCCTCGCCGAGGTAGAAGCGGATCATCTCCGGCACCCAGTGGTAGATCGCCTTGTCGTCGGCGACGCCCGTGCCGACGGCATTCGCGAGCGCCACCGTGCCCGCGCGGTAGGCGCGCATCAAGCCGGGGACGCCGAGCGCCGAGTCGGGCCGGAACTCGAGCGGGTCGATGAAGTCGTCGTCCAGGCGCCGGTAGACCGCGTGCACGCGCTGCAGGCCGTGGGTCGTGCGCATGTAGACGACATCGTCGCGAACGACGAGGTCGGAGGCCTCGACGAGCTCGACGCCCATCTGGCGCGCGAGGAACGCGTGCTCGAAGTACGCCGAGTTCAGCGGGCCCGGCGTCCAGACGACGACCGTCGCCTCGCCCTCGGCGGCCGGCGCGACGGCGCGCAGCGCCGCCAGCAGGAGCTGCGGGTAGTGGTCCACCGGACGCACGTGGTAGTCGGTGAACAGCCCCGGTACGAGCCGTGTCATCGCGACGCGGTTCTCGAGCACGTAGGAGATTCCCGACGGCACGCGGACGTTGTCCTCCAGGACCTTCCAGGACCCGTCGTAGTCACGCACCAGGTCACAGCCCGCGACGTGGCAGTAGACGCCGCCGGGCGGGCGGATCCCGTGGGCGGCGCGCGCGAAGTGGCTGCGGCTGACGACCAGGCGCCAGGGGACGATCCCCGCCCGGACGATCTCGCGCGCGTGGTAGACGTCGTCGACGAAGCGGTTCAGCGCACGTATGCGCTGGGCGACGCCGCGCTTGATGTGCGTCCACTCCGAAGCGGGCAGGATGCGCGGCACGAGGTCGAGCGGGAACGGGCGCTCGAGCGTCGGGCCTTCTTCGCCGGCGGTGTCGAACGTGATCCCCTGCTCGACGAAGATCGTGTCGCGGCGGCGCCCGGCGGCGAGCTGCTCGGGACCGAGCGCCGCAAGCGCGGCGGCCAGCGCGGCTGCGTGCGGGCGCGCCCTGCCTTGCCCGTCGAAGAGCTCGTCATAGAACCCCCGGGCCGGACAGTAGGCGTCCTGCGACCGCGCGATCTCCACGTCGCTCATCCGGCCATCTTCCGTCTCTGCGCGCGCAGCGACCACCACTATCCGGGCCAGGACTTGCCCACGGCGTTTGGCCAATCGGCCATAAGGCCGGCGCTTCAGCGTCTGGGCAAGACCTTGATGCTGCGCGTGGCGAAGGCCACCCGGCCGCCCTGGGCGCCGTAGCCGACGACCATCCAGCGGTGCGTCCCGGCGCGCGTCACGCGCTTTCGCACGACGAGCGGGCGATCGCTACCGACGGTCGCAACGCGGCGACCGTCGAACAGCACCCGCCAGCTGCTGACGGTCGGCGTGCCGCTGGCCGACCAGCGCAGCGTCGCCCGGTGGCCCGCGCGGGTCGCAAGACCGGTGCGCAGCCGCAGGCGGATCCCCGTGGCCACGGGGCCCGCGGAAGCGGCGGCGGCGACCGGCGCGGTGTGCCACAGGCGGCCGGGCAGGACGGCGTGCATCGCGGCGCCGGCGTTGAGCTGGCCCGTAGCGATCAGCCCCGCGAGCCCCTTCAAGCGCCGCGCGCTGGACAGCAGCGCTCCGCGCAGGTCGGCCTGAGACATGTCGCCGCGCGCGGCGGCGAGCAGCGCGAGCGTGCCGGCTACGTAGGGTGCCGCCATCGACGTACCGGCGCGGAACTCGTAGCCCGAGCCCGTCGCCGTGGAGAGGATCTCCGCGCCTGGGGCCGCGATGTCGACCGAGTTGAGCCCGCGGTTGGCGAAGCCCAGCAGGTCGCCGGTCTGGTCCGAAGCGGTGACGCTGACGACGGCGGGATCGTTGGAGGAGGCGGGAAAGGAAGGTCGCGCGTCGAGATCGCGGCCGTTGTTGCCGGCGGAGGCGACGATCGTCGCACCCTGCTGACCGGCGTAGCGCAGGGCGGAATCGAGCTCGTCGTTCGTGGCGTCGCCGTTGAGCGACACGTTGAGGATGCGCGCGCCCTCGCCGACCGCGTAGCGAATGCCCTGCGCGAGCTGCGAGGCGTTGCCCGCGCGGTTGGCGTCGAGGACCTTCACCGCCATGATGCGCGCCTTCGGCGCGACGCCCACCACGCCGATCCCGTTGCCGGCGCGCGCGGCGACGATCCCCGCGACGTGCGTGCCGTGGCCCTCGTCGTCGTCGACGTTGCCGCCGCCGCTGACGATGTTCGCTCCGTGGACATCGTCGATCACGCCGTTGGCGTCGTCGTCGACGTTGTTGCCGGGGATCTCGCCGGGGTTCGTCCAGAGGTTGGCCTCGAGGTCGGGGTGGTCGAGCTGCACGCCGCTGTCGAGCACGGCGACGACGACGCCGTCACCGAAGGACTGCGTCCACGCCTCCGAGGCCCCGACCGCGTCCGGCACCCTCAGCGCCCACTGCTGGTCGAACATGGGATCCGTCGCGGCGACAGCCGGTGCGGCACAGGCACCGCACAACGCCACGCTGGCGACGAGGGCGGCAAGGCACCGTGGAGGACTCGGGGGCACATGGCCTCGTCGGCCGTTGGGGGGTCAGGCGTCGAGCACTCGTTTCCGCGGTGGACGGACGCACGAGTCAGCGCGTCCGGCGATCCGCGGACCGATGTCCTATGGCGCTCGCCTCGCACCTTGCAACCCGTGCCCGTGGGTTCACGCCCGCGAGGGCCCCGCGGTCGGGACGGGCCCTGCCTGCTCGTGGAGCGTTACGCGGTCGACTTCACGACTCCGATCACGTGCTTCTCAGGATCTTCGAAGAGGCCTATCTCGATTCCGTCCATCACCTGCTCCGGGCCCATCACCCGGGAGCCGCCGAGGCTTTCGGCCTTCGCAAGCGCAGCCTCCACGTCGGGTACGGCGATGTAGAACGTGACGTGCCCGGGATAGTCGTCGGGTCCGGCCGCGATGCCACCGCCGATGCCGACGCCGTCGGCGTTCGTGTTCCCGTCGCGCTGAACGACCCCGTACCCAATCGGGTTCTCGGAGTTGATCTCCCACCCGAACAGCTCGGAGTAGTAGCTCCTGAGCGCCTCCGCGTCCTTCCCGATGATCTCGAAGTGGACTACCGGCTGTCCCATGCCTTCTCCTTTCGGCGCCGGGTCACCCGGCGCGTGGTTGCGACAACGTAGTCATAGACCACGGCGCGCACCGTGACTCATCGCACGCCCCTGGGTCATCAGCGCTCCGTACCCAGCCAGCCGCGCCGCTCGAGCTCGGCCACGAATCGGCCATAGCGCTCGGTCAGGTGCTCAGCGCGATCGGTGCGGGGCTCGATGACCTCGCGCGTGCGCGACATCCGGGCTGCGGCGTGCGCGACGCGCTCGCCCTGCACCGTGGCCGTCGCGAGAATCGCCATCCCAAACGCCGACTCCGCGTTGTGCACGAGGCGGACCGGTCGTTGGAGCACGTCGGCGCGCAGCTGATTGAGGTGGCTGTTGCGGGTCGCTCCGCCGGTCAGGCTCAGCTCGCCGTCGGTGGGGGCGCCGAGACGGCGCAGGTAGTCGAAGCACAGGCGCTCGACGAACCCGAGCCCCTGCAGCAGGGCGGCGAAGTGCTCAGCCTCGTCAGCCGGGCGGCCGACGAGGAACGCCTCGGCGTCGGGGGCGACGAACGGGAAGCGCTCGCCCCGCCCGACGAGCGGGTACGCGAGCACGCTCGTGCACTCGTGGGCGGCGGCGAGGCGGGTGAGCTCGTCGAGGTCGCGTTTCGCAAAGGTCGCCGGCAGGATCCCGGCGCCGCTGCTCGAGGCGCCGCCGGGGAGCCATTGACCGTCGGGCGAGCGGTGGCTGTACACGCTGCTCTGGGGGTCGTCGATCGGCTGCCGCGAGACGCCCTTGAGCACGAGCGTCGTGCCGAGCACGGAGTTCCACGATCCCACGCGCAGCGCGCCCGCGGCGATCTGCGCCGCGCAGCCGTCGGTCATGCCGGCGATCACCGGCGTGCCGGCGGGCAGCCCGGTCTGCGCGGCGGCCTGCGGGCAGACGACGCCGAGCTGTGAGCCCGCACGGACAACGTCTGGAAGCAGACCACCGTAGTCGTGGCGCAGCGCCTTCGGCCAGGCGTCGGCGGCGACGTCGTAGCCGGTCTTCAGCGCGTGGCTGCCGTCGGCGGGTACGTCATCGGCGACGAGGCGACGGGTGATGACGTCGGGCTGGTGGGCGAGCCTGACGCCGCCGGCGCCCTGCTCGACCAGCCATGCGAGCTTCGGCAGCGCCCAGCTCGACGGCATGCCCAGCCACCGCGCCTGCTCTGACGCGCGCGCATCGTCGTACATGAGTGCCGGCCCGAGGGCTTGGCCGTCGTCGGCCAGCAGGACGATCGTGCCGGACGTCCCGCAGGTCGCGACGCCGGCGACGCTCTGAGGGGAGATCTCGCTCAGCGCCTCGCGGGACGCAGCCGCGAGCGCCGTCCACCACGCTTCGGGGTCCTGCTCGTGGCGGACGCCGTCGCGCCGGCTCGTCAGCGGGTGCGATCCGCGGCCGAGGACCTCGCCGGCGGCTGACACGGCGACGGCGCGCACGCTCTGCGTACCAAGGTCGAGGCCGACGAAGACCGCGGTCACGGATCGTCGGGCAGGCGCTGTGGCTCGCGCGGCTCGGCGGGCGGGTCGGCTTCGTCAGCGCCGAGCCGCAACTGCCACCACGACACGTCGCGCCAAGCGCCGGCTTTCCAGCCGATGTCGCGGTAGATCCCGACGTGCTCGAAGCCGAGCGCCCGATGCAGGGCGATGCTGGCGTCGTTGGGCAGCGAGATGCCGGCGCAGGCGATCCGCAGGCCTTGACGGGTCATCAGCTCGAAGAGCGCCTCGTACAGGCGCCGGCCGGTACCGCGGCGCTGGTGCAGGGGATCGACGTATATGCCGACGTCGGCGGCCCAGCGGTACGCGGCGAAGGTCCGGTGCGGCGAGGCCTTGGCGTACCCGACGACCCGCCCGTCCTGCTCGAGCACGAGCCAGGGGTGCGTTCGCGAGGATCGTTCGATCAGCTCGGCGACCTCCTGCGCCGTCGGCGGCACCTCCTCGAAGGAGACGTACGTCTCGGCGACGTAGGGGGCATAGATCGCAGCGCAGGCGGCAGCGTCACGGGCGGGATCGGCATGACGCAGCACGAGCGTCAGCGTACGCGCGTCGGGCTGCGTGCACTCGTGAGCGATCTGAAGCTCGACGGGCGGGTCGAGGGTGGGTGGCAGCGGCTCGGTCGTGATCGAGTTCGACACACCTCCAACGAGCTCTCGTACGTGTTCCTCTTCGGGCTCGGGCTGTTGCTTCTCGGCTCGTCGCGATCGAGGTATACCTGCACTCGCTCTTTGCGCTGGCCAGCGTGGCCTGATGCAGCGCACGGAAGCGAGGACTATCTCGCTCCCAGCGGACGCGTTCCGCGCAAATCTGCCTGTATCAGCCAGGAGTCTGGGCCCTCTTTCCCTTGTGAGCAACACCGAGGACACCGAAGGAGCCCCCATGAACGCAGCACCACGCCCACGGCTGAAGACGTCGGCACCCCTCCTGCGGGGTGGTGGTGAGCTGCACATCGTCGGCAGCCACGACATCACGTCGATCCCGGATCCCGATGGCGCGATCCACCGCCTCGTCGAGCTCGCCGACGGCTCGCGCAGCACGCCGGAGCTCTTCTCCGAGCTGAAGACCGACTACCCGCAGATCGGCGAGCAGGATGTCGTCGACGCCGTCTTCCAGCTCGAGTCCGTCGGCCTCTTCGTCGACTGCACGCCGCGCCATCGCATCCTCGGCGACCGCGACACGCGCCTGATGCACCTCGTCTAGCTCTGGGCGATCCATCCCACCTCCGCGCGACTCGGCGTCCGGGTCGCCGGGCACCGCGCCGGGGTCGTGCTGGCGGCACCTGCAAGCATCAACGGCGGGTGTCGAATCGGCCAGTACGTCGACGTGTCAGGGGCGGAATCCGTCGGCTGAGAGCGAGGGGCCGCCCGGATGCTCAATCGGGCGGGAAGCGCTGCAGGCGGTCGACGAAATCGACTGTACGGCAGGCGGCTGGCGGTCAACGTCACCTACGGTCGCGGCCACTTCGGCGGCATCTGCGGGCTGAAGGAGATCCACCTGCAGACCATCGGCCCGCGCGCGCGGCGGCTGGCGTCAATGCTCTGCGGGCTCGGCGGCCAAAGCTTTGCGGGCCCGTCCTTCGTCGGCGCCAACCTGTACTGGGCGCGCTACTGCGCCGGCGACCCCGGCGGCTGCCCCCCGTCGCGCGCGGGCGCCTACCGCTACCGCCTGTCAACCGGCGCCTACGCGCTGACACGCTTCCGCCGCGACCTGACCGGCTTCACCTACCTCGGCCGCGGCCGAGCAGTCGAGGTGCGCGTGACCCTCAACAACGCCGGCGGCTGCGGCAACCCCCCGATTGACGCCGCCGGCGATTGCCTGATCGTGCGCGTCGACGGACTGCGCTTCGTCGCCGTACGGCCACCACGATGAAACCAACAGGTTGATCCCGACTAGGGGAGAGGCAGCCGGGGGGAGACGGCCCGGTTCGGCTGCCAGGTCCAGGTGAGCCTGCCGCACCAGCTGATCAGCTATCACGGATATCCGGACGGGCAGGCCGCCAACATCGGTTGCGGCAGGGGTCGCAACTCGGTCACGTGACCTGGGCCGCGACGCGCGCCGGCTCGGCGATGATGACGAAGACGCGCTGACCGCGTACCTGTACGGTGTGCGCGGTGACGGGCTCGCCGGCGCTGAGCGGTTCGCCGGTCTTGAGGTCGTAGCGGCGGTCGTGTAGCGGGCAGATGACTGCGCGGTCGCAGACGATGCCGTCGGCGAGCGGGCCGCCGCGGTGCGGGCAGATGGCGTCCAGTGCGTACCAGCCGCTGGTGGTGCGGTAGATCGCGATCCGGCGCTCATCAAGCGTGATCGCGCGGCCTTCGCCGAGTGGGATGTCATCGGTGTGGCAGGCGTAGGTCATCGCTCGCCTCCGGCGGGCGGGCCGACGAGCGCGGGCTCGGCGAACTCTGTGTCGTCGGGCGTGGGGAGGTCGTCGAACTGGCGCGGGTGGTAGGGGTCGTCGCGCTCAAGCCAGGGGTCCGTGACGGCCGCCTTGGCGATCTGCAGGCGCTCGCGCAGCGCCGCGCCACTGC
>DASVPU010000500.1:0-5120 GCA_036389475.1 Solirubrobacteraceae bacterium
AACGTGGACGGCGCGATTCCTCGTGCCCGATGAGCTTGAGGCGTACCTCAACCGGCCCGGCCTCTACGATGACGGGTTCAACAACTTGAGCGACGACGCCAAGGCCGGGCTCATCGTGCGCCTGATCGAGCACTGGCAGGCGACGCTCCCCGACTTTGGCAGCGATGTGTGGACCGGCGACGCCGCGAAGGACCAGAAGACCTTCGAGGAGCTGGCGTTCCTGCTTTACGCCGTCATCTTTGAGAAGGATGGATTTATCGGCAAGCTCAAGGCTGCCGCCGCCAGCCGGTCGCCGGCCCCGACCGAGCCGGTGGATGCCGGCATCCCGCAGTTCCCCGGCATGAGCCAGGAGCAGATCAACGCCTACTACGACAAGCTGCACGAGGCGAATCGGGTTATTAAGGCCCCGCCGGCCACCGAGGCGCCTGGTGTCGAGGGGCATCTCGCCCCGCCGCCGCCCGTCGTCGACGATAGCGTGCCGGCCGAGTCGCTGCGGGTCCCGATCCCGGCGCTGCTGGAGAACCTGCTCAGCAGCGTCCCTGAGCTGGCCGTCGTGGCGAGCGCCCCGCCGGAGGCGCTGATCCAAGATCTGCTAGACGTCGGGATGTACCTGGCGTGCGGCTCGTTCGGGAACGGCCCGGTCACCTGCGCGCCTACCAAGGTCCCGCTCGGGACGCCGGTGCCGCTGGACCTCGACGGCGCGATCGGCCCCGAGGTCGTCGTCCAGCTGACTCCCACGCAGAACCCCGACTTCCTGCTGACCGGCTTCGCGGCGTCCTTGTCCGTGCGCTCCCTCCGCACGCCGATGCCGGCGCAGGTGTACGTGATCTACCGCGTTGTCCCCGCCGAGCTACAGGTCCTGGCCGGGTTCGACGCGCGCGAGGAGACCCTCGGCGATGTCCAGGAAGCCCGCGTCACCGTCAAGGACACGGCCGCCGCGCTCGCCGGCGATGTGCGCCTGCGCGCGGAGATCACGCGCTCCGGCCCGGGGCGGAAGCTCACGCTCCTCGCCGAGCACGCGCGGACAAACCCGTTGTTGAGCGACCCGTCGCTGAGCAATCCGACCCGCGCAGCGATCCGCTTCGACCCGGTCCCGGACACGCTGCGGGCGGATCTCAGCTTCTATCCGCAGGGCACGCAGAGCGTCATCGAGGGCGCGCTGGACGCTAGCAGCGCCCCGTCGGTCACGGCCAGCGTCGCGATGGCCCGCGGCTCGTCGCGCCGCGAAATGGTCACGATCATCGACCAGCTGCCCACGCACCTCGACTTCAAGATCGTCTCCGGGTCCGGCAGCGCTACGAATCTGACCTACAACGCGAACGCGACCATCCCGCGCGTCCGCTTCAGCGATGTGGTCATCCCCAGCACCGCGACGCCGTCGTCGAAGACCACGCTGGCGGCTGACGTGCGCGACATCCCGAGCACGATCGGCCTCACGATCAACCCTCCGTTCAACATCGCCTACACGGCATCGTCGCGCGTGACCTCGGCCACGGTCGCCACTTCTAAGTACGATGCGCAGGGGCTCGTGCAGTCGTTCGCCTCCAGCGTCTCCGGCATCCCGAGCGCCTGGTCGATCACCGGCGTGAGCGACCCGCTCTCGATTAGCTACAGCGCCAACGGCGCGATCGACTCGCTCGCCACGGCGATGTATGACCGCGCGTCCGCGCTCAGCGCCTCGGCGACGGCGACCGGGATCCCACGGGATCTGCGGCTCGACGTGGACGACGGCCTCGCCAAGTTCTCGGCGAGCGCGCCGATCGCGAGCATCACCGGCTCGCTCTCGAAGCGCGGTCTCGTCGCGCAGGTGCCGGCTGGCGCGAACAACCACCTGAGCGTGGCCTACACGCAGAGCGCCAGCGGGCCCGACTTTGTCGGCGCGAGCTTCAAGATGAGCCAGGTGAGCTACGTCGAGTACAAGCGCTCGGGCCAGGCCACGTACGTGGATCTGCGCATGGGCGGCGGCGCGCCGTTCGCCGCGCAGGGCGACCTGAACTTCCTCACCGGCGAGCGCGCCTACCTCTACGCGACGCTCTCGGCGCTGCCGTCGAGCATCCAGGCAACCTTCGGCGAGGCCACGAGCGTGACGACGAACGCCAACCCGGATCTCTACGCCTACGCCGAGTACGGGACGCAGGCCGCGCGCAGCGCGACGCCCACCCCGCCGACGGTCCACGGTATGGCGGTGCGCGACGGCGCCTCCGGCACGGCCCGCGCGATCAAGGCGTCGGTGTGGCTGACCGGCCTGCCCACGGCGCTGACGATCGACTCGCGCAACAACGTGTACTCGCTGACGAACTGGCGCCCGTCGCAGACCTACCTGGTGGCGGACGTCGAGCTTGACAACCTGGTCTCCCCGGCGCTCGACGCCTACGTCCAGCTGAACGACATCCCGAGCCCGCAGTCGCTCGCGTTCAGCATGAAGACCGAAGACCTCACCGGCGGCGGGAAGCGCACGCGGCTGGATCTCACGCAGAGCGCGCCGATGGGCTCGCTCTGGGCCGACACGACCTTTGGCGTGAACCACGGCCATCTTGAGGTCTCGAACATCCCGGATGACATCCACGTGGCCTACACACTGCAGAACGGGCAGTCGACGCTGGCCTGGGACGCGACCGCGGCGATCGCGAACGTGTACGCCGCGTTCCGGGTGGTGCCGCAGAGCGCGAACTACCAGGGCTACGTGTCCCTCGCGCAGCTCCCGGCCGACTTCACGCTGACGTTCGGGCGCGACCCCTCCGGCAACGGCCCAACGCTGGCGTACTCGGCCAGCGCGAGCACGCTCGACGCGAGCGCGTACGCCGACGCCAGTCTGTTCGGCGGCGACCTGAAGGCGCGCCTCTCGTTCGGCATGACCGACCTCGGTGCGACCACCAACGTCTACGCCTCGGGCTCCGGCATCCGCTTCACATCCTCGCCGGCGACCAGCACGCTCTACGCGAACGTGTGGGGTTCGTACAACTACTACAGGTCCGGCAGCGGCGTGTTAGACGAGGGCGGGTTCCTGGAGTTCCCGTGGGCGTACCACATCGGCGTGAACCCGACGGTGAACAACCTCGCGGTCACGCTGACTGGGTTCTCGGACTTCTCGCTCGCCTGGGGCGTCACGTCGAAGCTGGCTGGCGCATACTCGCAGTTCTCGTTCGGCTGGTCGAACATGAGCGTGTACCTCGATCTCTACGGCTACTTCGCGATCCGTGTCGATTGGCCGTGGCCTTTCGGGTCGAGCACGATCACGCTTGTGGACTTCGAGACACACGAGACTGTCCCGGTGAATGTCCAGTTCCACAAGTACACGAACCACGAGGGGCCGTGGTTCAGCGTCAGCGGCTGGGCGATCTGCGACTGGTCGCTCACGACAACCCTCCGGCCGCACCCACACGGCACGTCGATGAACGGCGTCTCGGTGTCGTCGCAGACGGCCGAGGGCGGCGCGTGGTACGTAGTGCCTAACCCCTACGGGTTGATGCCCTCCTGGGGGGTGGATCTGGCTGCGCGGTACACCTCTCCCGACGGCGGCAGCGGCCCGGGCCTCGACTTCGACTACAGCTGCTGGTAGTGATCGGCTGCTGGTAGTGATCGGTTACCTCACACAGACGGCGGACCCGAGCGCGTTCGGGTCCGCCGTTCTGGCATCATTGATACGCTTTCTTGTGGGAAGGCGTGCGAGAGCTTTTTTCTCGGAGCGGCTGCTTCGCTCCGAGTCCCCCACCCGGTACAAGCGCAACCGTAGTACTAGTTTTTGGTGCAAAAGTCGGTTTCCAGTCAGTTTTCTAAGGCTGAAATTGTTTACAGTACGGTCGTCGTGGCCTCCTGTTTGGGGTAAAGTAAGCGAAGCTGCTATGGGAGACAACCTCCGTTATGGATGGCTTTCTGATGCGCTGAAATGAAGGCAACTTGATTCAGCCGGAGCCAATTCTCGGTTTTGGTGTCTTGGTGCTACAAAGCATTGGGACGCGGTCTACTTATGTGCTTTGCCCCTGGTGTCAGCTTCGCTAGTTTAGGGCCTACTATGGGTTGCAGGCCACGTGCATCCTCAAAAAGGTGCGTGAACAGTTGGTGCGGGTGCTGCGGGTCGTTGCACAACCGGTGATCACCACGGACGATGCTGCGCCAATCACATACCCTGGGTATCGGGAACGGATACAAGCAGCGTTCGGCGGCGATCCGCTGGCATGTCCGCGCTGTGGTCAGGAGATGTGGCTCTGGCAAATTTGGCACCCCCAGTATGGAGTGATCTCTGATCAGTTGGAGCACATGAAACAGGGGGTCTATGAGCGAGCTGAACGACCGGTTGACCGGCCAGTTGAGCGAGACCGAGCGGGAGATGCTGGGGTTGAGCCAGAGTGTTACGGCCAGGTATCGTTGTTCGCGCGGTCAGCATGAAGATGAGGTGCCTGACGTGGTGAGCGGCGGCGTTGTGGCTGCGGGTGGGACCAAACCGGCAGATGCGGCGGCTGGCTCCTGACCTGTGGGGACGGTTCTGAGCATTGGGACATGACCACCCGCGCACTGCCCGCTCACTTGAGGTTATCTTGTTCGTGTTGGCCTACCGCACTGACTGGCTGTAGGTCGCAACGTGGGTTATGCGGATTGCTCCACAGTACCCCCGCAGCCAACTGATGCACGCCATGGTTGGGATGATTTGAAACTTCCGAGACCCTTAGCGCTTAAGATGCTTAATGAAGAAGTTGCGTATCATCGGTTCCACCTGTGTGTCATAGATGTCACCCAACATGTGCCCCTCACCGGGAAGCGGAACAAACGTCACATCCCCGCCCAGCTGCTGGAGTGCTTGATAGAGCAGCTGAGATTGACCAATAGGCACAACGTCGTCTTCCTCACCATGAATAATCAGAAAAGGCGGAGGGTTAGGATGCACATAGGTGATAGGATTGGCCATACGCACCAGGTCCTGCTTGGCGTGCAGTGACCCGCCAATGAGTAAAGCTTCTGCCGAGTCAGGGCGATCATGGCCAAGTTGCAGGAAATCCGTTGGGGCAGAAATGGTAACAACCGCATGGACGCGCGTGGAAGAGCCAGGTGCTTGGTTATCTCCTTGAGGTCCTTCTAACTCCGGAATGTCCGCTGAGGTACCCAACAATGCGGCGAGGTGACCA
>DASVPU010000501.1:0-3433 GCA_036389475.1 Solirubrobacteraceae bacterium
GACCAGCGTGCGCGCGCCGTCAGGGCCAGATATCGCCAATGCGTATTGCTGCTTTGCTCTAATATAGCATCGTCGCCATATTGCTATAGTGACCTACTGCCATGTAGGCTTGGTGTCGTACGGCCATAAATACCCAGCGCCAGCAGGATTTGTTGCCGCACGTCACGAAAGCCATATAGAGGTATCGGTCGACGAAAGGCAGCGCCAGCGCAAAATGGGACGGATAGTCGTGTTTGCCAACCAGAAAGGGGGAGTCTCAAAGACGACCTCCGTCGCCAACCTCGGGCCCGCGCTAGTCGAACGCAACTTCCGCGTGCTCCTAGTCGACGCTGACCCGCAGATGAACCTGACGGAGGCCTTCGGCGCTCAAGACGAACCGGGCACGCGCCTCGAAGATGTCCTGCAGAACCCGCATCGCGGCGCGAGCGGAGCGATCATGCGAGAGCGCGATGGGGAGACGATGCCCGGCGGTGTGCACCTCATGCCGTGCACAGCCGATCTCGCAGACGTCGTTAACGAGATCTCCGAACACGACGGCTACGAACAGCGCCTGCGAGACCTGCTTCGCCCGCTGCTCGACATCGCCTACGACTTCGTCCTGATCGACACACCCCCCGGCCTGGGCGTACTCAGCGGCCTGGCTCTGATCGCCTGCGATGACGTGATCGTGCCAGCTCGCCCTTCGACGTTCGACCTCAACGGCGTCGTGAAAATGGTCGACCTCATCGAAGAGCAGCTCGCCGAAATAAATCCGACTGCGCGGCTCCTAGGCGCGCTGATCGTTCAGCGCGACAAGCGCTGGCGCTCGCGCCGACGCGCGCACGAAGCGCTCGACATGCTGGACATACCGCGGTTGACCGCCGAGATCCCCATGGTTGTCCGCGTAGCCGACGCGCCCGCCTACGGAAGACCGACGATCGTCCTCGAGCCCGATAGTCGCGTCGCCGAGGCTTACCGCGAGGTCGCAGCGATCGTCGCGGGTGCCGCAGAACAGGTGGTCGCATGACGCCACAAGAGCCGCCGCTGATCACGCGCCGCCGCGGCCGCGGGGCCCTACCAGGGATGCCGGGGCCCACGCAGACGCAGGGAGCCCTTCCGGAGAAGGACAGCGGCGATCCCGCCATAGGACATCGCGAACGCACGCCTGTGGCCAAGCGAGCCGCAGCAAAGACGACGTCGGCGAAGGCGATACGCCGACCGCCTGCACCGCTGCCTGCCCAGCCGGCGGTCGCGAGTGAGGAGCGCGACGAAGCCGACCGCCCACTGTCGCAGCGCGGGACGTTGGCGCGCGCTGGCGCTGGCGCCGGCTACATGATCACCGTCCGTCTTCCCGAGCCTCTTCACCAGCGCTACCGACGACTTGTGCGTGCGTTAGGTAGCGAGAACACGCCCGCGAGCGTGACCGCGATCGTCCACGTCCTGTTGGCCAATGGACCGCAGAGCCCCGCGGACACACGGGCCCTAGTACGGCGCTGGCGCGCCGTACTCGACGTGGGCCCCGACGAGGCGCCCGACCATCCCTATATCGGCGCTGGAAAGCACGCCACGACGCTCCGCGTCGACGCTCAACTCCGCGACCACGCCATGAACGTCATCGATGAACTCGCCGAGCAGCGCTTTCGCACCAGCCTCAACGAAGTCCTCCAAGCTCTAATGCATTTCGGTCCAGACAACGCCGTCGAGACGCGCCGACTGCTGGAAAGCCGACCAGCTGCACTTACGCCGAAACCGAAGCGCCCGAGCGTGAGCTCGGCGAGTAGTGCCACGGGACGCGAACGCGGCGACGTAGACCGCAGCGGTGCGCGCGTCCGATAAGAACGCGCATTCCGCGCGCTCGGCCATCTCGTTGCCCGGGAGCTAACCTACCCCGCGCCGCCGCCAAGTCGGGCACACCCGTTCCATCTGCCCCCGTTGCCGCTTCCCAGCCGAGGAGGCGTCCCACCGAGCGCAGAGCAGCGTTACGTGCGGTCGGACCGCGACCCAGCGGGAGCCGAGGAAACGCTGCGCACAAGCACGGGAGTGGCGCTACCCCGTTGAAGCGCCAGCAAGCCATCTCGTGTCCCGGACGTAGGGAGTGGCGCTACCCCGTTAAAGCGGGAGCCGCGCTACCCGGTCGCTTCGGGAGCCGATCTACCCCGTCGGAGCACGCGCGCCGCGCGTTTTCGGGCGAAATTCGCGGCGACGACGCGCGGGAGCGTTCCTACCCCGCGCGTTCCGTCCGATGGTCACGTCAGGTTCGCGCTCATGCGCTCGCGCTATGACCGCGACCAGGGCAGCATCGAGACGAACTTCGCTCGACTTGCCCCGCTTGAGCTCAACGGCCTCCCTGAAGACACTGGGCCCAACGCACTTACCGCGCGAACCCTGCTCGGCTCGTTTGCGATGAGTCGCCGACTCGGACTCATCGACCTCAAGGTCCTGGCCTTCGCGATCGAGCGGTGGCGCGAGAGCGGCGGCGACACCGCCAGCGACTCGATCGCCTTCACGCTCTACAAGCTTGGCCAGGCCATCTACGGCCACGCCCCCAGCGGGGAAGAGCGCCGGTTGCTGCGCGAGTCGATCAAACGGCTGTTCAAGGTCGAGATCAACGCCTACGGCGCCGACTCCCGGAGGCCGGGCCAACCCGTTCGCATGATCGCGCGCGACGGCCGTCTGTTCACGCAGCAGGAGACCCTGTGGGACGACGCACCGAACGTCAGCCAGATCGCGGCGCGCCGCGGCGACTCCTACCGTGTATGGCTCGGCCCATGGCTCGTCGAGCAGCTGCGCTCCGGCAACGTCACCTACCTGCACTTCCCGACCATGCGGGGACTTGCAGGGCTTGCGCTGCGGCTGTGGGTCTTCCTGCAAGCCGAGCCGTTCGCAGTCGACGACGGCGACCACACCGAATGCATCGCTACAGCCCCTGACCTCGGCGACGAGCTCTACGCGACACTCGGCATGAACTTCGCGCGTCCCACCGACGCACGCAAGGCGCTGCGTCATGCAGCGCAGCGCATCCAGGCAGTCGACCCCCGCTACGACGAGATCGCCCCCGTGCGGGGCGACGATGACCGCTGGCGGCTGCACGCCGTCCGCGCCGCTCGTCCGGTCCAGACGCTCCCGGCGCCGATCCAGGAGGCGCTCGCCGTCTAGATCACGCGGCCGATCGGCGCGGGCCTGAAGACACGAAAGACCGGGGTGGAGCCCGGTCTCTCGTCAAGGTCAAGCACATAGCGGCTATCGCCGCGCACCAAACCCAAGTCGTGCAGCAACTGTACCGGACGGTCGGACGGATCTTCGTCGCCTCCGGGGAGACGCGGGCTTCTTGCGCGCTGACGCGCGCCCACGCCCCGCGGTTGCCGCTCTCTCAGTCGCACCGCGAGCGTCCAGCCGGTCGCACGCGCGTTGTCGGCCCGCGCCCTCGTGGGCGTTGGCGGTGCTGCTGCAAACA
>DASVPU010000502.1:0-3272 GCA_036389475.1 Solirubrobacteraceae bacterium
GTGAGCGCGGGGGAGGCGGAATATGCCCACGGGCAGCCCGGGTCGGAGAAGTGGACGACGTCGATCACGCCTCGCATCGTTGCACGCGCCGGCAACCGGCCCTGGCGGCGCCGGCACCCTTCGGCTGTAAGCCGTCGTGCACGCTGAAGGACTTGTTGTTGGTAGAACGGCCAGCTGGAGCCGAATCGCCGCGCCTCGTGGGCGGAGGAGCGGGGACCGACGACGGCCCGTCTCGTAGTCGGGTTGCCCTGGGCGAATCGCCGCGTCAGAGCGTCGTAGCGCAATTTCGCGCGCGCCAGTCGGCTCACCTCGCAGGCCGCCGGTGCGTAACGGAGATCCGATGTCGACGACGACGACGAGAACGCGATGGCGCGTGTGTGCCGCGGCGAGACCTCTGGTCCTCGCCGTGCTCTGCGCGCTCGCCTTATCGACGCGGCGAGCGCCCTTGCGCCGCTGAAGATCGGCTCGGGAGGCCCGCGCACGGGGGCGGTCCAGAAAGCGCTTGGCCTGCGGGCCGACCGGATCTTCGGGCCGGCCACCGGCTCGCCGGCGCGCTGCTGATCGAGCAAAACGACGAATGGCTCGTCAGCCACCGCTATCTCTCCGAGGAGTCGCTCGCGCTCGTCCTTGGCGAGCACGACGTCGACGAGGAGCTGAAGCCCATCGCCGCCGGAGCCGGCGCCGGCTCGCACGCGGGCGCGAGCGGAAAGCTGTTCAAAACCCTTCGGGTTCGAACAGCAACCATCAACTACTGCGACAACACCGACAAGCGCTACACCACTTTAGACATGAGCACGTGCGCGCAGCCGCAGTCACAGACAAGCGTTTCAAGCTCACGCGAGACGCGCGCTTGGATGAGCGTTTGCGTGGCACACCGATTGTCTGAGCAGATCAGCCGCGCGACGTACATCACGGCGGATGATCGACAGCACATCAGACAGAACGCGCGGAGCACTTGAACGTGACGCGTCGCGCGTGCCGAGCACGCCCATCCAAGCGACCTGACTGGCGGTCGTCAGGATTCGCGTCCACGGCCGCCTGGATCGAGCGGCCGTGGATGCGCCGCGCACTCGGCGTGAGGTGATCGCTTGCGCGGTCGCGAGCTTCATGGGCATCAGAACTCGCTGTGGTAGCGCGTCTTCTGGATGGGCCTGACGCCGTGTTCGAAGCGCCAGGGTCGCGGCGTCGTCAACACGGTGCACAGGCTCTCAGCACGGCGGCGGTTTGGGCCGATGAACCGACATGACTTGCCTCCTTTGAGTCGGTCGCGTGACGGTCGTGCGCTCCGCCCCGTGGTGTTGGGGGACGCGCACCGATCGACAGCTGTGGCTAATTGATGAAAACGAACCGTTGGCCAGGACGCTCAGACCGAGCCTGCGAGAGGGTGCAACGATGTGTGTCTTTTGTCCTGCCTGGTTGCTGTTGCTGAGCGTGATGGGGTTGGGGTTGTCGCGAATCACGAGTGAAAGTCTGTCTGAGAGCCTGCTGCCCGGCCAGGGAGGTAGTCCCCACAAAAGACGGGGGCAGCCCTGCGTATCAGGCGCGCGAGCCCGACGCTCACTGACACGGTGCACGAGGGCATCGTCGCGGGTAATGGCGACGGTAGGCACTCGCGCCGATGCCGCCGGGCGGGCGATCTCTTAGAAGCGCTCCCGCCGCGGGACACCGAGCACAAGCAGGGTACGCGTCTTGGTCAGTGAACGCGATCGCGAGTGGACCAGGCGTGACGACGCCGTGGATGCGTGCTGAGCAAGGGCATCGGACGTCGGGTTGCGGCGTTCAGGGTCCATGGATGAGCGGCGCCGGCGCAGGCGCGTGACGACATTCGACGGTCCGAGCCTGCACGCTGGGTCTTCTTTGCCCACACGCGGCGCGCGAGTCCGTCTGTGCTGAAGACCTCACCCGCGGGCGTGCAACGCGTCGTAGCGGCGCACTGCGTCGCGGGTGCCGATCACGGCGATCTCCTCCATCGTCGGCGAGAGCGCATTGCGTACGCCGCAGCGAGACCGCGGCTCAACGCCGATCGTCGGACGGACGCTCTTGAGGATCTCATAGCGCTTCGAGGGATTCCCGAGCATGGACATCCGAGGCAGGGCTTCGCGCGGCCGGCGCGGACGTCGTCGAGTAGCTGACTGACGAGCAGTCGCTGTGCCTCAAGGTAGCGGTCGATCCCAGGCATCGGGCGTCATGCCTGGGCCGCGATGTCCTCTCGCGGCGTCCATGCCCGCACCCCGTAAGCGTCGACAGGCGCGGTGCGCGGTTGAGCGTGCGACATCAAGCGCGGCGGTTGCGTCGGTGCCTTCGGCTCACCCTAGTTGCTGGTAAGTCATCGAGCCGCAATGTAAATCGTCATCGGCGCGATCGCCTGGGTGGTTGCCTGGGCGCTGTAGATGAGGCCGTTGAGACGCACCCGCACGACGTGTCGAACGTCGGGCGATAAAGAGTCTGATGGTTGCGGTCGCGCTGTCGCGTGACGATCCGGCCCCGGCGTATGGGCCCCGCACGGTCGGCGGTCCGCTTCGCTTCAAGACGCGGCCTGTGCGTGGGAGGCTGGGTAGTCGCGGTTGCTGTCAGCTGCGCGTCCGGCGCCTCGCGCCGGTGAGCACCCGCACGATCGTTGTAGGCATATCCCTGGCCGCAGATGGTGTTTTCGGCACCTGCGCAGTGTTCACACGTACCTCCCCCGCCCGCCGGCCTTGACCATGGCGACCTCGAAGGCCTCTGGCGCGCATCCGGTCACTCCAACCGAACCGCGGCCAAGAGACGACTCCCCACGCCTGAACAGAAACCGATCACGCTCGGGCGTTGCACGCAGGGCCAACGCCACCACCATCAGGGTACGCTCACTTGCTCGAACGGGCCGTATTAACGGTTGCTTACGGCGTACAGAACGCGCATCTAAGACGTATCAATTCCTGCCGAGCGCGACTCCCGTCATAGCAGCTGCACTCAAGAGCAGCCGCGAGCTAACGCCCGCTTCAATCAATGCAAGAGGGTAACACCACCGCCCTCACCGGAGGCCTCACATGCACCCCAAGATCCGCACCACCATCATCAGCGTCATCGCTGCTTGCGGCCTCGCCGCAGCAATGCTGCCTGCCGTCTCACAGGCCGCGATCCCCCCAGGACACGGCGGGCACGCGCCGGTGGAACTCGTCTGATCTGAGGGCCGTTTCTGTAGGGTCGCGCTGGGCAAATGGCACGCACTTCAGCTGAGAGGGAGATGCGCAGGCAGTAGCCAGCAGCGCGCATAGCTCTTGCCGAGTCGTTAG